>NZ_JAOQKF010000018.1:0-44917 GCF_025567565.1 Muriventricola aceti | reverse complement strand
CGCCCAGGACGGAAGCCAGCGGCTTCCATCCTGACCGACGCTCTGATTCACTAAGTTCTACCGTGCAGGTGTCCAACTTACACTTGCAATTTGCGCAAGATTTTTGTTTATAGTGTACAGCGATTAATGGTAACAGACTGGCAAAAATCATTTGTATTATATCAACAAAAAGATGTTCTTATTTTCTTGCTATTTATCATAATCGTGATATTTGGGTTGACATTCAACTTTCTTTCAACTATAATATTTATGTTCTGTATACAAAGTACAAATGGCCAACTCTCAAACAAAGACATCAGGGTAATGTTTCTATTATATTCGTCCCATCTTTCTGGGACAAAGGAGGCATACCCGCCATGCAAAATTATCCTTTCTATGATGAGGCACTGGCCCTCACAAAAAAGCTGGTTTCCATTCCCAGCATGAATAACTCCGATGGTGGGGAGCGTGCGGTGGCTGATTATATGGCCGCCTGGATTCGTGAGCTCCCCTACTTTAAGGCACATCCGGATCAAGTCATCACCCAGCCCCTAAAGAACGACCCTTATGACCGCATCAACGTGGTCGCCATCGCTTTTGGTTCCCGTAGTAACAGCAACCAGACTATCATCCTCCACGGCCACCACGATACTGTGGGTATCGATGACTACGGCTCCATCAAGGAGTACGCCTTTGACTGCGACGCCCTGCCAGAGAAGATCAAGTCCATTACTAGCGACCCAGAGGTCCTGGCGGATATTGAGTCTGGAGAATGGATGTTTGGTCGCGGTTCTTCTGATATGAAATCGGGCGATGCGGTCAATATGGTGCTGATGCGGTATTTTACAGAACACCTGGATCAGTTTGATGGAAATTTGATCTTCATGACCAATCCTGTGGAAGAAAACCAGCATACCGGAATTATTGAGTCTCTAAATGTGCTGGAGGAGCTGAAGGCCAAGTATGGCTTAACCTACAAGATGGCCATGAACACCGACTTCATCTCCCCCGCCTTCCCCGGCGATACCGCCCACTACTTCCATGCCGGAGCGGTGGGAAAAATTCTGCCTTGCTTCTACATCATTGGTAAGCCCACCCATTCCGGTCAGGGCTTTGAGGGGTTTAGCGCCTCTATGGTAGCCGCTGAGATCACCCGGAACATAGATATGCGTGCCGAGTTCAGCGACGTTTACAACGGCGAGTTCGCTATGCCCCCCACGGTGCTGAAGATGAGGGACCTGAAGCCTTCCTACGACGTGCAGACCGCCTTCTCCGCTTTTGTGTACTTCAACTACTTCATCCATAATATGGAGATGGATGAGATTTTTGCCCGCCTGCGCAAGGTGGCCGAGGATGCCCTGAACACTGTGGATACCTACACAGATGAGCAGAATAAGGTCTACTGCAAGATGACCGGTGCCGACTACTACAAGCGTGAGTACCAACTGAAGGTCATGGAATACAGTGAGCTGTATGAGAAGGCCAAGGCCCTCAAGCCTGACGTGGACGAGGATATCCGTGCAATCACCAAACAATCGCTTGAGGAAAACATGGACCGCCGCGAGCTGTGTCTGAAGATTGTAGAATATCTGGCAAATAATATTTTGAGTATTAATACACCCACAGTCATTTTGTTCCTGGCACCGCCCTACTGCCCCCGAAATACACTGAAGCGCGAAATTCCGGAGGAAGGCGCGTTGTTAGACAGCGTAGTCGATCTGCTGAATCAGTTGGGCCAGGAGATGGGCGAGGAGCTGAAGATGATGCAGTTCTTCCCAGTGCTCACTGACAGCAGCTATCTGAAGCTGGATGACACCGACACCTCTATCAAGACTCTGGTGGACAACTTCCCTGACATGAAGGGCCACTATGACGTGCCCCTGGACCAAATTAAGCGGCTGAATATCCCCGCCTTCAACTTCGGCTGTCACGGCAAGGACGCCCATAAGTGGACAGAGCGAGTCCATAAGGAGTATTCCTTCGGCAAATTACCCATTATTATGCTGCGCGTCTTGGAGAAATATCTTAACGAAAAATGATACCACCGCCTTGTCGGTAATATTCTGATCCCCAGTGCGTTTTTGGATACTAAGTTTAAGGAGCGAGTATTTCATGCTGGAACCCCTGAAGAAAAATATGAAACTGTCAGACAAGGCATATCATGTACTGAGAAACGCCATTGTCTACAATGAGCTGGCTCCTGATGATGTATTGACAGAGGAAAAACTTTGCGCGGAACTGTCAATCAGCCGCACTACCGTTCGGGTTGCACTTCACCGACTGGTAGACGACGGATTGGCTGAAGTGCGCGGAAAAAGTGTGACAGTCTCCCGTCTAACGGAGGAGGACGCGGCAAGCATTAATGTTATTCGCCGGCCAATGGAGCTTCTGACTATAAACGAGCTGAGGGGACGAGTCACCCCCATGCTGATTCGCAAATTGCGCAATAGTATTGAGGAACAGCAAAATTGCAAGATGGCCGATGCCGATGACTATATGTACTATATTCAGCAGGACTATGTCTTCCATACCGCGCTGGCAGAGGCGACCGGAAATCGCTTCCTTTGCGATGTGGTGGAACGGCTTAACACACACAGCACCCGCTGTCTGATACTCAGTACCACACTGCTTTCCTCCTATAAACCGGCTGTAGTTGAGCACACCGCCATTGTGGACGCCCTGGAACGAAAAGAATATGATCACGCCTATCAGGCAATGGATAACCATTTGCGACAAATTGAGAAGAGGTACATCGACCGGACGGAGCGAAAGAAGTTAGAATAAATATTATTCAATTAAGAGGTAAGCTTTAAGATATCGTTCCGGAATATGAAACGAGAGCAGCAATCCATATCAGATTGCTGCTCTCGTTCTCTTATAACACTTCAAATTCATATTCTTCAGACTGAAAGAAAGATTGCGCGATATGATTCAGAGCCTCCACAAAGGCGTTTGTCACAGATCCATTGAAGTAATTCAATGCTCTGTTATGTACTGCCGATGCAGGTTATTTGCGCTGCCTGATATTCCAAATCACAGGCAGCTCTTTCTCCAAATTATTTGAGGCAATCATGCCTTATACTCAGCTTCACTTGTTTTTTTCCAGATAATCGTTTAGCTCTGTGTTGAGGATATCGGTAATAAACATATGCCCAGGGGCATGTGTAATGACAACGGGTGGCTTCGCGTTCTCTACTGCAGCTTGAGGAGTGACTCCGCAGGGCCAAAATACCGGTATTTCTCCCTCCCGAATTTCGACAGGATCGCCGTAGTCTGGCTTCATCACATCCTTAACGCCTACCTTCTCAGGATCACCGATCTGGACCGGAGCACCGTGAACATTCGGCATTTTTACTGTAATGTCGTAGGCTACTTTGGCCTGTTCCGGGGTCATAGGGCGCATGGAGCACACCATGGGTCCTTCAAACGGTCCCGCCTTTACAGTCTGAATATTGGTCTTGTACATAGGCACATTGCAGCCCTGCTCAATATGACGCACGGGGAGGCCCGCGGCCATGAGCGCCTCCTCAAAGGAAAAGGAGCACCCGATTAGGAAGCCCACATACCCAGCCTTCCAGTATGCAGAGGCATCAGTCAGCTCCTTGGTAAACACCCCGTTCTCATACACTCGGTAACGGGGGATGTCGGTGACAATGTTTCCGCCCTGTCCCATGGCGTGGGTCTCTGGGGTGCCTCGAATGATTTCCAGCACCGGGCAGGGAAATGGGTTTTTCCGCGTGTACTCCTCAAAGTCGTCGGCGTACTCCGGAGGTAGGATCACCAAGTTAGCCTGGGCGTAGCCCCGGCACATACCGGCGGTAGGAAAGTCAATGACACCCTGACGAATTAACTGGCGGACTTCAGAGGGTTTCTTGTCTATATAAGGGGTAATGTCAAAGGCCATAATTATCATCCTTTCTGTCCTGTGGCCCCACCCGACAGAGGCAGGGCCACATTGATCACATATCCAGGGACCGGCGCAGGGTGCGCAGGGCAGCGCGTTGGTTGAGGAGAGCCTCCTGCGCGGTCTGAATGGACACTCTCTCAAACTTCACCTTGTCCCCCGCCTTTATCTGGCTCAGGAGGCGGAAGTCGGCGGAGATCACGTTCGCGATCTTGGTATAGCCACCAGTGGTCTGACGGTCAGCCATCATGATGATGGGTTTCCCCTCCGTGGGCACCTGAATGGCTCCAAAGGCGATGCCATCAGAAATAATGTTGCCATCGGTAACATGCTGGATGGGCATTCCGTCCAAGCGGCAGCCCATACGGTCAAACTCATTGGTCACCGAGTAGGTTTCCCTCAGAAATGTGGCAATACCTGAGTCAGTAAACGCATCGTCCTGAGGTCCCATAACTACCCGCAGGGTGTACACGGGGTGTGGGATGAACTCTGGGTAGATATACCGCTCGGACAGGTTCTTAGGGATGCCGGGGGCCCGGAAGCCTATTACATCGTCCTTTTGAAGCTTTCTCCCCCCTAGGCCTCCGATCTTGGCCTTCAAGTAGGTGGAGCGACTGCCCATGACCTCGGGAATGTCCAAACCTCCGGCAAAAGCGATGTAGGCCCGGCAACCTGTCTTAGGGGCCTGAAAACGGAGTGTCTGACCTGCCTGGACAGTTACCGCTCGATAGGTTGGTACCACCTGTCCATCTAGAGCGGCCATCAGGTCCCCGCCAGTGATGGCGATGGTGTTGGCCGCGTCAAAGCGCAGCTGTGGGCCCAGCATAGTGCACTCCAGCACCGCTTCATCCTCCGGGTTTCCCACCAAAATATTAGCGACGGCCGCCGCTCGGGGGTCCATGACTCCGGAAACGGGCACGCCGAACTGCTGATAGCCAACGCGCCCCATGTCCTGCACCGTAGTTAACAAGCCGGGGTTCAATACCATGATGCTCATTGTCCCCCCTCCTTTCTGGGGTGGCGCTTGCACACATAGGTGCCCGCCGCCTCTTGGGCGGCGATGGCGTCAAACTCCGCCTGGGTAATGGAATAGAATTTGATGTACTCACCAGCCTTGGGGAGGATGGGCTCCGCCCGGTCCGGTTGGTACATACGCACCGGGGTCTTACCGATGAGCTGCCAGCCGCCTGGGGAGTCGATGGGGTACACGCCGGTCTGAGAACCCGCGATCCCCACTGACCCAGCGGGGATCTTCACCCGTGGTTGCTTCAGGCGGGGGGCAGCGATCTCCTCGCTCATGCCGCCCAGGTAGGTAAAGCCTGGGGTGAAGCCCAGCATATAGATGAGGTATTCGGTGGAGGTATGAATTTTGATGACCTCCTCCGGGGTTTTTTTGTTATGCTCTGCGACAAACTCCAAATCAGGCCCAGCTTCCCCGCCATAGAGGACAGGAATCTCCAGCACGTCGCTGGGGGGAATCTGAATGTTGGAAAGCTGGCCCATCAGCCCCTTGAGTTCCTTCACCAGGTCATCATAGAGAATGATGCCAGGATCGTAATGGACCATGAGGGAGCGGTAGGTGGGAACCGTCTCGGTAATGCCAGGGATCCTGCTCTCCTCCAGGGCAATGTTAAAGGCGCGGATCTGAGCGTTAATAGCCGGGCTAATCTCATTGCCGAACTCCACCGTCACAGAGGTATCCCCGGAGAGGAGAAATTTCACTTCAGCCATATACGGCTCCTTTCTGTTCCAGTCCGGCAAGCCCGCATAACGCAGGTTTTCCGGATATCTGTTATCCTCTTAGCCAAATAGCTGCAAAATATTGGGAACAGTCTGTATACCAGAGTACAAGGAGACAGCCACCACTACTACGCCCAGCACGATCAGCGGCATGGGGTGTTTGTACTCCTCACCCACAATACGCTTGCTGCGGCTGGCGATAAGCATGACACCCAAAGTAATAGGCAGAATCAGGCCATTAAAGGCGCCGGCGACAATCAAAAGCCCAGCAGCATTGCCCACAATCACCATCATCAGGGTGGAGAAGGCAATAAAGCCCACCACAAATTGCCGCTCATATTTAGCGATGAAGGGGTGCAGGGTTTTCAGAAACGAGACTGAGGTATATGCCGCGCCCACCACAGAGGACACGCCGGCGGAGAATAGGCACAGACCAAATAAGCGGTAACCAAAGTCACCGGCGGCCAGGCGAAATGCCTCGGCAGCGGGATTGCCGCCACTGGCAGCGTCAGTAATAATTTTAGCGTTTTCCGCCAGCCACTGGGAACCCTCCATGCAGGTGCCTAATACCGCCAGGAACAGCAGAATCCTCACGATGCCAGAGGTACCACAGCCTTGGATGACACTTTTACGTACATGGCCCACGTTCTCCGGGCCAGAGATACCAGCGTCCAGCAGGCGGTGCGCGCCTGAGAACGCGATGTAACCGCCACAGGATCCGCCCAATAGAGTGGTCAGCGCAGTAAACATCTTGTTATCCGGATTAAACAAATAGTCCACACGTGTCAGCCCATGGGCAACCTGGTCCATGGGGGGCTGAGAGATGATGGCCACCACCAGAACAGTGACAAGGATAACAGCAGCTAGAATCGTGGCTACCTTATCCATGATAGTTTTGGCATTCTTATTGATAAAAATGATGATCCCCAAACAGCCCGCAACAACGGCCCCTGCCTTCTGGTCCAAACCAATCATGGCGTTGAATCCCAAGGCCACACCGCCTACGTTGCCTACGTTGAAGGCTAAACCGCCAATGGCCACCAAAATGGCAATGACCACGCCCAAACCAGGCAGCAGCTTGTTAGCTACATCCTGGGCGCGCATTTGGGAGACAGAAACCACAGACCAAATGTTCATCTGGGCGGTGATATCCATGACAATAGCCAGCACAATGACTAGGGCTAAAGCCGCTCCGTGCTGGGCGGTAAAGGTGGACGTCTGGGTTAGGAAGCCGGGGCCAATGGCCGAGGTGGCCATCAGGAAGGCGGCACCGAAGAGCACCGATCGGCTGGGTTTTGCCGAGGACTGATTCAGGATGTTAGGCTCCTTACTCATAATGTACCTCCCATGATATGAAATTTAGGGATTTCTCTCCTCATACACTCGGTCACACAATCTCAGCAATGGGGGCAATCTCCACCCCCTGGGCGCTGAGGGAGGCCCGGATGTTCTTGACAAATTCCACCGCAGAGGGGTTGTCACCGTGGACACAGATAGAGTGGGCGTCAATGGATACCTCCTCGCCGGTGATGGCGGTGACCTTGCCCTCAGTGACCATGCGGATGGTGCGGGCAATGGCCTCGTCCTTGTCATGGATCACCGCGCCAGGCTGTTTCCGGGGTACTAGGGAGCCGTCCGCCTGATAGGCTCGGTCGGCGAAAACCTCACTGGCTACCCGTAGGCCCATCTGCCTTCCAGCCTCCAGCATCTTGCTTCCCGCCAGCCCCATGAGAATGATATTTTTGTCCACCTCAACGATGGCCTCAGCAATGGCCAAGGACAGATCCATATCCTTGGCAGCCATATTGTACAAGGAGCCATGAGGCTTGCAGTGCTGCAACTTTACTCCGTGGGCCGCAGTGAACGCCATCAGCGCGCCCAACTGATACTGGATGTACGCTTTGACCTCTTTGGGAGAACACACCATGTTCCGGCGGCCAAAGCCCATAAGATCGGGGTAGCCGGGATGCGCGCCTACCGCCACGCCAGCAGATTTGGCGGCGGCCACCGTCTTGTCCATCACTAGAGGATCGCCGGCGTGATAGCCACAGGCCACATTAGCAGAGGATACATACTGGATAACCTCGCTGTCCAGGCCAATGGTATAGGCACCGAAACTCTCGCCCAAGTCGCTGTTCAGATCTACTTTGCACATAAACATACCTCCTTTTTTCTTAATATATATAAATTTAGCACAAAACCAGCATATAAGCAAGAGCTAAAAATGATGAATTTAAACTAATCTCGTTTTATTGTCCAAGGGCACAATTTAGGCAGGGCGTCTGTCTCGATCAGTGTTTCATCATCCGCTCTTTTCTTTTAACTTTTTCTTAAATTCTTTACCCAATTATATTAAAAAAATAGTGAATTCACTTAAAAACGAATCGTAGTCAAGATATGGACACCATTCAAAAAATTGTATCATCTTCATCTTAACATATGCAGTCATGGGGGCCCATAGCTGGCCAATAAAGTTATGGTAAGGCATACTACTTTTTAACAGACGCAAAGAAGCCCTGGCACCATTTTATGGTTCCAGGGCTTCTTGTTGGTGGACGATACAGGACTTGAACCTGTGACCTCCCGCACGTCAAGCGGATGCTCTACCAGCTGAGCTAATCGTCCAGACAGCGAAGATTATTATAACTGCTGTTCCCCTCCTTGTCAACCTATTTCCAAAGAATTTCCACAAATCTTTTTTTGGTATCCCGGTACCGGGAAAATTCTCTGTAAAAAGGAGACGAGCTGTGGTATAATTTGTTTTGTAGGATCTCATTTTCTCACAGGAGGAATACGATATGTTGAAATTGGACCTATCCAAGGCATCCCCCTTCCTGCCACAGGACTATGTGACCAGCCGGCAGGCCAGGCTTGAAAAAGCTGCCTCCATGTTGTCCAGCCACAGCGGACCTGGCGGCGAATTTACCGGCTGGGTGGACCTGCCCCGGGACTATGATAAAGAGGAATTTGCCCGCATCAAGGCCGCCGCGCGGAAGATCCAGCAGCAGTCCCAGGTACTGGTGGTCATCGGGATCGGTGGTTCCTATCTGGGCGCCCGGGCCGTCATTGAGCTACTGGCCTCTCCCAACTATAATCTGAAGAAAAAGGACACGCCCGATATTTACTTTGCTGGCAATGGACTGTCTACTGACAGCTTGCTGGAGCTCATCGCCCTCATCGGTGACCGGGACTTTTCTGTCAACGTCATCTCTAAGTCTGGTACTACCACGGAACCAGCTGTGGCCTTCCGTATCTTCAAAGCCATGCTGGAGGAGAAATACGGCAAAGAGGGAGCCCGTGGGCGTATCTATGCCACTACAGATGCCCGCCGCGGCGCCCTGAAGGGGCTGGCCGACGCGGAAGGATATGAGGAGTTCGTTGTACCCGACGCGGTGGGAGGCCGGTATTCTGTCCTTACCGCCGTGGGTCTGCTGCCCATCGCCGCCGCCGGTATCGACATCGACGCCCTGATGGGCGGCGCCCGTCTGGCTATGGAGGAGCTCTCCGCGGGTGGGCCGGAAAACCCCGCCTGGCAGTACGCCGCCGCCCGGCACGGCCTGTATCAGGCCGGAAAGAAGGTAGAGCTACTGGCCTGCTACGAGCCTCCCTTCCGCTTCTTTGCCGAGTGGTGGAAGCAGCTGTACGGAGAGAGTGAGGGCAAGGAGGGCAAAGGCCTCTTCCCTGCCAGCGTAGAATTTACTGCCGACCTCCACTCCATGGGCCAATATATCCAGGAGGGAGAGCGGCTCATGTTTGAAACTGTAGTTAAGTTTGCCCCCAAGGGGCAATTCATCATCCCCAACGATCCGGACAACGTGGACGGCCTCAATTTCCTGTCTGGAAAGCCCCTCTCCTTTGTGGCGGAGCAGGCTATGCGAGGCACTATCCTGGCCCATGTAGACGGCGGCGTCCCCAATGTGCTGATTGAACTGCCCGCCATTGGTGAGGCCTCGGTGGGATATCTCATCTATTTCTTCGAGTATGTGTGCGGCCTGTCCGGTCATCTGCTAGAGGTCAACCCCTTTGACCAGCCCGGTGTGGAGGCATATAAAAAGAATATGTTTGCTCTTTTAGGCAAGCCCGGTTATGAGGACTTGAAAGCCCAGTTAGAGACACGGCTCTAAGCTTGTTACAAAAAATTCACGATAATCCGGTTGAAAAACTGGGCGTGATATGGTAAAGTGTTATACAAGAACGGGGAGGTTCCCCACGTCAATTCGTTTAAGGAGTGATACACATGATTCGAGTTATCATGGGCAAGAAGGGCTCCGGCAAGACCAAGCAGATGATTGAGATGATCAATGCCGCCGCTCAGACCGAGCATGGCAATGTGATCTGCATCGAGAAAGGCAACAAGCTGACCCTGGATATCCATTACCACATTCGTCTGGTGGAAGCCAGCGACTATGATATCGGCAGCTATACTGCTTTGAAGGGCTTTATCAGCGGTATGTACGCCAGCAACTATGACATCACCCATATCTTTATCGACAGTCTGACCAAGATCGCAGGCGGCGAGTGCGACAATGAGACCGAGAATTTCCTGGATTGGCTGAATAAGTTTGGTGAGCAGCATAATATCAAATTCACCATCACCATCAGCGATGATGCTGATTTGGCTCCTGACGGCGTCAAAAAATATTTCTGAGTTCGGACAGGCAGCGCCCCGCGGGTTTTCCCCGCGGGGCGCTTTTATTTTCGAAGGTCCCTTTTTCCGGCCTTTTCCACACAAAAATATGGGAGGAAATAGTTGACACCAGAAGAAAAAAGGAGTATCCTATGTCCGAAATAGAACATATGTTCTATTTCTGATTGCTCTTATCAAGCTGGAAAGGACGGTCGGGCGCCATATTTTATACACAAAAGGCCGCCCATGGGGCGGCCAGCAAAATCGAGTCCCAACGAAGCGGGTCCGTTTTGGAAAGGAGGAGCAGCAAAATGAACGCGCTCTGACTTTTTATAAAAAAGTCGGAGCAAACGATATGACCGTTTGCTCCGGCTTGGTGGAGGAGGGTGGATTCGAACCACCGAAGCTAACGCAACAGATTTACAGTCTGCCCCCTTTGGCCACTCGGGAACTCCTCCATATGAAATTGGAGCTGGTGGACGGATTCGAACCCCCGACCTGCTGATTACAAATCAGCTGCTCTACCAGCTGAGCTACACCAGCATCTCAGGTTTCTGTCCAGCAGCAAGTGGTATTTTACCAAAGGAACCGTCACTTGTCAAGCAGATTTCAAAAAAACTTTTCCAGGGCGGCTGTTTCTTTGCTCCAAAGACTACCGGACCTGGATATGAGGAGGAGAGGGCCACGACATATTCCCCAAACCGGCGGCTGCGTCCCCCGCTGGAGGACCGCCAGCAGGAGAGGGCACGCTGCCTGTGCGCTCTGTGCGGCGGGGAGCAATACCATTGGGACAGAGTCTGGCAGTGGCGCGGCAGATGGATCTGCCGCCTTTGCTGGGCCAGGCTGGAAAAAGAGGAGGAGATCACATGACGCTGATGGAACTGTCTGTCGAATACCGGGCCCATGCTCGGTCCCTGGACCTAAGGATCTGCCAACTGGAGTGCTGGCTGGAACGGACGCAGGACCCGGACGCCCGCAACCAGCTTCAGGAGCGGATCAAGCTGCTGGCCACCATGCTTCGGGAGGCCAGAGAGCTGGCCGTCCTTACCGAACGCTACTATGACAGGGGGTACCGCCGGAATGCCAAATACACGATATAGGAGGGGCAAGGTATACGCCGCTGACATGGCGGTGTATACCCGGCAGATGGCGGCGGACAACAGCCAGGAGGTCAGCCGCCTCAAGCGCAATCTGATCCGTGCCCTGAAAGAGGACGTGACCGCCAAGCAGCGGCAGGTCCTCCTGCTGTATTACGCCGAGGGGCTGAATATGCGGGAGATCGGTGAGCGGCTGGGGGTGGACAAATCCACTATTTCCCGGACCATCAAGCGGGGAGAGCGGCGGCTCCAACGCTGCCTGCGCTATGGGGCGGAGGCCTATTTGAAAAGCATGGACCAGGAGTAAGGGCCGCCCTCTTGTGGCTCCGTGGCCGCCTGTGTTATAATTGTGATCTCCTGTCTGGGGCTTCATGCCTCTAGGGGACAGGCTGACTAAATGGGAAAGAAGGGTAACAATGGTGCCGTATCAAGCCATATTTTTTGATTTTGACTACACTCTGGGAGATGCTACCCCCTCTATTCTGGCAGGCTTTGCCTACGGCCTGGACCAGCTCGGCTGGCCCGCCCCCGACGCGGATGAGATCCGTCGGACTGTTGGCTATCCTCTGGAGGAGTCCTATACCAAGCTCACCGGGGATCGTGACCCGATTCACCGCGAGCAGTTCCGCGCCTATTTCACCCAAGCAGCTCAGGCCCGCCAGAGGGAAGAAGCTGTCCTGCTGCCCGGCGCCACAGAACTGCTCCGCTGGCTGGGTCAGAAGGGCGTCAAGAGAGCCGTCGTCAGCACCAAGCGGGCGGACACTCTGCGGGGCATTCTGGAGCACAGGGGTGTGGCAAACCAGTTTGAGGTGGTACTCGGCGGCGACGATGTCTCCAACAGTAAGCCGGACCCCGAGGGGCTTCTGCTTGCTATGGAACAATTGGAAGTCTCGGCCTCCCAGGTGCTATACTGTGGGGACACCGTTCTGGACGCGGAGGCGGCCCAGCGGGCCGGATGCCATTTTTCGGCAGTCCTCAACGGGACCACCCCAAGGCAGGATTTTTTCCCCTTTCCCCATGTCCATATCGCTCCGGACTTGTCAGAGCTACTGGATTGGCTTAGAAAACAGGCCAGATGATCCTGTGGGGACGGCGGCATGGGCAGGACACTCCCGCCCCTTTTGTTTATAGACAGGGTTGACAGCACCGCTGAAAAAACAGTATGATAAGCACAGCGATATATACAAAAACGCAAGGGGGACCAGCTATGACTGTGAAACGTATGGGCGCGCTCCTGCTGGCGGCCGCGTTGTCCGCCGCTCTGACATCCTGTGGAAAGCCGGCAGAGGACCCAGGCAGCGGTTCTGGAGGAGAGATATCCTCCCAGGAGCCTTCTGTCTCCGTCATCGCCCCGATAGATCCAGAACCGGAACCCGTCTATCCCTATCATAATCCCCTCACCGGAGAGGGGCTGGAGGAGGATATCAGCGGGCAGCGGCCCTTCGCGGTCATGCTCAACAATTTGTCAAAGGCTCTGCCACAACTCGGCGTATCCCAGGCCGACGTGATCTATGAGATTGTAGCTGAGGGCGGTATCACTCGGATGCTGGCCGTGTTCCAGGATATAGAGGGGGTGGGCGACCTGGGCAGCGTCCGTTCAGCCCGGGACTATTACGTCAGTCTGGCCTGCGGGCACGACGCTATCTACGTCCATGCCGGCGGCAGTCCCCAGGCCTATGATGCCCTTCAGGGCTGGGGGATGTCCTACATTGACTTTGTCAACGGGCCCTATGGCGATATGTGCTGGCGGGACCCAGGCCGGCGAAAGACTGCCGGCCTGGAGCACTCCCTGCTCACCTCCAGCGAGAAAATGCTGGATCAGCTGCCCAAGCGCATCGAGCGGGAACACGACCAGGACTTCCAGGTGGGCTGGAGTTTCTCCAAGGAGGCCCCCGCCGGCGATCAGCAGCATGTGACTTGGCTGACCGTTCCCTTCTCCCATTATAAGACGGGCCACTTCACCTACAATTCTGACAGCGGCCTGTATATGGTGGAGCAGCATATCAACGGCAAGGATATACCATATGTCGATGGCAGCACCGGCCAGGAGGTTGGCTTCCGCAACGTGCTTGTGCTGTACACTGACGTAGCCCAGATCAATGGCGACTCCGCGGGCCGGATGAAGGTACGCACCACCGGCAATGGGGAAGGTCTCCTCCTCCGGGACGGTATGCTCTATGAGATTACCTGGCAGCGGGACAGCCGAAATGACTGCTTGTCTTTCTTAGACCAGTCCGGGGCCCCGGTAAGCCTGGGCGTCGGGACCAGCTATATCAATCTGGTAGACACATCGGCCGAGGTCAGTTGGGGCTGACCTCTCTGTTCGGTTTTGGAGTGGTACCAAAAGAGAGGGGCTCCCATGCCGGCAGCCATGATAGGTCTGCAATCCAGGGCCGTCCGGCGGCGATCTGTCGGACGGCCCTTTTATGAAATAGATAATTTCCTGTTTTCCGGTATCTTCAAAGGAAAATTCCCTGGCGACCGCTTGCAAAGGATGTGCGTACAATGGTATAATGAAACAAAAATGGCGGTCATGTTTGACTGATGTCGTTTGATCCTCTCCCAAATGGTATTGGGAGGGAGTTTTTGTGCGGAAAGGAAGTGGGATCCAGCGTGGACGGTCGAAGTCGCCATCAGGACACAGAGATATGCTGCCACAGACAGCAGGCGGCGGGCTTGGCCGGGTTGATCCGGATGCTGGTCCGCCGCCGGAACAATGTTTAGCCAGGCCTTACGGTTCTGGCTTTGGTCTGTCCGTGCGCAGCCACAGGCGCTGAGATCATTTTGAAGATGATAAAGGGGCTTCTCCCCTATCTGTCAGTTTCAAAATGACCTCTGGCCTGTGGTTTTTTGTGCCCCACTTTCACATAAATTCGGAAAGGGGAGAGCCATATGCACGAAAACTATGACTTGGAGCTGCTGATGGAACTGGTCCGCCAAAAAAAGTTTCGCCAGTTGAAAGAAGCCCTGGGCCAGATGAATGAGGTAGACATCGCCGAGTTTTTGGATGAACTGGATGTAGAACAGGAGATCCTGGTCTTTCGCCTTCTGCCCAAAGACTTAGCCGCGGAGGTCTTCACCTATCTGGAGAATACCGAAGACCAAGAGAAGCTGATTGGCGCCCTCAGCGATAAGGAGCTTCGGGAGGTGCTGGACGAGCTGTTTCTGGACGACACGGTAGATATCATTGAGGATATGCCCGCTAATGTGGTGTCCCGTATTCTGCGGAATACCGATACCTCTACCCGCAGCCAGATCAATCAGCTTCTCAATTATCCCAAGGACTCCGCCGGTTCCATTATGACCACAGAGTTCGTATACCTCCATCCAGACGCCACAGTGGAGCAGTCCTTTGCCCGCATCCGCCGTGTCGGACTGGACAAGGAGACTGTGTATACCTGCTATGTTACCCAGAACCGTGTCCTGCTCGGCGTAGTCACCGTCAAGACTATGCTCTTGTCCGCCTATGAAACCCGTATTGGCGATATTATGGAAACCAATGTCCTCTCCGTGACCACCCATGAGGATAAAGAGGATGTCGCCCAGATGTTCTCCAAATATGGTCTGACCGCCCTGCCCGTGGTGGATGGCGAAGACCGCCTGGTGGGCATCATCACCGTTGACGACGCCATGGACGTCATTGAGGAGGAGACCACTGAGGACTTCGAAAAGATGGCGGCCATTCTGCCCTCTGACAAGCCCTATCTTCGTACCGGCGTCTTTGAGACCTGGAAATCCCGCATTCCATGGCTTATGCTGTTGATGCTGTCCGCCACCTTCACCGGCATCATCATCACCAGCTTTGAATCAGCCTTGAACGCCTGCGTGATCCTCACTTCTTTTATCCCCATGCTGTCTGGCACCGGGGGCAACTCCGGCTCTCAGTCCTCGGTGGCGGTAATCCGTGCCCTGTCCCTGGACGAGGTGGAGTTTTCCGATGTGCTCGCCGTTTTGTGGAAAGAGATCCGGGTGGCCGTGCTGTGCGGCGTCTGTCTGGGGGGCGCCAATTTCATTAAAATGATGGTGGTGGACCGCTGGCTTATGCACAATCCAGAGGTCACCCCTCTGGTGGCTCTGGTAGTCTGTCTGACTCTGATGTTGACCGTGGTTTGCGCCAAAATAGTAGGCTGTACTCTGCCTATGGCCGCCGAGAAAGTCGGCATCGACCCAGCAGTCATGGCTGCGCCTTTTATAACCACCATCGTGGACGCTCTATCCCTGCTCATCTATTTTGCTATCGCTACTCATGTGCTGGGCATATGAAGCGCAGTAAGGCAGCCGCAGGCCAGTCTGGCTTGCGGCTGCCTTTTTATTGTCCTGACTTTGAGATAGATAACGGCGCAAAATCATCTTTATCTTTCCCTTCATGGTTTGTGTCTTCAACCGCGATTATGGAATGCTTTGGACCGCCCGCTTTCTATACGAACTGTATTATTTATCCGCTTATTTTCTTTTTGTTATAAATCGGAAAGGACATTTTTTACAGGACTCCTATCGGAAAATATATTTTGTCCGCAGGATCTCTCTCCTCACACGGATATGGTATTGAAGAAAATTTTGGATGTGATACAATATATAGGAAATTACTCCAAAAAAAGGAACCCTTTTTCAGCAGGACAGTCCGCTTTTCGTCCATGTCTATGGATTTCGCCGCTTTCAGTTAGGAGATTCCATAGGTACCCGCTTCCCACAGTATCAGTAATGTTGTCATATTGTTAGATAGAGAGATTGATATGAAGCGAGAATACCTGGATCGGTCCGTCTACGACGCTGTTCAGGACCGGTTTGATTATCTGTTTCAGGAATTTGAGAACATCTATGTTTCCTTCAGCGGTGGCAAGGACAGCGGCCTGCTGCTAAATCTGCTGATGGACTATAAACGCGCTCATTATCCGCACCGGGTCATTGGCCTGTTCCACCAGGATTTTGAAGCCCAGTATACCGTAACGACCGAGTATGTCACACGGACCTTCGAGCGGCTGCTGCCGGAAGTAGCCCCCTACTGGGTCTGTCTTCCTATGGCCACCCGTACCGCCCTTTCTAGCTACGAGATGTTCTGGTATCCTTGGGATGATAGGCACCCTGAGCTTTGGGTGCGGCCTATGCCAAACTACCCCTATGTAATCAACATGGAGCGGCCCTTTAACCACTACCGCTATCGGATGCATCAGGAAGACCTGGCTAAACAGTTTGGCCGCTTTTACAAAGAGCAGCAAGGGGGTGGAAAAACGGTCTGCCTGTTGGGAATGCGAGCCAGCGAATCCCTGCAGCGGTATAGTGCCTTCCTCAATAAAAAATACGGATATAAGGGCGAGTGCTGGATATCCAAGCAGTTCAAGGATGTATGGTGCGCTTCCCCGCTTTACGACTGGACCAATAGCGATGTATGGGTAGCCAACGCTCGTTTCGGCTACGACTATAATCGACTTTACGACCTTTATTATCAGGCGGGGCTGAAAATCGACCAGATGCGTGTAGCTTCTCCTTTCAACGACTACTCCAAGGATGCGCTGAACCTGTACCGGGTAATTGATCCAGAGATCTGGACTAAGTTGGTAGGTCGGGTTAGAGGTGCCAATTTTGGCGCTATCTACAGCCGCACCAAGGCCATGGGTTACCGCAATATCTCTCTTCCTGAGGGCCATACATGGAAGTCCTATACTCTATTTTTATTGGATACCCTGCCAAGTCGGCTTCGGAACAACTATGTCAAAAAATTTAAGACCTCTATCCGATTCTGGCGTGAAACAGGGGGTGGCCTATCTGAAGAAACCATCCGGGAGCTTGAGGAACACGGGTATCAGATTCAAAGAAATGGCGTGTCCAACTATACATTGGACAAGAAGTCCCGTGTTATCTTTGCCGGGCCCATTCCGGACCATACAGATGATATTAAAAGCACCAAGGATATACCCAGTTGGAAAAGGATGTGTTACTGCATCCTAAAAAATGACCATACCTGTCGCTTTATGGGCTTCGGGCTGACCCGCCAGGAGCAGAAACGTATCGACCTGATTAAACGAAAATATGGGGGGATCATGGATGATAATTGATGGATTTTCTAGCCCAGCATACCATATTATCGCTGTGCCCTTTGAAAAGATCGTCCCCAATACATACAATCCCAACAGCGTCGCTCCGCCGGAAATGAAACTTCTCTACCTTAGTATTTTGGAGGATGGCTATACCCAGCCTATCGTCTGCTATTATTCCAAAAAACAGGACTTGTACGCTATCGTGGATGGGTTCCATCGCTGGCGTATTATGAAGGAGCACCGGGACATTTATGAGCGGGAACACGGGATGTTGCCCGTAGCCGTGATTGATAAGCCGCTGTCTAATCGAATGGCCAGCACGATACGTCACAACCGAGCCAGAGGTTCTCATAACGTGGACCTGATGAGCAATATTATCAAAGAGCTACACGAGTTGGGGCGGTCAGATGCCTGGATCGCCCGCCACTTAGGTATGGATCGGGACGAGATCCTGCGGCTCAAGCAGATCACAGGTCTTGCCGCTCTGTTCCGAGACGTACACTTCGGTCAGGCGTGGCGACCTGTGGACGAGGATGAGGAGTCATTGTCTCCAGAGAACAGACCAACTGTACCCGCCCTGTCAGAGAACAACGAAAAGCAGCCAGTGTGAAACTTTTTTCCTTCACACGGAACGCACCAACGTAATGGTCCTATTTTTACGCACCGGTATTCAAGTTGTCTTGTGTGCCTTCTGCTTCTGGGTATAGCCCGCAGTATATTGATTGGTATTCCAAGCATCCATCTTCCCTCTTGCGGATCTTGCCCCCACCACTGCTTTCTTGTTTTCCATGGCAGCTTCCCGCGCTTGTAGATGTATGCAATACCATAACATCTAAAAATAGGATAAGTTTCTAAAATTATTACTTCTGTTTTATGGAGTCTTTCATAAGATTAATTTTGAACCGTCGGCCATCTTCCAAAGTATCTATTAATAGTAGGGGCCCAGGGACGTATCTCGTCCCTGGGCCCCCACTGTTCTCTGCTTTATTTTGATTGCTTCGCCACTTCCTGACAGAACATCATAAAGATTTGTGCTACCTCGGCACGGGTGGCCCCGGCGGTAGGCACCAGGGTGTTGTTCCCCTTGCCGGACAGCAGACCGGCGTTCACCGCCCAGTCCAGACCTTCCAGCGCCCAGCCGGAGATGGAGGTGTAGTCGCTAAACTCCCGGATGGACATACCGCCCTGGGTGGTGTCATACTCTTTCATCTGGGCATAGCCGTATAGGATCAGGGCCAGTTGTTCCCGTGTAATGGGATCGTTGGGACCGAAGGTGTCGCCATAGCCGGACACGATGCCCTCACCAGCCGCCCAGGAAATGGCGTCAGCGTACCAGGCGCCCTCCGCCACGTCAGCGAAGTCAGCCCTGCCGGCCGCGGGCTTGCCCTCCAGGCTGTACAGCATCTGGGCCACCATAGCACGGGTCAGGGTGGCGTTTGGCGCAAAGGTGTCTGTGCTAGTACCGGACATAATACCCTCGGTCAGCGCATAATCCACAGCCTTGTAATACCAGTCTCCCTCAACGATATCGTTGAATGCATTGATAGGTCGGTCCAGAGTGACCCGGGTGAAGTTATAGTTATCATCCCGCTTAAACAGGCTGGCAGTCGTGGCGCCATCTACGATATAATAATATCCACCACCGATGGAGGCGATACCGTAGGTAGCGGTTTCAGGCAGTGCTCCGCCACAGACCATAGCGGTGATGCCGGTGTCGCCGCAGACAGTAGGTTGACAATCGTTGCCGCAGATACACTTAAGCACTCCATGCTTACCGATGGGATATTTGCCGTCCACCTTATACTCCTCGGCCTTGGCCACAGCGGCGTCATGGGCATCCTGGTCAGAGTTTGTGTTGCTCTGTCCCACCTCGATCTCCCGCTCCACGGGGACCTTGCTGCCGTCGATCACATAGAGGGTGTGGCCCTTGCTCCATTCCTGCTGGGGCGCATAGGTATAAAGGACAATATCGCCTGTGTCTTTATCGTACTCCATATTCTGGGCACCGTAGCTAGTAGTTCCAGTCCAGGCATAAAGGGTATCGGTGGCTGTGAGCACTTCGCTCTCCTCATAATCAGTACTCAGTCCCCGCTCATAGGTAAAGCGGCGGAGTACAGAGTCTCCGGTTCCCTTTGACTCGTTATATGGCTGGTCAAAATCTTCGGGGTCATAGACTTGGAGAACATTGTAATTGTTATCATAACGGCCCTTCCAGTAGTCATTGTTGCCATATACGCCATAAGCTACAAAGAGGTACATCTTGTCGTCATCGCTGCCGGGCATGGGGGCGAAGGTAACGCCGTCGATGCCGGAGCAGCCAAATTTATGCCCCGCCTTCTCCTCATTAACCGCAAAGCCGTTCGCGCCGCTGACGACATCGTTCAGAGGATCACGGAAGTCAGAGGTTGGCTCCTCCAGTAGGATGCCGTACACGCCGGTATCCATCTCCTTCATATCCATGCCTACTTCAGTAATGGCATCCTCGTCAAAGACGGCAATAAAGAATTTTGCTCCTGGCTCTTTATATTCTAAAGAACCGTAAATCTTACCGTCATAGTAGGCCAGACAGCCCAAGTGGGCGCCGCCAGGGGTACCGAAGCTTCCCTCGCCGAAGCCACCTACGGAACCGACCACCTTGCCAGTCTTCATGTCTACCTTGGCCAGCGCACTGGTATAGGAGAAATACATGTATTCCATCTTGTCATCCACACAAATTCCCTGCATATGGGAGTTGCCACCGCACAGGTCGATGGTATCATAGTGGGTATAGCCATTTTCCAGGGCGATTTCCCACATCTCTTTGATCTCGTCTTCTGGCAGTTCAACGGCCGACGCTGATTGGGCCATCCCTGCCGGAAACAGGCCAACTACCAGTGCCAATGCCATGACGCGAGCCATGACGCGCCTCCACAAGTTTTGGGTATGATACTTCTTTTTCACGTTTGTCCCTCCATCATTCAAAAATTTCTTATATAACCGTCTGTCAGTCCCACATCGTCGTTTTTCCTTCAGCGGTTGGGTAACTGCCGGCTTCTTTTTTTACTTTGGGTCGCCCCCGCCATTTTGGCGGAGACGCTTTCCGCACCTCCTCTCTCACCCTGTTTCACAATACAACAACTACCCAGCTGAAGAAAGTTCCGTTGTGTTAAATCTAGGGCAAATTATTTGTGTGCCCTTCTATTCCCTGCTCACCCGATCTCTTCGATCACCTGATCAGAGATAGAGTCCAACAGGTCCAGATCCCACATCATCTGAAGAATCGTATATCTAGCCCTTATTTCTTTGCAGTAGAGGAATGTATCCTTCAACAGCTTCTGGTCGATGCCAATTCCCTCCGGCCGGCAGGGCGCCCCCAAGCCGGACAGCAGGTCCGCCACATAGTCGGAAGTGGGTAAGGTCCGAAGCAGGGCCGAGATCTCGCTCCAGCGGCGCTCCATGGTATCGATGCGCGCTAGCCGGCCGGCGGAGGCATTCTTACCCGCCTCTTCTTCCATCTCAATCACTCCAGGGGCGGCAGGGCCGTAGGCTCTCTGGATCTCCTCGCGCCACTTGACCGGGTCATATACCTCCGCCGCCCTGCGGGCGGCATCAAAATCCACCTTCCGCTCCAGCAGCAGTTCCACCGCTTTCAGGACCAGAACAGTACCTACGCCTACCTGAGCTCCATGGGGGGCTGGCCGCTGGCCCCGCTGCTCCAGGATGGTTTCCCAATAATGAGACATATGGTGCTCACAGCCGGAGGCAGGTCTGGAATTGCCGTACAAGCTCATAGCCACACCGGTTAAGACAAGCCCCTCCATGATATCTCCCAACACCTTTGGGTCCCGTTCCTTGGCCCGACCAGCCACCGGAAGCAGGTCCTGGACACAGTTCTCCACCAGCTCCATGATCCGCTCACACTGATGCTCCCCCGTAATGATATGGGACAGCCGCCAGTCACACAGGCAGGTACATTTTCCAAGCAGATCACCCAGTCCGGCCGCTATCATTGGATAGGGGGCATTTTTCAAAATCTCTGTGTCCCCAATGACCGCAAGCGGGGTCTGTGCCTGGAAGGTGGTCTTTAGATGGTTCACATGGATGGCCGCTATGCTGGACGCGAATCCATCCATAGGGGCCGCTGTGGCAACAGTAAAGAAGGGCCTCCCTAGCTTAAAGCTGAAATACCGGGTCATATCGTTAATGGTTCCGGTGCCTACGGCCACCACCAGGTCACAGTCCTGGGGCATATGAATGACCAACTCCCCCAGGGTAGCCTCGTCAAACTCCAAATGGGTCAGTTGGATGATCTCAGCCCGGATACCCGCCTGAGCCAGGATATCCATGCATTTTTGGCCAGCGATCCCATAGGTGATGTGGTCACTGACCAGATAAAGACTGTGGAACCCCAATTCCTTTACAAATTTCGGCAGGTCCGAAAGGGCATCCTTCCTCACACTTACATACTTTAAGGGAGCGCTGTGGGTCTTTCCACAGGGACAGGTAAATGTCCGATTCAAATAGTCGTTCAGCCCATGAGGAGTATGATATAATTCCATTTCTCGATTCTCCTTTTTCGCCTTTATCTCAAAAATTCATTGAGCACCGTCCCCAGCTGGCGGTAGTCGTCGATAGTATAAAATGTAAAGTCAGAGCGGTATATGCTCTCGTCATTGCCACCGGGGCCGTAGTCATCCCCCACATAGACCACTTGGTCATGGGACAGCCCCCGCTCCTCACAGTAGCGGTCTAAGGCATAATATTTACTGTATGGCCGGGGAGCCAAGTCAAAGGAGGAGGATCCACCCACATACACTGTATAGTCCAAGAACAGTTCCTTCACATAGGGGTAGATGGCTCGGCGGCGGCTCCGGTCCGGGTCAAAGGACAGCTTTTCCCTGCTGTCCGCTTCAGTTCCAAGCAGTGGGAGGGTGACACATCCAGAAGGATGGTACTCCACCGATTCCCCCGCATAGTTCATGTAACCAAACTGTCGGCGCAGCTGGTCCATTCGCCGGTCAACCGACTCCCGGTCACAGCGCACCGATATGTTCCGGACTACCTCCATCTCTCCTCGTTCCTGACAGTATTCCCATTCCTGCATCCCGTAATTGGCCAGGATATCAATGGGATAGCCGCCCATCTGTCGAAAAATCCTGGAGCCTGAACCGGCCCCCACAATTAGCAGCCGGTAGAGCTGGGCTAGACGATCCAGCACTTTTTTATTCTCCTCCCCTAAAGGGCATTTGTGCTGCGTTATCGTACCGTCCATATCAAAGGCGATCATCTGGATCCTTTTCCCCACTTTTTCTCCTCCCAGCCGCTTGCATTTTTCTGTTATTTCATTTATACTGAAACTATACACTATTGTGCATTTTTGTCAATGACCGGCGCAAAAAAGCAAAAACAATCACAAATGTTCAAGAGGAAATGATTATGTCGAGAAAGGACCGGTTGCTAAACATCCTGGATTTCTTAAATGACCACAGCTTTGTCACCGTAGATACCCTGAGCCGCCACTTCTTTATCAGTCCCCCCACGGTCTATCGAGACTTAAGGGAGCTGGAAGAACAGATGTTGATTATCCGTGGCAATGGCGGGGCAATGCGCATCTCCGCTGACAGGACCAGTATGCCGCTGGACATCCGCCGGACCATCCACGCCAAGGCCAAAGCCGCCATCGCCCACCGGGCCATGGAGCTAGTCCGCCCACATACCTTTCTCTTTTTGGACGCCTCCTCCACCACTGGCTATCTCATTGACTGCTTCAGTCCCAGTTTGGATCTGACTGTACTCACAAACGGGGTTTCCGCCGCGGTACAACTTACACAGAGGGGGATCCGAACCTATTATACTGGCGGCCGCTTTTTTGGCAGTTCTACTGCGGCCGGGGGCAAGATATCCTATGACTCTTTGGACCGCTTTCATATTGATATGCTTTTTTTCTCCTGTTATGGTGTAGAGCCCAAAGGGGCCATTGTTGATCCCTCTGAGGAGGAAACGCTTCTGCGCCGCCACCTTCTTCGCCGGCCGATCACAAGCGTCTTTTTGTGTGATGGGAGCAAATTTGGCAAGGGATCCATTTTTCGGGTCGCTTCTTTAGATCAGGTGGACTATATGGTCACCGATTCCCCGCTCCCCCCCGCCTACCCATTGCCCCGTCGGGGCATCCTGGTCGCCTCTCAGGACGGAACATAAACAGGCGGCGGAGCGGATCACCCGGACAGGTGTTCCAGCTCCACCGCCTTTTTTGTCTCAAAACGCGCTTGATCCGCCCTTCTGCCTGTTCACTTCTCCTCAACTAAGATTATTTCCTTTTTGGGGGAAGGATAAGATTCTGGCACCGGGCTGTCGGTAATCATATAGTCTATCTCTGATAGAGACGCGATATTATATACCGCTGAGTGGCCAAATTTACTCCCATCGCATAGAAACACGCTGACCGCCGCGTTTTTCAGCAGGAAAGCCCTCAACTCCGTTTCTTTCTCTGAGGTATCCACGATCATTCCCTTCTCATTTACTCCTGATGCTGAGAAGAACATTACGTCGATATTAAAGTTCGCGGCTGTTTCAATGGCCATGGCCCCCCCCACAGAGGAGGAGCTTCCGATTACCTCGCCCCCAAGGCAGTAGGTTCGCAGGCCCAGGCTTTTCAAATGGGCGCCAGTCGTCAAGCTGTTGGTAATGACAATGATATCAGGACGCCCTTTTAAATAGTCGCACAGATAAGAAGCAGTGGTGGAACCGTCGAGAAAGACCACCATATTGTTAAGAGCAAATTTTACGGCCTCCCGGGCCAAAAGATTCTTTTTCTTGTAGTTGACGCTCTTTCGGAAGTCCACCGGAGCTATCACATTCTCCGTCGGAATGTGCATAGCTCCGCCGTGATTGCGAATGATCAGCTTTCGGCGGGCCAGCTCAGTCAGATCACGCCGGATAGTAGGCATACTAACCAAAAGGCTTTTGCTCAGTTCCTCTACCGTGGCAAATTCCTTCTCCGCCAGGACCTTTAGTAGTTTTTGATGTCGTTCTTCTTTCAGCATAGTCCCCTTCTCCATGAGCGAAAATGATTTTTTATTGTTCTATATTAACACTGTTGACAGAAATGCTCACTTCAGTTATTATAGTGGCTATAAAATATGTACAAATCACGAGCCATTTTCCTCCCTTTTGTTTATATATTAACAAAAGGAAATGTTGAAGTCAATGCGCTTGTCTTGTTTCCCTTTCGTTTCTGTTCGAATACCCAGGAGGTCCTGAAATGTGAAAATAGACGCCAACCATTTGAGCGGCCCCTGCTCTTGCGGCGGGGAACACCTCCTTGCGACCCAGATATGTGTCATTCAGGAAGGGGCTCTTTTCCATCTGGAGGAAATTCTTTCCAGCATTCCCGTTGTTGGAAAGCGTTGTGCGGTCTACGATGAAAATACTTACCGCGCCATCCCAAATTCCATACACCCTAGAGCGGAGCAGGAAATCATCCTATCCCCCTCTGGGCTCCATGCCGATGAGAACTCTACCGCCAGCGTGTTAGCTCGTCTGGAACCAGATATTCAAGTGATGCTGGCCATTGGCGGGGGTACTGTCCACGATATCACCCGCTATTGCTCGACGGAGCGGGGTATTCCATTCATTTCTATCCCTACCGCCGCCAGTTGCGATGGTTTCTGCTCCAATGTGGCGGCCATGACTTGGCATGGATATAAAAAAACGATACCCTGTCAGGCACCGCTCCTTGTCGTGGCCGATCTTGATGTGATCTCCGCCGCCCCCTGGCGGCTCACCGCAAGCGGGATTGGCGATATGCTGGGCAAATTCATTGCTTTGACTGATTGGCGCATCTCCCATCTCCTCACTGGAGAAAAGCTTTGCCCAGTCATCTATCAAATTATGGAGGATGCTGTTGACAGCATTTGGACCAGATGCCGCGACCTGCGCAGCGGCGGCTCCGCCGCTTACGAGGCGGTAGTCTACGGGCTTTTGATGAGCGGACTTGCCATGCAGATGATTGGCACCTCCCGCCCTGCCTCTGGAGCGGAACACCATGTATCCCATTTCATTGAGGTGGAGCCAGCGGCCCTGCGCACTCATAGCAGCGCTCTCCACGGAGAGAAGGTTGGCGTCGGCACGCTTCTCATCGCTCAGGAATATCAGCGCCTATCCCAGATAGAGAACATCGCCTCACTGGCGCTGCCCTATGCCCCTGTGTCAGATGAGCGGCTGATGGAAGTGTTTGGCCCCAGGCTTTTCTCCGCCTGCCGGGAGGAAAACCTCCATGACTGTCTGGCCCAGGTAACGCCGGAGCGGCTGATACAGCAGTGGCCTCAGATACGGCAAATCATTGCGAAAATCCCTCCCGCCGCTCAGATCCATCAGTTTTTAACGGACCTGAAGGCAAGTGCCTCCCTGTCTGACCTGGGCGTCCCTGAAGCGGCTCTGGAACTGATTTTGGAGGCCTCCCCTCTGATCCGGAACCGGCTCACTTTTATGCGCGTCCGGCGGATGATCCGCCATTAAAAGATAAAAAAGCAGATACAGACAAAAAGCAGACCGCCTGCCGGCCATGTGTGTATTTGAGAGGAGAATGTACTGTGAGTGTGACCATTTCGATCAAGCACGCCTTAAAGAAGTACGGGGAGAATGTGATAATCCCTGACCTGAACCTAGATATCAAGGAGGGAGAATTCTTCACTCTGCTGGGGCCCTCTGGCTGTGGTAAAACCACCCTGCTTCGGATGATCGCCGGTTTTAACTCCATCGAGGGAGGAGACTTCTATTTCAGCGATCGACGCATCAATGACCTGGATCCCGCTAAACGCAACATTGGCATGGTGTTTCAAAACTACGCCATCTTCCCCCACATGACTGTGCGTAAAAACGTGGAGTTCGGTCTGAAGAACAAAAAGCTCCCAAAAGCTGAAATTGCCTCCAAAACCGACGAGTTCATGAAGCTGATGCAGATTGACCAGTATGCCGACCGCCTGCCGGAACGTCTGTCTGGCGGACAGCAGCAGCGTGTTGCTCTAGCTCGTGCCCTGTGTATCCAGCCCGACGTTCTGCTTTTTGATGAGCCGCTCTCCAATCTGGACGCCAAGCTCCGGGTGGAGATGCGGACCGTCATCAAGAACATCCAGCACAGCGTCAATATCACTACTGTTTACGTCACCCATGACCAGGAGGAGGCCATGGCCGTTTCCGACCGGATCGCTGTCATGAAGGATGGCGTTATCCAGCACGTCGGAACGCCCAAGAATATCTACCAGCGGCCTGCCAACTTGTTCGTATCTACCTTTATTGGCCGCTCCAATGTGATGAACGCCAAGCTGGTAGTCGAGGGCGGCAGAACCTATCTGCTTACGCAGAAGGGGCATCGGGCCGAGATCCAGAACGTGATGGACCAATACCGCCAGAACCAGGACGTGATCATGTCCGTCCGGCCGGAGGAATTCCTGCTCACCCAGGATGCCACTGTGGATGGCATTGACGGAGTGGTGGATGACTGTGTGTTCCTCGGCCTGAACACACACTATTTTGTCCATTTGGATTCCGGCGAGGAAGTGGAGATCATCCAGGAGTCCTCTATCGACAGCATCATCCGCCCTGGCACTCACATTAAGCTGCAGCTAAACACAGAAAAAGTCAATGTGTTCACCGCCGATGGCTCCGCCAATATCCTCGCCGGCGTGTGCAACGACTGCGCTGCATCCTGACAGAGGAGGGCGCATAGTATGACAGTAAAAAAGAAAAAGTTTGAGCTATGGACGGTGGTCTCTCTGGTCCTGCTGGCCACCTTCCTGCTCTTCCTGGTCTACCCCATGTTTGGTCTGCTGAAGCAGTCAGTCATCACACCCGAGGGCCAGTTCTCCCTGGCGGAGTTCACCAAATTTTTCAGCAAGTCCTACTACACAGACACCATGGTCAACAGTATGCTGGTGACCGTCTCCGTCACCGCAGTCTCCCTGATCCTGGGCATCCCTATCGCCTATTTTTACTCCTTTTATAAGATCAAGGGCGCCAAAGCCCTGTTTGTCATCTCCATCTTGTGCTCCATGTCCGCCCCCTTCATCGGGGCCTACTCCTGGATCATGTTGTTGGGCCGTTCCGGCGTCATTACCCAGTTCCTGCTTGGTCTAGGCATTGACATTGGAAGCATCTATGGCTTTAAAGGTATCTTGTTGGTCCAGTCGCTCAAGTTCTTCCCCCTGGTGTTCATCTATATGAACGGCGCATTCAAGAATATCGACAACACCTTGATGGAGGCCTCCGCCAACATGGGCTGCACTGGTGTCAGCCGTCTGTTCCGCATCGTGCTGGCTCTGTCCATGCCCACCATCCTAGCCGCCGGCCTGATGGTGTTCATGCAGGCCTTTGCCGACTTCGGCACCCCTATGCTCATGGGCGAGGGCTTCCAGACCTTCCCCGTGCTGATCTACAACCAGTACCTGGGTGAGGGCGGCCAGAACTTCAACTTCGCCGCAGCCCTTGCTATGATTGCGGTCATTATCACCGCTGTGGTCTTCGGCATTCAGAAGTTCGCCACCAGCCGCTTCAAGTTTTCCATGAACGCCCTGCACCCCGTGGAAAAGAAGGACGCCAAGGGCCTGTCCGGTTTCCTGATGCATCTGTACTGCTATGTGCTGGTGGCTGTGGCCTTCCTGCCCCAGCTGTACATTATTTACCTGTCCTTCCGCAACTGCTCTGGCGCAGTCTTCAAGCCCGGCTTCTCTCTGGGCAACTACGAGGCCGCCACCAAGAAGCTGCTGGGCCGCTCTATTAAAAACACCACCGTTATGGGTATCCTGGCACTGGTCATCATCATCGTGATTGCGGTGCTCATCGCCTATCTGGTGGTCCGCCGCTCCAGCGCCCTGAACAACACCATCGATACTCTGTCTATGCTGCCCTACATTATGCCAGGCGCTGTCATTGGCTTGGCCCTGCTGATTGCTTTTGGCAAGAAGCCCTTTGCCCTCACCGGTACCATGACCATCATGATCATCGCCCTGGTCATCCGCCGTCTGCCCTACACCATCCGTTCAGCAACGGCCACGCTGATGCAGATCTCCATGAGTATCGAGGAAGCAGCCATCAGCCTAGGCGCCTCCAAGGCCAAGACCTTCGTAAAAATCACCGTCCCCATGATGGCAAACGGCATCTTCTCCGGCGCCATCCTCAGCTGGGTAGCCATTGTGACGGAGCTTTCCTCCTCCATCATCCTATATAACCAGAAGAGCATTACCCTGACTATGTCCACCTATGTGGCCATCAGCCGAGGCAACTACGGTCTGGCCGCCGCCTTCGCCGCCATCCTGACGCTGATCACCACCATCTCCCTGCTCATCTATCTGGCTGTGACCAAGTCGGAAGACGTCCGTCTCTAACCCCCTTCCCGGCTTATCTGCGGCCCTGCCGCATGTAAGTATACACCTTATTCTGAGAAGAATGAAAAGGAGAATGAACCATGAAAAAGTTACTTGCCCTTGCCCTGGCCTCTGCCATGGCCCTGTCTCTGGTTGCCTGTGGCTCCAGCGATGACAACAAGAGCGGCGGAACCTCCACCCCCAGCACCGGATCCAGCACCAGCACTGGTGCCGGCTCCAGCGCCGAGGAGCCCGTTGAGCTGTCCGGCGACCTGGTCCTCTACTCCTCCATGACCGACCCCGACCTGGATGCTCTAATCACCTGCTTCAATGAGAAATACCCCGATATTGAGGTGGAGGTCGTCAACGGCTCCGCCGGCGAGCTGACCACCCGTCTGACTGGCGAGGCATCCAACCCCGTGGGCGACCTGGTCTGGGGCGGCATGGCCGACTCCGACGGCGACCGCTACGCTGACATCTTCGAGTCCTGGGTCTCCGTGCATGATGCCGAGAATATGCCCGGCTACACCTCCCCCAACGGCCTGTACTCCATGGACCATCTGTCCACTGTCGTCTTCTGCATCAACAAGGATCTGGAGGCCGAACTGGGCCTGGAGATCAACTCCTACGAGGACCTGCTGGATCCCAAGCTGAAGGGTCAGATTGTCACCGCCGATCCCAACAGCTCCTCCTCCGCCTGGAACAACCTGTCCAACATCATGGCCGTCTACGGCATGGACTCCGACGAGGCCTGGGCCTACATCGAGAAGCTGATGCCCAACCTGGTCATCGCCGGCTCCTCCTCCGCTGGCTTCAAGAGCGTCCAGCAGGGCGAGTACGCCGTGGGTCTGACCTACGAGGACGGCGCTGTTACCCTGATCAAGGATGGCGCTGACAACATCCGTCTGCAGTACCCCGAGGAGGGCACCTCCGCCACCGCTTTCGGCGTGGCTCTGGTCAAGAACGGCCCCAACCCCGAGAACGCCAAGGCTATGATCGACTTCATCTGCTCCGCCGAGGGTCAGACCGCTCTGGCCGCCTATCAGGAGGGCACCCTGCGCTACACCAACGCTAACTATGAGGCTCCCGAGAATGCCTGGCTGGCCCCCTCCTCCGACATCAAGTGGGTGGACCGCGATGTGTCTTACCTGACTGAAAATAAGGACGCCATTCTGGAGCACTGGAATGAGCTGTGGGCTGAGGTCATGGGCTAATCCCTTTTTGGGGAAACACCTAGCTAACCTCTTCGTTTTACCTTGTAAGGATCGGGGTGGTCAGTGTTCTGACCACCCCGGTCTTTCTTGATACATCAGGGAGGATCTATTTATGCTGGAAACACTGAAACGGGAGGTCTGCGACGCCAATCTGAAGCTGGTAGAGTATGGCCTTGTTATTCTTACCTGGGGGAATGTTTCCGCTCTGTCTGAGGACGGCAAATTCGTCGTCATTAAGCCCAGCGGGGTGGATTATTCCTCCATGTGTCCAGAACAGATGGTCGTCACCGATCTGTCCGGAACCGTGGTGGAGGGCGAGCTTCGCCCCTCCTCCGACCTATTGACCCACCTAGAATTGTACCGTAGCTTTGCTGGCGTAGGCGCCGTGGTTCACACCCACTCTCCTTATGCTACGGCGCGGGCTCAGGCAGAACTGGATCTGCCGTGCTATGGAACTACTCATGCCGACTCCTTTTACGGTGCCATCCCCTGCACACGCCACCTGACCAAGCAGGAGGTGGACCAAGCGTATGAGGCCAATACCGGCCTTGTCATCGCAGAGACCTTTCGCCATCGGAAATTGGACCCCATGGCCATCCCAGGAGTGTTAGTATGCAAGCATGGTCCCTTCTCCTGGGGCGCCAACTGCAAAAAAGCTGTGGAAAATGCCCTTATCCTGGAGGAAACAGCCCGCATGGCATTGATTACGACCCAGTTCTCCCCCCAGGCCGAGCCAGCTCCCCAGTATCTTTTGGATAAGCACTATTTCCGGAAACATGGGGCCAACGCCTACTACGGGCAAAATTAACCTTTGAGCTGTTCTTGAAAGGGCGGTGAGCCTATGATCGAAGCATTGGACTATTTCCGAGAGCTGAATACAGTATCTGTTTTGCTGAGGCTGACGCTCGCCATGCTGCTCGGTGGTATGATAGGTCTGAACCGGGGTCGTAAACGGCGGCCGGCTGGCTTTCGCACCTATATGCTGGTATGCCTTGGCGCCGCCCTGACCATGATCCTGGGGCAGTACGAGCACTATATCCTCAACACCCTCTGGGAAGGACGCTATGGCCTGCGCACCGATATTTCCCGCATCGGCGCCCAGGTTATCAACGGCATCGGCTTTTTAGGTGCCGGGACCGTTCTGGTCACTGGAAAGCAGGAGGCAAAGGGCCTGACCACTGCCGCCGGTCTGTGGGCTTCGGCCTCCATGGGGTTGACCATTGGAGCTGGCTTCTACGAGTGTGTGGCTCTGGCATTTCTGCTGATCTTTCTTGCAGTCTGGCTGCTCCCCCGTCTGGAAGTTTTTATCATAGAGCGCTCCCGAAACATCAATATCTACGTGGAGTTCACCTCACTAGATGATATTGGTCAAATCATTGCCTGCATCAAAGCCCATAACTCCCATATTTATGATGTTGACATCAACCGTGACAAGGAGAGGGCTCGCCCCAGTGCCATTCTCTCCATCCGGCTGGAGGAGCGGATGCCCCACACCAAGCTTCTGGCTGATATCTCGGCGCTGGACTGCATTTATTCCATTGAAGAAACATGAGGGGGGAAGCCGCCGTGTTATCCATATTTCATGAATTGCGTGATGTCACCCTGCTCTCTGTCGCTCTGCGTATGCTGCTGGCTTCTCTCTGTGGTGGAGTCATCGGCATCGAGCGAGAGTATAAACGCCGTCCAGCCGGCTTCCGCACCCATATTCTGATCTGCCTGGGTGCCGCCATCACTACTCTGACAAGCCAGTATCTCTATATGTACATGGGCTATGATACAGATATTTCCCGCTTGGGGGCCCAGGTAGTGGCCGGAATCGGCTTTATCGGAGCTGGCACAATTATTGTCACCCGTCGTCAGCGGGTCAAGGGGCTCACCACCGCCGCCGGCCTCTGGACCACTGCCATTGTTGGTCTGGCTATCGGCAGCGGGTTTTATGAAGGGGGGCTTTTCGCCACCATTCTTGTCATGATCGCCGAGTTGGTTTTCTCCAAGTTAGAATACCGCATCCTAAACCATGCCCCCGAAATCAACCTGTACATGGAATACACAGATTCCCAATGTCTGGACCAGGTATTAGTCCTGTTCCGGGATCTGGCCGTGAAGGTGCGAAACATGGAAATCACCCGTTCAACCGGCAGCGAGCGCCATAATGCCTGCGCCATCTTTACTCTGGCGCTCAATAAAAAGCACACTGTAGAAAGTGTGCTCAACTCAGTGCTCATGGTAGAGGGAGTTATTTCCGTGGAAGAGCTGTGACCCTGAAAGCCCATCTCTGCTTCCGGCCATATGGACAGTAAGTCTTACATCGTGGGAGAGGTAACGCAAAAGAGTTACCTCTCCCACAATCTTTTAAGGTCACAGGAACCTCGCTATGCTGTCGTAGCAGATGTGAGGCGTGGGTTTTGCCTGTTAGCGCCGGATCAAATACCTTTTCCCGCACAATAATGAAAGAAACAGTGGAACCAGGACAGGGATAACGTCAACTTTCTTTGTTACGCTTAAGCATATTCCAAACAGTAGACCGGCACACGTCTAACCGCTTTGCGGCCCGGCAACGGTTGCCCGCTTCTTCCTCTAATACGAGACGCACGATGTCGTAATTGATAGCCTCCAAACTCTGATTTAGATTGACGGCGGCGAAGCCTCGAGGCAGTAACTGACTGCGTTGAGGAAGTTCCTCACGAATTAACTTGCGGACTTCTTCTGCCTGGATATAGGGACCAGGGGTAGTAAGCATCAAGGTGCGCATCATGCGGCTAAGTTGAGCCAAATTTCCATCAAATCCAAATTGCTGGAGCAGAGCCATGGCCTCGGAGGCAAATCCAATAATTCCTTTTCCCAGCTCCATATTCAGCTGGTTAATATACAACGCGGTGATACCCGGTATATCCTGACGGCGCTGACGCAAGGCAGGCAGACGCAGTACAACAGTAGAAAAATGATTTTTCAGATATGTAAGCACATATTCATCTTCTATATCAGGGCGGTCCAGCACACCAGAAAACAATAGACGGTTACGTTGGCACAGATTGCTTTGCTCCATAAAACGGAACAGCTCCTCCGCAGTTTCATTTTCCAGCCGATCCACTGAGCGTAGATAAATTGTAATTCCTGTGCGAAAGAACGGCGAACTGTCCCGGCTGAGAAGCGCCTTCCATCGCCGGGGAGTTAGCACCTGGCAGTCCACTGTCACCATCATCCGCTCATGAAAGGGCCCATTCCGGTATAGGATAGAGGCCACCGTGTCTTTTCCCGTTCCAGTCTCTCCGAGGATCAGAACGGGCCAGATACTCTGGTAATAGGCGGGTATCCTTCGGCCGATCTCCCCTACCAGCACCGCACACCCCACTCGAGATACATCGTTAAATAAGGGTTCGTTTCGGTGCGTGATGGTTACTCCCTTTCCCGTCTCCACAGGCATAGTCTGTGCCTGCCGCACCTGAATACACAGACATCGTTGTCCACAATGCTCCAATCCAAATGCCGACAGAAACAGCAGCTCTCCCTTCCATTCTAATTCTCGCTGCACGGGCTCATTTCCCACAGTCAGACAGGGAAGCATCATTTGTATCTGCTCCACCAGGCCCACCCAACCCGGTTGCTGCTCTAGGTTGGAGAAAATTAGTCTTCCGCCAGGTGTAAACAGAGATGTACCGGGTGCCAACACCCCTAGTAACTTTTGCAGCGCAGCGTTCTGCTTCTGAAAGTGTCCATATTTTGCGCACACATGGACGGCCTCATCAAAAGCGGCCGCAATGCTGGCCTCATCAGACGAGAGAAACATGGCGTTCATACCTAGTTCTTCAGCGTTGACCATACTCACCCGATCACACAGGATCAGTTCTACTCCCTGGTCCCGTAATCTCTGCAGCTCCCCCTTGATGTCGCTCTCAGCAGTGATGGTACATACCGTAAAATCATACTGCATCATAGCCGAAAGCTGCACCGCGCACTCCGTGATGCCGGAAAAGCCTACTACCGCAAACTTTTCTAAGTAATGCTGCGCTGACTTCAGACAGCGCAGCACATCATATACTGATACATCAATCTCCACTACCGGGATAGACGCGGCTGTACGCAACAATTCCGCTGTGCCCCCTCTGGAAACGATAGCATCATAGCGGTAATCAGGCTCCTCCCGTAATACCTCAAGGCAAGTCTTATAGTTACCCAGCTTTACAGTCAATTCAATATCATTGCGATTCTGTCCTACTTGTTTCATAACAGATGCCATACCCCAATAAGGCGCAATGGCCAAAATCTTGATCTTGTCCATCTCCGTCCCCTCCATCTGTCTAAATTTCAAACATTTTTTGATATTTTAACATATAGAATCACTTTTGAAAAGAAAAAATAATTCATTTTGTTTAAAAAATAGTCATTTTTTCTCATTTTCCATGTTGTTACTTTCTTTTCTAAGCTACTATACTCTATACAGTGGTAGTCCATAACGACGGATATACCAAAGAGTGTATCTCTGCGCATGAGATTCGATGTTGTCTGATTACTTTTCAAGGGAGGAACGATATTTTGAACTACCAAATTGATTTGCTAACCAAAGTATTTCCTGGCAAGTCCAGTGCCGGTGCGCTGGGACTGAGTACCTGCGCACTACTTCGTGCCCCGGGACACACCCTCCTGTTTGACACAGCGGCTCATGGGGTTATTAAGACCATCCAAAATTCTCTGGCAAGATTGGAGGTCGCACCAGAGACTGTGGACACTATTTTTCTCAGCCATATGCACTATGACCATCTGAACAATGCAGCCTATTATCCAAACGCCCAAATCATTGTGGGGCGCAGTGAATGGGAATACGCTACCACCTCCAAGGACGAGTGGACCCCATTAGAGAGCGTGCTGTACTTACAACATTGCCGTCAAGTGCGTCTGGTAGATGATGGTGAGGAAATCCTACCTGGAATCCGAGCAATCTGGACTCCGGGCCACACGCCAGGACACATGAGTCTGGCCGTTGACACTCCGAATGGTGTAGTAGTCCTGGCTGGCGACGCAGTGAAAAACCGCAGTGAACTGGAATTGGAGTATTCCGACCAGTATGTAGATCAGCAAGCCAGCACCGCCAGCATCAAAAAGATTAAGTCGATGGCTTATAAGGTTTTGCCTGGCCACGACGGCTATTTGCTGGTTCAGGACGGAAAAGTCGTTCCTGAGCAAGAATTGGTTTTGGACATTATGCTTCCGCGCGGATGTATGGACGGCGACAACGGCGTATACCATCTGTCAGTAAAGTAATTGAGAAAGGAGCGTGTATCTTCTATGGACAATACTCCGGTTATGATTTTCGGTATTATTTTCGCCTTTGTCCTTTTGGCCTATATGTGTATGAAGGGCTGGAGCGTCTTTATTTCTGCCCCCATTTGTGCTATCATTGTTTCTATCACCTCCGGGATGAACCCCCTAACCTCTATTACCGATACCTTTTTGTCCGGTACTGGAAATTATCTGGCCCAGTGGTTTGGGCTATTTATGCTAGGCGCTCTATTTGGTAAGATTATGGAGGCTTCGGGAGCGGCCGCCTCCATTGCCCGCTCTGTTACCGAACTGATTGGCCCTCAAAATGCTGTACTGGCTGTAATCCTGGCAACTTCTGTAATGACCTATGGCGGCATCAGCCTATTTGTAGTGGTATTTGTGGTCTATCCTTTTGCAGTGGATTTGTTTAAAGAAGCTGACTTACCCAAACGTCTGCTTCCTGGCTGTATTGCCACTGGTGCTTTCAGCTATACCGCCATGGCTATTCCCGGGTCTCCCCAAAATCAGAACATCATTCCTACCAATTATTTTGGAACTGACCCTACCGCCGCCCCCGTCTTGGGCTGCATTGTCGCTATCTACATTTTAGTTGTCAGCGTTTTGTATATGAATCACCGCGCCAATCAGGCCCGGAAAAATCAGGAGCACTTTGTAGCCAGCGAAAAGGATCTGGCTATTATGGAGTCCACCAAAAATATGTCCTTACCCAATGTGTGGTTGTCCATCCTCCCTTTGCTGGTAGTGGTATGTACTATCATCTTCGTGAAGTGGAATACCATGGTCTGCCTATTGCTGGGCGTACTTTTGGCCACTCTGCTGTTCTTCCCTCGGTTGAAGGGATGTATGCGTGAAACATTCAATCAAGGCGCTGCCAACTCCATGACCGCTATCATGAACACCTCCCTTACAGTTGGTATGGGCAATGTAATCCAAGCCTCTGCGGCCTTTACTATTATTTGTAACGCCATTGATACTCTTTCCAGCGGAAATGGGCTGATCTACGAGTTTATTTCTGTCAATATCCTGGCTGGAGTTACTGGTTCTGCTTCCGGCGGTCTGAGTATTGCCCTAGAAACCTTATCCGAGCGCCTGCTGGCCACCGGTCTCAACCCAGAAATTCTTCACCGTGTAGCCTCCATCTCCGCTAATGGCTTAGACTCCATGCCCTGGTGTGGAGCGGTCATGACCATGTTTGCCGTATGCGGCGTCACTCACAAAGACTCCTATCGTGATGTGGCAGTAGTTAATATTGCTATTACCGCCAGTGGTGCTATTCTGGCTATCATTTTGGGATCCATGGGTGTTTGCTGATGTCCTGCTTTGGCCAAGCTATACGGCCTTTACAAGTATTTTTTTAGAAGGGATGCTGTTATGCTTCGAAAAAGTCTTATTATCAATCCCACTGATACTGTGGCCATGGTTCTAGAGGATGCCCTCAAGGGGGACACTATCCAGACTCCTCAGGGGCAAACTGTCACTTTGTTGTCTGATGTGGAGTTTGCTCACAAGGTCAGCATTTTGGATCAGAAAAAGGGTGATCCCGTCATAAAATACGGGGAGGAGATCGGCTATCTATTGGAAGATACTCCGGCTGGTAGTTGGATTCATACCCATAATATGGACTGCGACCGTGGCACAAAATAAGGAGGGCCCTTCACTATGGAAACAACATTTATGGGATACCGTCGTCCTGACCACACAGTGGGCGTAAGAAACTATTTGGCAATCATTCCATCTGTTTTCTGCGCCAATACTACAGTGGAAAAAATTGCTTCTCAGATTCCCGGTTCCGTTCCAATGCCTCATGTAGTAGGCTGTGCTCAGGTGGGCTTTGACTTGGAGCTGACTGCCAGGACTTTGAAATCTATGGCCTGTCATCCTAACGTAGGCGCTGTATTAATTATTGGCCTAGGTTGCGAACGATTTAATCCCCAGGAGTTGCTGGATGCTGTTCGGGAAACACAAAAGCCTGTGGCTATGTTTATTATCCAAAACGAGGGAGGTACCAGCGCTACTATCCGCCGGGCCGTTGAAGCCGGGAAGGAAATGAAAGCAACGCTGGATCAGATGAAGCGAGAGCCCTGCCCCTTGTCCGCCTTGATGGTAGCCACCAAATGTGGAGGTACCGATGCTACCAGCGGCTTGGCTGCCAACCCAGCCGTGGGATGTGCGATGGACCGTCTGGTTGCAGCTGGAGGCAGTGCTATCCTTTCAGAGTGTAACGAGCTGCTTGGTACCGAGGACTATTTGGCCCGGCGGGCGGTTAGCCCAGAAGTGGCAAGAAAGGTCTATGATGCCATCTACGGAATTGAAGATGTACTGCGCAGCGGCCTGGATCCGACTTTGCCTGCCAACAGAAATTTCCTTATTTCCCGTGGCAACTTCGATGGGGGAGTGAGCAGCATCGTGGAAAAGGCCCTAGGCGGTGTACACAAGTCTGGTACCTCGCCTATCGTGGACGTCATCGAATATGCTACCCGCCCCGAATTAGATAAACATGGTTTATTCCTAATGGATTACGAGAGTCATGATGGAGAAGTAGTCACCGGTATGATTGGCTGCGGTGCCCAGCTTGTGGCATTTACCACCGGCCGGGGAAATCCTACCGGCCACCCAATCGCCCCAGTAATCAAGATCACGGGCAACTCCAGAACCTTCCACAGCATGGAAGAAAACTTTGACTTTGACGCCAGTTCGATCATCTCTGAAGGTCGGCCTGTGGATGAAGTAGGCCATCAACTGCTGGATTTGATTGTCCGGGTAGCAAGTGGTGAGTTAACCAGCGCTGAACGGTTTGGTGGCACAGAATTATTCTGTGTAGGTCGTCGTCATGGCTACCGCAGAAAGACCCGCGAAGAGCTCTGGGCAGGCCATAGTTGTCCTTTGTAATATGGAGAAATTGTTTTGCGGCCTTTTATAGCTCCATAGGCGCTACGGGATAAGATCAGTGAGGAGAGCCTCAACCACTACAAGGGAGACGTGCTTTTCTGCGGCACCCGCAATATACATAGCACCATCAATACTACGCGGGGTGTTCACCGCGGGCAAGCACATCTCTTGTCCGGAATATTACACAGCCAAAGATTTTTAAAACCACCGGCACAGCCGGTGGTTTTTTGTTGTATTAAAAGGTTGGAGAGGCAGTTGTATGCCTCTCCCGTCTTAGCAACTGGGTTCCATCTCTATTTTCTCACATATATCCTGGGTAATAGCAGGATCAAAGAGTCCTTACCTGAACGGTTCAGGTAAGCTGAAGGGGGTGATTATTTTGGAAAAGATCCAAGTAGTAGTTACGAACTAGGTCCATGGCATCCTGAATCAAGGGAGTGAGATAACCGTTTTTCTTGTAGATCAGAGAGAGCGGAATCATCAAATCTTGGGACCGCAGGTCAAAAGCCACCAATTCCGGTCGAGACATAGCATCCTTCAGCCCAGTCTCCACCATAAAGCAGAACCCCAACCCCTTAGCCACCAGCCCCAAAGCTGTACTGTTGTTGGTAGTATAAAGCCGGTCAGGAAAAAGGAGTCGGTTTCGCTCTAGAAAATTGTTCACTTGCCGGCCCACAGTCAGGCTGCGGCTGAGAGAGATCAAACGTTGTCTACTGAGAGGCTGCAGATCGAGATGCCTACCCGCCGACCACTGATCGAGAAAGTTCTGTGTTGCCTCGTTGTAACGGTTCATCACCAACAAAATGCGCTCATGGGCAATGACCTCCTGAACCAGGGTGTCTGGGATCCCAATCACAGCAGTGTTCATGATGGAAAAATCGACTTGCTCGTTGATCGTAAGGGTTGCCAGCTCGCTCACTGGAAATTCAAAGAGTGTCACCTGAGCCTGGGGATGCTGTGCCAAAAAATCGGGGAGAATTTCGGGAAGGAGGAGTGATCCCCGCCAAGTACCCAAGCCAATATTGAGCTCCTGACTGCGATTGCTGTTTAGACTACACAGGTCGGACTGGAGTTTCTGATACAAATGGTCGTTGCTCTCCAAATAACTCTGGTAAATACGTCCCGCTTCAGTAAGCTGAATGGGGTTCCGGGATCGGTCAAAGAGTTTGACTTCCAGGGCGTCCTCCAGCTTCGCAATGTACTGGCTGAGAGAGGACTGAGAAATATACAGCTTCTCCGCCGCTCTGGATATGCTTTTTTCTCTGGCGATGGTTAAAAAATATTCCGGATTTCGATTGATAACCATAAAATAAATCTCCTTCCCAGAGCAAAGCGGATACCTTGGGGCACTAAAAAAATTAACTTATATGTCTATGACTTTAACCATTGTATCACGATGTTGATTGACTGACAAGGAGGCACTTATCTGCTGCGCATTTGTTCTCATGAGCCATTTTTCATGCCAAATATCTTCTTATGTGTCCAAAATTAAATTTTTTTATGGACCCTCACCCTGTACAGAGCAGAAAAGGATAGCAGGATGAAAACACGCTCCGGCATATCATGCCGGAGCGCTGCTAATTGATTTCAATTTAATCGTTCGTTTTCTTATTGGGGCGCAAATAACTGAGGAGAACCACTGCAACCACCATCACCGCGGCCACAACGCCAGCTTTTGGCATGATAAAATCATAGATCCATACAGAGGCAGGACCGTTCATGATGAACAGGCAGACAACCTGAACCAACAGCATGGCGATTAAGCTCAACACAAAGGCAGTCAGGCAAACAGTATATATCACATCGAGCAGCTTACAAAATCCCTTCATATCTTACCCTCCCTTAAGCGTTTGCAATAGGCAGGACTCCCAGAGCAATCAGTCCGCCCAGGATTGTAATCGGAATAACGTAATGGAACACGAGTGGGAAGAAGGTTTTACCTACGTCTTTCACATCGGCTAGGCTGCAGGCGACAAAGATCGGCGGAGAACTGGGAGGAGACGCGCCCTCAGTGGACATCCAAATGAGGAAGGCGGCCAGCGCGGCCACAGGGCTGCAGCCCACACCCACCAGAGCGGTAAAAGCCACAAGGCCCGTAGCCATGGTGGTGGCTACACCGCCCAGAGGGCCTCCAACCAACGCTACCAGAGCACCCACAATGAACACCATAACCACCTTGGGCAGATCCAAAGCGGCCAGCAGAGCACTCAGATCGTCGCCAAAGCCGATGCTGGACAAAGCGCTGCTGCCGGCGATGGCGAACAAGAACACACCGCCCACTCCAAGGAAGTTGCTCTGTGTTTCTTTCAGCAGCCCGATCCAGCCGCTGACGCTGTGAGGCAGACGCTTCCAGCCCTCAATGATGGCAATAATGCTCATAAGAATGGGGACCCAGACGACAATGCTGATAGAACCAACGCCATCTTCACCAAAGGATGGAATAGATTCCAGTACGCCAGCCAAGGGGCTCAAAGTGAGAACCAGGGGGACAATAATGCTGACAAACATCATCAGTGCGGGCCAATTTTTCTTCAGGGACTCGCCCAGAGGAAGAATTTGATCCTGTGGGGTGGCCTGGATATGGTTGCGTCCGACATAAAAGCGAACCACAAGCAGACGGTAGGCCACACACCAAAGGCCTGCAGTAAGCATGGCTACATAGAAAGTATCAATGGTGACCAGAGCAGCCACCTCGGCCATACCCAGCATCAGGAACATAGCCGAACTTGCGGGGAAAGACTGACCAGAGCCGGCGTTTCCAGCAGTCAGAGTAGCGGCAAGCTCTCTGGGCCAGCCGGTCTTAACCAGCCAGGGGATAGTAATGGTACCCACAGTCGCGGCGTTGGCGGTAGAGTTGCCTGACACCAGACCCAGCATTCCACTGGCCAGTACAGCCACATAGCCTGGGCCACCGCGCAGACGACCGACAAGGGAATTAAGAATCTCAATCAATTCACCGATAATCCCTGTTTTTGTCATGATGGCCGACATAAAGACGAACATCATAGTGGCCACGAAAATTTCGTCAGTAGCTGCCGCACAGAATGCCTCTACAACCGTTGTAATGTAATTGTCGATTCCTCCAAATGCGGCCGCAACGAGAAAGCCCAGCAACATGGCCTCTGTGATAGACCGTTTGATTACTGCGTTCCACACAATAACGACAGCCAGATACACCACAAATGCCCATACGCCAATTCCAATTTCCAAAAGAACCCCTCCTTGTTATCATACTGGTACATTCAGGTTAAGGAAGCAATACACTTCCTACTCTTCTACGGTTTCACTTTTACGCGGATAGGCAATCCCCCTTTTTCTATCTACCAATCGCCTTTTGTGTCCCCTTGCCGACCATAGTTTTGTATCGTCAGCATCCCGGTTTCAGCTGGAAGCACAAAGTCGATAGTGGCTGTCATCATAACGTGTAGTCCAACATACCCCCGGCAGGCGCAGCCTGACCGGCTCTCCGCCCCTGTGCCTCAGTATTCCATAGGGTGGTCGTTGGCTTGAATATCTGCAATATTTACAGATTGACATATAAATTTTATAACATCTTTACACGTACTAAGACGGAGCAAGTTTTCCTCTCTACCCGTATGCTGCAGGGTAACAGGAGGCTATATAATGGATATTATGCACAAACTTGTCCGCTTTTAATTGTGCATTTTCATGCTTTATGGTAGCAGTAACGAGAGATAAAGTCAATTTTAAAGTTGCCAATGGCGATATTAGTAAACTCTTATAATGCCACGGCAAACCCGCACACTATAAGTTCTCGCTTATAGAAACATGTGCATTAAAGTATTGGAAAAGACGGTATCTATCAGGTATGCTGAAAAGCAGAACGAGGATGTTCACAGGCTGCCCGTGGCAATGCCAGACTGGGACTCAAAATCAATCAAATCTGGAAAGGAAGCAATCAGCATGGGAAAAATCTTAATTACAGAATCCGTTCACGCTGTAGGGCCTGACATTCTATCGAAAGCAGGACATCAGGCGGTCTATGCCGATCGGGATATGGATGTGATCCGCCGTGAAATCGTTGACGCGGACGCTGTCTTTGTTCGCATCATCGAGTTGCCCCAATCATTGCTGGAGACTGGGAAAAACCTGAAAATAGTCAGCAAGCACGGCGTGGGTGTGGATAACATCGACCTGGAATACTGCAAGAAGGCAGGGATCGCGGTCACCATTACCCCGGATGCCAACGGCCTGTCAGTCGCTGAACACGCCTTTGCTCTGATGATGTCCCTGTCTAAAAAAATCATTCCTGTCTCTAAGGCTTACAAGGAGATTGGATTTGCCGCTAAGAACACCTCCCCCTGCATGGAGATCTCCGGCAAGACTGTAGGCGTGGTAGGGCTTGGGAAAATCGGCACACGCTTTGCCAAAATGTGTCTCTACGGATTCGGCATGGAAGTGCTGGCTTATGACCCCTTTGTCACGGAGGCTCCTGAGGGAATTACACTGGTTTCCGACCTAAACGATCTGCTTTGCCGGTCTGATGTTGTCTCCCTCCACTGCTCCCTGGTAGATGGCACTCGTAAGATCATCAATCAAGAGCGGCTGTCCGTCATGAAGCCCTCCGCCCTACTTATCAACTGCGCACGGGGACCTCTGGTTGATGAAGCGGCATTGATCAGCGCGCTTCAGAGCGGCAAGCTAGCTGGCGCCGGCCTGGACGTCACCGATCCGGAGCCCGCCTCCCCAGACAGCCCTCTGTTCCAAATGGACAATGTCATCGTCACTCCTCACTATGCCCCCACCACCTTGGAGGCAGCCATGCGAGTATCCACGATTGCCGCAGAAAACATTGTGTCTTATCTTTCTGGCCGTGAGCCTGTGGGACGACTCATATAAGAGTTCTAAAACGTGAACAAACTCAATTATTTTTAACAGGTATACGAAGGAGGAAATAATTATGAGACTGGCAACTATCAAGTGGAACGATACGGAGATGGCCGGCATCGTAGCCAAGAACGGCATTCTTCCCATCCGCGCCCTGAACGCGGCCAAGGGCACCGCGTGGAAGACCGATATGCTGTCCCTGATCCAGGAGCAGCAGATCCCCGGCCTGACCGCCTGGTATAACGCCGGCGGTAAGGAGGAGCTGGAGTCCATCCCCGGCCTTGTCCCCGCTGACCAGGTGGTCTATGCTCCCCTGTACCGCAACCCGAAGCGGATCTTCGGCATCGGGCTGAACTATGTAGACCATGCCGGCGACATCGGCTCTGCCGCCCCCACCGGGTTCCCCGGCAGCTTCTTTAAGATGGCTGACACTCTGATTGGCCCCGCCGATGAAATCAAGCTTCCTACCCTGAAGGAAGCCCAGAAGACTACCGCCGAGGCGGAGCTGGGGATCATCATGGGCAAGGACTGCCGCGATGTGTCCGAGGAGAACTGGCAGGACGCCATCGTGGGCTATACCACCATCCTGGACATGACCGAGGAGTCCATCCTGAAGGGCAACGACTATGTCAGCGGCAACCCCCGCTACCTGTGTATCGTGAAAAACTTCCCCACCTTTTTCTCCTTCGGTCCCCAGCTGGTCACACCCGATGAGGTGCCCGATGTGCTGAAGCTGGAGGTCCAGTCCGTGCGCAACGGCGAGGTATACGCCAAAAATCTGGTGAGCAACATGACCCACCGTCCGGCCCGGCTGGTGTCCCTGCACAGCAGCATCCAGGGCTGGTACGCCGGCGACATTCTGTCCACCGGCACCCCCCGCGCCTTTGAGATCAACGACGGGGACATGGCCGAGTGCCGGATCTACGGTCCCGACGGCTTTGAGATGGAACCCCTGGTGAACCCCGTTGTAGACTTGAAGAAGCACCCTGAGAAAGCCTGAATCTGTACTTAAGTATTGCCAATTCTGTAAGGAGGATGAAACCCATGAAAGCCACCTTTGTTTTAACTCCCGCTGAGGCCCGCCGTCTGATCGCCAAGACGGTCATCCAGATGCCTGAATTCCAGAAGGCATGGAAGGAGGCCTATGTGCTGCTGGCCGGCGGCACCACCAACGCCTTCATCGCCCAGGAACTGCTGGGCGATAAGTCCATCGAGCCCGGACTGTGCACGGTGGGCAACAGCACCGATGGAATGCTCTGCGTCACTGAGCCCTCCAGCCGCAAGAGCTTCCCCAACGTATTCTATAAGGGACAGCCTGTGGATAAGAAGATCGACGAGGCCCTTCAGGACTACCACGCCGACACCGTCATCATCAAGGGCGCCAACGCCTTTGACCAGGATGGCCATGTGGGCATCATTACCTCCGGCTTCAATGGCGGCACCGTGCCCAACTTCATCGGCTATATGACCAGCAAGGGCCTGAAGTGGATCTGCCCTGTGGGCTATGAGAAGATGGTGCCCAGCGTGCCCGCCGCCAGCCGCGCTCTGGGCGGCGCCAACCATATCGACATCTCCATGGGTGCCGACCCCGGCCTGTACTGCCTGTCCAGCGCCGACATCGTCACCGAGGTGGAGGCCATCAAGATGATGTTCAACTGCGAGGCCAAGGTAGTTTGCGCCGGCGGCATCGGCGGAAACGAGGGCGCCCACTACTGGGCTGTGGACGGCGATGAGGCGGACATCAAGGCTCTGGTGGACTATTTGGAGAAGGAGATCAAGGGCGAGCCCCCTGTCAAGGGCAACAAGGGCAACTGCTCTAATTGCCGGTATCCTGGCTGCCGCTACAATGGCCTGCAGCCTGACCAACTGCCTGACTGGATGAAGAAGCGGGGCATCAAGAAGTAATATCGCTGACTTTTAGGGCCGCCTCGGTCGTCACACGCGACGGCCGGGCGGCCCGCCCCT
>NZ_JAOQKF010000017.1:0-45310 GCF_025567565.1 Muriventricola aceti | reverse complement strand
GACACCTTCGGCCCCAACGATCCCATTACACGGGAGCAGCTGGCGGCCATCCTGTACCGCTACGCCCAGAACGAGGGGTACAAGACCAGCCAGAGCGGCAAGGGTACAGAGGGCTATCTGGATGCCTCCTCCATCTCCAGCTATGCCGTGAAGGCCATGGACTGGGCGGTGAACGCTGGTCTGCTGTCCGGCAAGGGGAACGGTATCCTGGCGCCTACCGCCGGGGCCACCCGTGCCGAGGTAGCACAGATCTTTATGAACTTCTGTACGGAACTGGCGGAATGATCCTTATGGAATAAGACAATAGCGCGGCCGCCCTTTTTACAGGGCGGCCGCGCTGTCGTAAAATCAGCAGACAAAAAGGCGGCGCGACAAACAGTCACGCCGCCTATTGCGATTCATGGAAACTATGGGTTCAGGCTTTCCAAAGGCCATGGAGGTTGCAGTACTCATAAGCGGCCACCAGCTGATCGCCGTCAGCCAGCACAAAGGAGGCCTGCGGCTTCTCACCAGGTTGGAGATATTTGATTTGGCTGCCGTGTTTGGTCTCGATGGCGATGAACTGAATAAAATGCTCGGGCAGCATGGGATGCTCCACAGAGCCTACCTTGACCTGAACAGTGCTGCCCTGAACTTCCACAACAGGTACGTGCTTCTCGGCGGCGCCGTCAGTGGTGCCTGGAACCAGCTCGGTCATCTTCTGGCCACAGCACATGACAGGTACGCCGGCGGAATGAACAAAGGTGATGATATTGCCGCAGTGCTCACAGCGATAAAATTTCATAATAATAACTCCTCTCATTATTTGCTTATAATTTTATTATAGTATGCCCAGAAGAGAAAGTCAAGAAAAGAGATTGGAATACTCCAAAATAATCCAATTATTTTGGGGAAGAATTGTTCCTCAAAATATGAGAATTTTCCCTTGCAAAGTACAGACGATTATGCTATCATATATAAGCTATCAAGTTGCAGGTGTAGTTCAATGGCAGAATGTCAGCTTCCCAAGCTGAACACGAGGGTTCGATTCCCTTCACCTGCTCCAAAAAGCCGCAACAATTTGGATATAGTGGGCTGTAAGTCCACTGTGCCAAGGCGTTGCGGCTTTTTTATTTTCAAAATTTCTGAAGTTCAAAAAAAGATGCCAAACGGGAATTTTTTAAACCGAATGGACTTGAACTCTGGATTTAGATATTTGGGAACCCAAAGCAGCAGCGGGCGCCCTTTTTCAAGCCAAAAAGGGCGCTCGAGAACAGAAAAATTATATACGAAAAATAGAGTCCCGGTTTGTTGGTATCAGAGAATCAACAGACCGGGGTTCTTCGTTTTCCGGCACAAACGAAAAAGGGCGCCAAGCCCAGGAAAGGACGGAAACAGTCATGGACAACACACAGCACACCTATTTTTCGGAACTTAAACTTGCTCTCCAGAAAGCCGGTTACACCGTACAGCCTGTGGAGGATGGTCACCTGCCAATTGAATGGAATGACCGCAGGCTGTGCCAAGTCACCGAGAGCGGCGGCATCCGCTTCCGAACGGATGATACTACAGACCCTGCAGCAGAAGTGGCTCGAGGCCAGGTTACAGATATTGCCGGTGTGGTCAGGGAGTACATGACACTCATCGAGCAGGCCCCAGACCTGAAAGCAAATGGACTGGGCGAGAACTATAAGCTTCTGGCGGAGTTTAACGGCGCTGTGCTTGCCGGTCACTCCAGCAGATACGGAGTTGAGTTTGTCACATGGGAGTGGAACTGCGGTCAAACCGGGCTGTTCGTTGGCACAGAACATTATGGAGGCCCCGGCGATTTCGAACTGCGGGGCGGCGTTATAGAGTCTGTCGATCCGTCCGAACGGACCTGCTCAGTGCGCGGTGAGTTCTTCACCATGTGCGATGTACCGCTCCACGATGTACTGGGCCGGTACGATGAGACCGCGGAGGGGGAACACTATGGCTTCCCACATGTGCGGCCCCTGTTCGGGGAAAAACGTGACCTAGCTGGCCAATATCGGCGGGAGACCGAGGAGAGCTGGAACGCACAACAGACGGAGACGCAGGCGTCAGATCGCCGTCGTCCGGGATCTGCTGGAGGATATGTCCTCCTATCTGCCTTGGGCGGCGGGTAGCAACGAGCTGGATGATGTGCTGGACCGGGCGGAGCGTATACTCCCCACGTGACACCGGCGATTGCGCCGATCCGGTTCACCAGCATCCTTCTGGGCTGGGAAACGGGCCCCAGCGAAAGCTGCTGTACCTCCGGTGCGGTGACAACCCCGGAGCAGGTCATGGATACCAAACTGTACAGGGTCTCTCACAGAGTTACCTGGAGGTGGCGGACTGGCCGGCGGTCTGTGTGCTCTATCACAGAAGCGGCCGGGATATGCCCTTCGGAGTGGAAAACGCCATTGAATTCGATCTGGAGATCATGAACCGCGCTGGTGACCGCTTTCTAGACCTGCCTGGGATTCGCTGGAGGATTGGCCCTTATGAGTTTTACTGTGAGCCGGATCTGGATCAAAACACTCCCCAAGCGATAGAGGAAGCTAAGATGCCTGGTCCGCACAGGGCTATGTTAAGAGGAGGTACCAGAAATGCAGGAGACCGAGATTATCCTCTCCTTTGACGGAGAGAGATTGGATGCGCTGAATCGTCAGCTAAAGGATGAGACCGTGTAGGATAAGCTCGGGGACTATCTGGACCTGCTCATCAATGAGTTGGTCCCTGAGCGGGAGTACAGCTACGTCAGCCGGAAGCTCTGGCAGGGGGATCAGCAGGCCCTGCAGGAACTGGAGGCCGCAAAGCGGTTCGCCGTTTTCCACATCCGGGAGTCTGGATAGGACCCTGTCTTCAGATGGAACGGACTCTAGAGTTCCTAGATGCCGTCCGGCTCCTACGCTCCTACCTGCGGGGAGAGTGCGGGGCCTCCTCTTTTGAACAGATGCTATACCAGGCGGAGGATATCTCCGAGGTGGACGGCCTCCTGAATTTTTACCTGGAGACGTCCTTCGACGTGGATGCGGTTTTCGGGACTCAGGTCTGCACTACAAAGAACGGCGACTGTCTGAATGTCTACGCCAACTACGATATGGCATCCGGTCAGGTCTGCGATTAGAGATCGCACTCCACCGGCGGACGGCAGTGGAACGGTCCTCTCCTATCACCTCAACGCGGCTGAAAAGGAAGTCCTGCAACGGAAGATAGAGGACTACTGTCAGGAGTAGACGGGCATGGGCCTTGCGGAATACAGCGCCCAGGTCATGGCAGAGGATCTGTAGCCGCCCACCGGGCCGACCATGTGACCTGGGTGTCTACGTCAAAGCGAGGGCGCATTTCTCGTTGGATTTTTTGAATGGCTTTTCCCGCGGGGATGTGGCATTGTGTGGTCAGTTGCAAAGAGCGGTAAACTTATAAAATGGAGGAAAAGGAACTACTGGAGACTGCTGAGAGCTGAGTCCAACTGGCACAGATGATCCACTGCGGGGTGGTTGCGCCATTCCCTCTCCGTGACCGCGCCCGATCCCCCCCATGACTGATAATCAGGATACCAATATCATCAGAGGCGGGTAATGCATATGACGATACAGTAAGCTCCGCAGACCACAGACGGGAAGCTGAAAAGCTGTTCCTTCCAGAAAAATATTTACTGGCCAGTCTACAAAAGCTCTAGAGGAATACATCCAGGGGGAGAAAGACCATGTGTCCTACATGGACTGTCTGTGGAGAAAACTGTACGGTGCCATCACCTGCAACCAGTAGGACAACGCCATCACGATGAAGAGGGTTTCAGCCACACCTACAAAATAATATTATTATAAAACAGGCGGGGGACAAATTTTTGTCCCCCGCCTGTTACTATATCAATATCTCACAAATCCGGATACCTTTAACTGTTTCGCCTAATTTTTTTGATTCTGAGCATACTCCAGGTTTTCCTATTATGACTGTAGGATACAATAAACTAGCTAAATATCTTTTGAGAACAGTACCCTTTATCCTTATAGAGGGAAGGCACCAGTAGCTACCGCTCCAATACAGAATGCTACAAATAGCCCAAGCCCCCAGCGGACCACTATTTTCTGTACACTGATCATGTCCTGACCAGTAAGATTAAGGGCTACATAGAAGGATCCAACCAATGGGCTACACATATGGATAGCTTGCCCCATGATAGAGGCGATGGCTATATTCACACTGGTGAAGCCATAGGCATAGCCAGCCTCTGATAGAATGGGTAGCACGCCATAATAGAAGGAATCCACCGACAAAAACCAGTCGCCAGGCAGAGAGATAAGAGCTAGCAACGCCGGGAAGTGATTTCCTAGTGCCTCGGGAATTAACTCAGAGAGGTGATGAGCAATGGCATCAGAGATACCGGTTCCGCTCATAATACCCACCAGTACAGCTGCACTGGCCATCATTGCCAAGGTAGTAACGTACTCGTGCCCCTTTGTCTTGACTAATTTCATCTGCATACCTGAATCATGCCAGTTGACTACCAGAGTAATGCCACAGCCAATGGCAAAGGTAACATTGGCGCTGAGCAGACCAGCGACTAGCAATACCATCAGAGCAAGAGTAAGAATTAGGTTGAAAGCCCACAGTTTGGGACGGCGCTGTGAAAGCTCATCTTCGCTGAGTTGGCGGCGGAATTCATAGCTTCCTTGGCTGCCAGAAACGTCAATGATACCCAAACGCTTGCGTTCCTTAATACCAAAATATGCAGCCAACGCAAGCACATAGAGAGCTCCACAAATCATACTGGGTAGCAGTGAACGGAACATAACATCGGAGGTTAGCCCGCAAGTGACCATGGCACGAACCGTAGGACCACCCCAGGGCATCATATCCATAATGCAAGCAGAAAGAATCATTAGGCAGCAGAGATACAACTTTTTGATTTTTAGCAAATCATAGATGGGGACTAAAGCAGTAGCACAGATGATATATGTGGTGCTGCCATCTCCATCCAAGGCTACCAACATAGCCATTGCGGCGGTGCCTACTAGGACCCGGAGCGGGTCACCGTGAACGACCTTGACAATTTTATCTACGATGGGATCAAATAGGCCTGCGGCAAACATAAGACCGAAGTATGTAATAGCAAAAAGTACAGTGGTAAAGGTACCGACGATACCGGCAATCCCGTCACTGATATAGGAGCCCAAGACAAATGGATTTTCGCCGTTATAGATACAAGCGATGATACCAAAGACCAGGGGAATCAAAATCAGTGCGGAAAAGGCGCTCATTTTCTTGGTAATGATTATGACCATCAGGGAAAAAATCATCAAGTAGCCAATTAGAGCTAGTCCTGACATAAAGACCCTCCTAACGTTTTTATATGCTTCCAGAGTAACGAGCAGAGATCTGAATTCAACCTGTGGTACAACGCGCCGATGTTATCTGGAGATTTACCCGTGATATACATCGTCGATGATCTCTACACCCTTCTTCTCCAGGGTGTCCGCTACCCATTGGCGATTTGCTTTGCCGGTCCGAGCAGCATCTACTTTCCCTGCGTCAGCAACGGCAAATGGGATAGCGGTTTCCAAAATTTTGTCGGCATCTTTCCGAGGAATAATGATGACACCGTCAGCATCCCCTAAAACAATGTCTCCAGGATTAACCGCAATGTTACCTACGGAAATTGGAACATTGATCTCTCCTGGCCCCTCCTTATAGGGACCGCCTGGGGTGGAGCCGGTAGCGTAGAGGAACATATGCTCCATCTTGGACAGTTCGTCCACGTCACGGATTGGACCATCCAAGACGATACCCCGAATTTTACGGGTATGCTCTGCGTATACAGCCATAATCTCTCCCATTAGAGACTGAGATCTGTCCCCTTCATTGGAAACAACGACTACATCATTCTCCCCGGCTAAGTCCAGAGCCCGGTGAATGAACAAGTTATCTCCAGGGCGGGCCTTTACTGTCAGAGCGGCACCTACCATAATGGAGTCCTTGGGGCGGTTAATCAGGTGAATCTCACTGCACAGTGCGCAGGAACGTCCCATAGTGTCTGCCACATTAGCGGCTGGCAGGTTGCGAAATTGCTCCATTATTTTAGGATCTGGCAGATTACGTTGCAGAAAAATACGGTTACCGACGCTCATAATTGTTCTCCTTTCTGATAAGAGGCTGCCAGGTCAAACCCGGACTAGCCTAATTAGATTGTTTTGATTAGGGCCCCATTTATTAGTGGACAGATAGAGGTTTCCTGCTGAGTCGCCGGTAATACCGTGGATGCGGAAGAATTGGCCGGCACCAGCAGTCTGTCCGACTACCTCCAGTCGTTCCAGATCAATAAGAGTAAGACCCCCGTCCAATTCTCCTACATAGAGGAATTTAGCATCAGCCCAAATCCCGCCGGCCCGTGACATTCCGACTTTAGTGACAGCCAGTAAATCTCCAGTGCGGGTAAATAGTTGGACTCGGCAATTCTCACGGTCGGCTACCCATACCCTGTCAAAGCGGTCTATGAGTATCGCGTGGACGATACGAAAGGCGCCAGGCTCAGTACCGGGGGATCCCCAGGAATCTAAATAATTCCCATTGGAATCAAAGCGGTGGACAGCACAGTTCCCATAGCCGTCTGCAGCGTAATACATACCATCATCTGAGAGAAGCATAGCACAAGGACGGCAGAAGGGGCCACCTCGCTTTTGGATACTGTCCAGACGGGCCATAGCTTTTGGATCGGTGCACCAAGGATGCTGCGTGGGCTGACGATTTTCTGCCTCCATGGTAATGAAATAGTCGAACTCATAGCCGCTGTTTCCCGGAACACCAGGGGTCCCGAAGGTACGCACAAGTTGGCCTTGGGGCGTAATTTCCCTAATGAAGTGGGAGTTCTTGCCTGCGTCAGCTACAATCAGGGTATCCTTAGCAGTACAAAAGACACTATGCGCTTTTTGGAATAGCCCCTGACCTATAGCCCTGACAAACTGCCCTTTTCCATCCATCACTACAATAGGTGCCTCGCTGCGGTCGGTGGCAGCATAAAGAAAACCATCGTCTCCCCAGCAAGTGTTCATGACATGGATCCCCATAAATTCATCAGGCCATTTAGCCCACTCTACATCTACCTGAAAGGACATGGATCCTAGCTGGAACAGTTCTGAGAAAGAATGTGGCCTGTCAAAAGAACAGACGATCTCCTTCATATAATTGCTCCTTTTCTGTCAATATTGTTCCCTTTTGGTTTCCTGGCCAGGAATTATTAGGGCCGTGTACTGAACAAAGTAATTCGGTGTTTTGCTCAATAACACTTGGCTTTGACATTGCAATTTTATAACATATTTTACAAAAAGAAAATCATGAATTTTATGAATGAAATAACAAGAAAAATCTTGTTATTTAAGATAAAAGCACATATAATAAAAAGTTGGAAGGAGATGAGGCATAAAATGAACCTCATGAACCTAAAATATTTCGTCGCCGTGGTAGAGTCAGGGAGTATCACACAGGCGGCTCAAAATCTGTTTACTTCTCCGCAAGCAGTCAGTGAACAGATTCGTCGTTTGGAAGGCGCCTATGATGTCAAATTATTCCAGCGCACGCCAAAACTACAGTTAACTTATGCGGGTGAGCGTTTCCATCGTTTTGCCAGAGAAGTAATTCAAGGTGAGCGGGAGCTGGCAGTAGAGTTGGATGAGATTTGTATGCACAGGCGAGGCAAACTTACGATAGGCTTTACTGTTTTTTTACAACGAGCTATCCTACCTGAACTTCTTCCTCGGTTTCATCAGGAGAACCCGTATATTGAATTAGACATTCGCACGGGACAGTCTAAGGGGTTGCTGTCCGACCTATTAGCTGGACACTTAGATCTGACAATATGCAACTTCAGCAGTGGGCTACCCCCAGGGATACGTGCTGCTCAGAATTTTGATAATCGTTTCTGCCTTGTCATCCCCCGTGAGATTCTAGCCCGCAGAGGGATGGCATATGACCCAGAAAAACTCACTAGGACGGACCTGCGTGCATTATTAAGCGAGGAGCCATTGCTGATGAATATTGTCGGGACCCAAAGCCGGAATCTGACCGATCTATACTTAGACCATCTGGGAGTGAATGCGGCGCCTCTAATCCAACTCAATGAGATGAACAGCCTGCTTCACCTGTGTGCCAAAGGGATGGGGATAGCCTTTACTTTTGAAGTGACTGGTAGGATATGTTTAGCTGTAAAAAATCTGTACGACCAGGTGGTACTGGTCCCCCTGCGAGATTTTGATAAACAAAGTCAGGTATATGTAGCCTATAGTGCTGATCGCCACCTACCCTGGACGGCCAGGAAATTTTTAGAATTGTTGTCGCTATGTAATTTGGAGTGGACCATGTGATCAGATTTGATTTTATAGAATGAAAGAATACAAAAGATTCTTTCACTTTTTCGTTCCCAAATAGGCAAAACCACAATTTTATAAACGTTAAGACCTCGCCACTAAATACGGGGTCTTAATTAATTTAACCACATTTGACGATTACGAGCAGGGAGCAAAATACCTGTATTAACTGTAGAGCCTAAGGAGGCGCAACACTCGCCCCTCAGACGGCAAGAGAAGGACCCGTAGAGACGATTCAAAACGATTGGAGCAGGGGGCGGCTGAACACAGCCACCCTCTGCTCTGGAAACTGTCAATCATAAGCGAAACCACAGCAAAAAGTTCGGTGGGTTTGCTGAATAGCTTTTCCAACCGCAAAGGAGCATCGTGTTTGACAGTAGCACACACTACCAAACACTGAATCAAAAAGGAAGGAAAACATGAATACGAAAACGATCGTCCCCGTCCATGTGTGTGATATCATCGCCCACGCAACCATCTCGCTCCTCTCAGTCCTCGATGAAGATGCGGTCACACCACCCAATGGATGCGCAACGGCCTCGCACTGTACGCCGCCGCCCGTCAGCTGGAGGAGGCCGCACGCCATCTGAACTGGATTGATAACGCAGTCCGGCGTATCAGGCAGACCGCCGCTGGACGGAAGTTCGCCAGCAAATCGGGGATGAACATCTCGTCCACACTGCTGGACTCCCCATGCAGGCCGAAGCGGTGCGGGAACTTCTCCACACCACTGCGCAGATGGAGTCTGTGGAGTATGGCGTTCCCATTCTGTGTTCTTCTCTACTTCCTCTACAGTTTCTTCTCGTTTCATATCATGCTGTACGGCGGATACACCTAATCGCAAATTGTCCCTATAATCCCCTGCTTTTAACCGCTTTTCAAAAGTCGTATTAGCAAGAAATTAGCAGGAAGGAGGATTTGCTGCCCAGCATAACGGCATCAAAACGGCCCATCCGGCGACATATCAGGAGGTAAAATCATGGAACAAAAAGAGAAAGAATTGCAGCCCCAGACCCGCGCCTATACGGTGGAAGAGATTGCAACGGTCCTCCATATCGGGCGGTTATCTACCTATACCCTGGTCAAGAAAGGGTACTTCAAAAGCGTACGCATCGGCACAGCCATCCGGATCTCCAGAAAGTCCTTCGACGAGTGGCTGGATAGTTTAGAGCTTTAAGATAAGTTTTTAGGAATTGCACCGTGTCCTATTCCTACAGGGTCAAAAGGGAAAAGGAAGGTGAAACGACTTTTTAGACTTTTGGGGCCTGGATTAGCATATCACGAAGGAATGCGCGCAAAAGAATTAATAGATGCATTAGATTTTGATTTAATTATTAAAAACGCCCCCTTGGATTTTCAAAAATAGAGAAAGCTTGTTTCTTCGAAATGGAGTAACTGTAAGCAGAAATAATTGCAACTGATATAAAAATGAGATACACTTTTCATACTCAAAAAGTTTAAGGATCGTATTAAGAGTTGCATTGAAGATGCATAAAACTGCTAATAGCGAAAGAGCGCCTTAGGTTTCAACCTATGGCGCTCTTATAAGTTATTCAGTTTCGTCGTCCAAGCCCTCGCTTTTCAGCCAATCCTCAAAGGACTTCCTGGAGATGCGAATCATGTTGCCGATGCGGATCGTCTTGAACAATCCGGAGTTGGCGAGTTTATAGGCCGACGCGCGGCCAATACCGAGAATGGCTGCGATGTCATTCACAGTGTATGTTCTGCTTTGGGGCGTCCCTTTTTCGTTGGTGCTCATAAAATTATCTCCCTTGCTAATATCATTTTTAAATAGCCCCTGGAAGCCCTCTGTCACAAGAGGTTCCTGCTAATACCTTGCTAATACGACATTTGAAAAGCCGTTGCAAGGCAGCATATTTCAGGGGAATTTGTGCAAATTGACCTGCCTCCAGGCAGCACAATTTGCGAAGAAACAACACGGGAAGATATGATATGAACAATTTACGAAATAGTACGCCGTACTCCTAAGCGAGAGGTGTACTTTATGAATCTTTTATTCTTTCCTCCTTATCGGTAATCTAACTGAGGGCGAAAAGGATACATGTACTCCATCTGCTCCGCCCTTTTGTTTTATCTAGCTTTCTTATAAAACCCTTGGCTCGCATTCACACATGTTGCTTCCCTATCCACATACACCCTCACATGTATACTTCCCTTCATTTGGAAAACACTAATTCCATGACTGTATTATGGGAGGACGCGGACATGAAATCAGTATGGGAGCAAACTTGGGAGTATACAGACTTTCCCTCATTCGAACGGGATGTAACCACCAATGTACTTATTGGCGGGGCGTGGCGGGAGTCCTGTGTGCCTACTTACTACACCAGGCCGGAATACCCTGTTGGTAGAAGAAAAAATGATTTGCAGCGGCATTACAAAAATACCACCGCCAAGCTGACCATTCACAGACTCATCTACCATAAGCCTATCCAACCTTTGGATTTGACTGGGCACAGCAATACCTTTCTGCCAATGAGGCGGCCCTCCAGAACTACCGGATGCTGTGCCAGGGCATGGACTGTGACTTCGAAGAAAAACCCGCTTATGTCTAACCGGGAAGCGTTAGAGACAGAACTGAGCGTCCTGGAGCAGTTGGGGGCCGGCGCAGAATTTGCTGACCATCTGCCTCTCCTCTTCCCCACGACAGGTGCGGTCATGCTTACAAATCAGGCCCAGTTCCATCCATTGCAATTTTTCTCTGCACTCTCCAAGAGTCTGCACATCTATAAGCACACCCTGGTGCGGGAGCTGATTGGTACCACAGCGGTCACTGACCGGGGCAGAATGCACGCAGAGAAAATCATCGTATCCACCCACTTTCCCTGTTTCTTAACAAGCACGGCAGCTATTTTCTGAGGCTATATCAGCACCACTCCTATGTCATGGCTTTGGAACATGCCACAAATGTAGATGGCATGTATATTGATGAGTCAGAGAATGGCCTCTCCTTCCACAAACACGGAGACCTTCTGCTGGTGAGCGGCGGATGGCATGTGCTACAGGACTTTGCCGCAAAGCGTTACCCAAAGGCCACGGAGAAATACTATAGGGCTACGCAGGATTGTATAAGTCTGGATAGCATTCCTTATATCGGGCCTTACTCTGCTTCCACATCAGGTCTGTATGTGGCAACAGGCTTCAACAAGTGGGGCATGACCACAGTCATAGTCTCTGCTATGATTTTGAGCGACCTAGTCCAGTGCAAAACAAATCCTTATGCGGATGTGTTCTCCCCTTCCCGCTCTATGCTCCGCCCCCAGCTGGCCGTCAACGGCTGGGAGGCCATAGTCAGCCTGCTCACCCCCACCACAAGACGCTGCCCCCATCTGGGCTGCGCACTGAAGTGGAACCCTCAGGAACACACCTGGGACTGCCCCTGCCACGGCTCCCGGTTTGCAGAGGACGGCAAACGCATCGACGGTCCCGCTACAGGAGATCTGAAACTATGAGATGACAAACCTATAATTCGGATAGAAATCCCCCGTTGACACCCAGATTTTGGCGTACAAACGGGGGATTCAACTTTTATTCCAACTCAGTATATTTGTCTTTGCGGCCGATGCTCTTCTCAATAGGGTATTTCCGGCTGTTTTTTTCGAGCTTTTTTCTCACAATTTCGTCCAGGTCAAATCCCAGATCATCTGCCAGCATAGCGGCATAGATGAGAACATCCGCCAGTTCCTCCTGCAGCTGTTCGGTCCTAACGCCCACGACCTCCTCATTGCCCTTCCATTGAAATAGTTCCAGAAGTTCCGACGCCTCCAGAGAAATGGAGATCGCCAGGTCTTTGGGGTTGTGAAATTGCCGCCAGTGGCGCTCATCCCGAAAGCGATTGATTTCCTGTATCGTCTCCTGTTTCATGTCCGCCCCACGACCTCCATAAAATGCTGTTTCAATGCTGGGTCTTCAAAATAGACCCGGATCCCGCTGATGCCCCTTGTCAGGAGCACATAATAGATCTGCCTCACATATGCGCTGAGTTCTGACAGAGAAAAACTCTCTTTCGGCGGCGTCCCATTGGTGTCAAAATAGTGCTCTTTGACTGCCGTCACCTTCCCTCCCTGACAGGTCAGGTCCTTCGCGATCACGACGCCCACATAGTCCAGGTCCACGCCCTGTATCGCATGGATCGATCCGATCTCATCCTCGCTCCCTGGCAACGCGATCCAGTTTTTATACGTGGAATTCCATTTCCAACGATGTTCCTCATCCTCCACCCAGTCAAATTCCGCATAACGCTTGTGCCCCGGTTTATAGTGGCTTCCCCAGGGACGGGCATATCCGGCCAGTACCCTGCACTGGGCGTTCGGATGATACTGCCGCCGCTCATCCACATAGTCAAACAATTCATGGATGGAATCCACGATACCAAAATAGGCATCCTTGGATGGGTTCTGAAACACACGCGGATCAAACGCGCTCTCTTTGATCTGCAGGAAGGAACAGATCCCGTTGACGTAGTCATCCGCCGTGTAGGTCGCATCTTTATCCTGGACCCGCACACGAAACTGCTTGGTGAGCATACGCCTTTCCATATGCTTTTCCTGAACATAATCCTGGAAATCCCGGTATGGAATATCCGATGGACGAATCGCCTGAATGGCGTCATAGAGAAGCACCAGCCGGTCCGTCCTTTCTCCCAGCAGGAACAGTTCATTCTTCCGGGGATCGTTGGGATCAAAGATCCCTGTGGTCACATGATTTTGTTTCGGGCTGTTCCATCGCAGCCGGTGAGCCTCATCCACCAAAAGGATATGGAATCGCTTCTTCTGCCGGATCAACTGATAAGCGGTCCCCACCGTAATGTTTTTCCCAAGCCCATAGGCCCGAAAAATGCCGCGGGCGGTCTGGACCCAGTTTGACTTTACTACCACCCCTACATTCCAATCATGATGTTCACAAAGCCGGGCTGCCAGGTTGGTCAGCACTACGGTCTTCCCCGTTCCCACCGTCCCTTCGACGAGGAAGCTTCGAGTGTCCTTTTCTATCTCATGGATCAGCTCAAACTGTTCCTCAGACAGTTCCGTAAAGGGAGAATACTTGAACAGAATACTGTTGCGCAGTCCATCCAGGGACTTTTGATGCACCAGTCCGGCCCTGTACAGTTCCTGTTCCCAGAAGGGCGTCAGCACCTGTGCCAGCACTTCTCCCCGATAGGGATAATCCACAAATCGATTGCCCTTGGTTCCATTCCGGCACACCCGCTTTTCCTTCTGCAGCAACTTCTCCTGGTCCGCTGTAAGATAGGTGATCAGCAGCGCCTCCAGGTCATTTTGGGAATTCCCATCCACATACTGACCAAAGAGGACCACCACTTTTTTTAACTTCCGGTAGTCCGTCTTCACTTCTGCCATATGTTCCTTGTGCCGCTTTAAAAACCGATCGGTTTGTCCAACATAAAACGACTTCTGTCCATAATAAATGTAGATCACGCGTCCGCATGTTAGGATCGCCATCTGTTCTTCACTGCAGTGGCTGGTATCCAGGCTCTTCGCCACAAGAGAAAGAGAGATCACCCCATATTTCTTGCCTGCCATTTAAAAACCCATTACCTTTCTCACATGTTCTTTCGTGTTCTGGTCTCGGAACCAGATATGGACGCTGCTCTTGGCCCGGGTAAGCAGTACCCGATAGGTATTCAGCACCAGCTCCACAATCTCCTGCTCGCTGGCCTGACTGCTTCGGATCGCAGCCACGAATGCTGTATCACAGTTGCTGCCCAGATCGATGCGCCAATCGTGGATATCTTCATCCCATCGGAGGTCATCCCACCAGATCACACCGACATCGTCAAATTCCAGGCCCTGTGCCGTGTAGATACAGCCTACCTGGTCCAGATATTCCTCTTTTTCTCCTACATACCATCGGTACTGTTCTTCTTTTGGCTGTGGATTCCATGGTTTCTTGAAATCCCCTGCAGCTTGTCTGATATGAATATCCCTTATTCTTGTATCAAAGCTCCACTTCCAGCAGAAGGGCGCATACCATTTCACATGGCGGCCCGCTGACCACAGGTCATGGAGGTATCTGTCCAGATCGTTCAGATCCTCCCAGCAACGCAGCTCCAGCGCAGACTGCCGCTTCAACGGCTGCTTCTGGCGGTCATAAAAGAGCTTATCCAGGTCGGAGACATAGCTGCCCAGGTACCCCGCCCGCTTTTGAGATGCCAAAGAGTAGGTGGCGCAGGAAATGCCGTGCGCCTGGGCAAACTGCCGGAAATGCTCCACCGTCCCCTCCTCTGTCAGACGGATTCGCTGCCGGTCGTCCTGCAGCACCACCACCATATTGGCCTTTTGAAACAGGCTGGTCATCGTGGATTCCAGATGTTCAATCCGATGAGCCTCATCTACAACAACCAGATCCCGTCCCGGCGGGACCGCATCCAGATAGGCGGGCGGCACACCTGAGGCGCCCGCAATGACCAGAGAGAGTGTACGGCTTCTGGGCAGCGCAAAGATGCAGCCGCCCCGGTTCTGCCAGGAAGGGCCGAATTTCTGACAGTAGGCATAAATGGCGTGCAATCCCACCACGGTTTTCCCAGTACCAGGCGGGCCCGAGATGATCATCAGATGCTTGCCGAACTGCGGACTATGGAGCTGATCGATCATACCGCAGATCTTGCGGTTGACCTCGATCTGGTCATCCAGCATGGCTGCGTTTTCTTTTTTCTCCAATACTTTCCTTAAATCCTGGAAGCCGATCTGCCCCAGCACATAGGTGCCGGTAAGAAACTGTTCCACCACCTCCGGCTTCGGCTCGGAAGAGAACAAGCTTCTCAAGTCCGCAGCCAGCAACGCCTCTTCCCCTTTGGTGTAGGTTTCATGCCGTAGTGGCTCATATGCCTGATAACTGCCCTGGAAGAGCTGCTCCTTATCCTTAAAATTATGGAGGAATTGACGGCATCGCACATCCATCTTCCCGTCTGCCACATTACTGTGGTTCATCCGCAGATGCTTGGCGTAGGTCAGCGTCTGTTGGACAGGATGGAGCCTTTCCTCAAAACGGTTTTCCGCTCGGGACAGGCAGATAGAGACACTGCTCTCCCGCCCTGCCGCATTTTCTTCTATAGCGCTCCACTGCTTGAGTTCGATGATCAGCACCAGCGGCTTTCCCGTTGTTTTCCCTTCCCCCAGGAGCACGGCGTCGATGCGGCTGCCAATTGGGGTCTGATATTCCAAAACCAATGTCAACGCATCCAGTCCTGCCTGATGCAGAACCTTGACCAAAATCGGAATTGAGTTCTCCCAGGATCTGTATTCTGATTCGGAAGGGTTTCCCTGGGATTCTCGTAGATGGTCGGCAATTTCCTTCCCGCTCATCGAATAGAGCACCCCTACGGTGCTGATATAACTTCCATCTGTTCTGTCCATAACACCCCTCCTTCTGACTGGATCGCTGTTTTTTTGATTATATCACGAATGTTTAGTGGATGCATCCCGCATTCTTTTATAGCACTCCTAGTTCTATTTTTGGAGGAAGTTATAAGTCAAATTGATTCAGCCACTCGTCGAAGGACTTTCTGGAGATCCGGATGGCTGTGCCAATGCGTACGCTCTTGAAGTACCATTTCTTGACCAGGGTATAGGTAGATGACCGCCCGATATGGAGGACCGTTGCAATCTCTTCCACCGTATAGGCGCGGGTCTGGAGCTGCAGTTCTTTCTCTTTTTGTTCCATGATTTTTCCTCCTGAGTATGTCGCCAGCTTGGCCATTTCCATGCTGTCTTGCCGGGTAGCAAATCATCCTTCCTGCTAATTTCTTGCTAATACGACTTTTGAAAAGCGATTAAAAGCAGGGGATTATAGGGACAATTTGCGATTAGGTGTATCCACCGTACAGCATGATATGAAACGAGAAGAAACTGTAGAGGAAGTAGAGAAGAACACAGAATGGGAACGCCATACTCCCCGGCTTCCCCTCTCCCGGCAGAAAGAATTCAAGCAGATTCGAAACACGGTGATTGAGGAGACGCTGCGGCTGAACGATGATGCCGCTGCCTTTGACCCAACGGTGCCAGAGGAGTTTCTGTCTGAGCAGAACATACCGGAAGCTAATCCGGTCGGGGAGGCATCCCCAGAATCTGAGTTGCCTGTGGAGACGGGAGATATCGGAGAGGACTCGGGAGAGACCCTAAAGCACAGAGGCAGGCCCAAGCTCTCCAGCGCTATAGACGGAACAGTACCAGGAGGCACGCCGGTTTTTGTTCGGCGGAGAGGGACAGCCCCCGGATTTTGACCGGACCTTTTGCTTATTCCTGAAAGAGGCCCAAATGGGCAATACCATTTCCATGCATGATCTGCGCCGGATGTTTGAGGACGGGCTGGGCCGGGAGAAAGACAGGAGCAGGACTACAAGTACGCCCAATACTCTTTGGCCAGCCTGTACGCACGGGGACAGGGAGTGGAACAGAAAAATCAGACAGTATGCCTGCGCTACAAAAAGGCAGCGGAACAGGACGACAATCCTGCCGCCTGTGTGCTGGCGAAAGACGCTTCTGACGCGGCGAGATGGTTGAAACGGTCGACAGAGGCCGGGAACCAGCTTGCCCAATACCGGCTGGGCAGGCTTCGCTTCAGGGTGAGAATGTCCCCAGAGAGAACGCAGAACCAGTCCGCTGGCTGACCGCCTCTGCGGAGCAGGGGAACCAATACGCACAGTATGCCCTCGGCAAGCTCTATCTGATGGGAAAGGAGGTGACTCGGCCAAGGCCGCCGCCTGCTGGTTTGCTCTCTCTGTAGCTCAGGGAAACGAATATGCCCAATATTTCCTGGACACATGGATGACGGGCCATCCATACTCTCCTGCGCCACCCGGTTCCTGCACCACCTGAGCGGAATATTCTAGGAACAGACTCAAGAGGGCCCGTCAGGGCACCCACGCTTACGGACTGCAAGCTCAGGCAGCAAATCCGGGAAAACAAAATGACTATGGGGCACAAGCCCGATGACCATGAGGACGCTGAGATCAGCATAAGGTGATGCCTCCTTATCCCAACCTTGAAAATCTTGGGAGGTGACCAACTGTATGACCTATATCCGTTTTACCGAAGAACAAAAGTATCGTGCCAGTTCTGTGGACCTGGGGGAGTTTCTGCGGCGGCAAGGCCAAGCCTATGAACCGGCACCCAGGAAGAGAGAAGAACCAAAAAAGGAATTCATCCAACCGCCAGCTGGTCGGAAGATGCGGCATCTGTACGCCTATTTCCTGAAAAAGCGCCTCATTGACCGGGAGGTACTCAAATCTTTGCCTGGGTCGGACTGGTCAATGAGGACGAAAAATATCACAACGCCGTGTTCACCGGAAAGGACGAATACGGCGTTGGCCGTCGTACCCAAAAGCGGAGTACTAACGACAACGGCAAGACCTTTCACATCAATGTGAAGGGTAGCGATTCCCGATACGGCTTCCTCTGGAACGGGACCAGAGACCGGATTTATGTGTTCGAGACACCCATCGATCCGCTCTCCTTTTTGACCCTGTATCCAAACGACTGGTAGCAACACAGCCATGTGGCCCTGTGTGGTGTGGGAGAACAGGCGATGCTCTGAATGCTGGAGCAGGCGCCGGAAATACGGCGTCCTATCCTTTGACTGGATCATGATGCGGCTGGCATTGAGGCCGAGGGGTGCCTGACGGAGATCCTGCCGGTCGGGGGTATCAGGCGGCCGTCCTTCAGCGGGCATGCAAGGATTGAAATGAGGATTTCAAAGCCGGACATGATTTGGAGGCCCAGGGTGCGGAGGAACATCCCCAGCTGATAGTGGTGCTGGAGACCTGCGAACGGATATGCACACTCGGGCAGGAGGTGAAGCTGGACCGCCTGAAGCTTGAAGTTCCAAGCTTGCTTGAACAGTACCGTTCCCGCCTGCGGATGGGGCGGTTTGATTAGGCTATAGGCTGCATGGAACGGGCGTCTGCGCTGGCTCTTGCGGTATGTAGCAGGGAACTGGGGCAGATGGGTCGAGCAGTGGAAGTATATAATTTGGACATAGAACTGTGCGGGCGCATCCCCGCCCCCATCAGAACTGCGGTGCGCTGCAAAACCGTCATAGAGAGCTTGCAGTCCAAGTCTGGAGTGTTCTCGACATGGCGGAAGCAACGGGGATTCGTACACAGGAGGTACGGAAACGCTGGTTGACAGATGGCTGAATCTGGCGACGTCCTTTGCCAAGGTCCCCGTTCAATATTGAAGCACAGCAACTGAAACAGTAAGAACCACAAAAGGCTCCGCAAATGGAAATGGGGTGAATCTATGACAACACAATTAATCCCGCTGATCCTGCTGGGCGGTGAAGCGTCCCAGCTCATCGGGGCGACGGTGCCCGCTGGGCTACCAGGCAGGAACTCCGCAAGACCTACCGGCATATCCTGTTTCAGCCGGTTCACTGGCGCCAGGGCAAAGACCTGCCCACTGCTCAGGGGCTGGTTCTGGGATGTGTGGGCGGCAGAGATTTGAAGAGACACGGAAAACGGGTAGAAAAGGAACACTCCCTTCGGAAAGGAACAGAAGCTCTGCCGAGGAAGAAGCCGAAGCGGAAACGGACAAGCAAACCACTCCAGGCCATCGTGGATACTGACGACATCCATTGCCTCATGATTGGCGCCAGTGGCGTGGGTAAGACCGCCTTCTTCCTATATCCCAATCGCGAATACAACTGCACTAGCGGTATGAGCTTTCTGGCGCTGGATACTAAGGGGGATTTGGCCCGCAATTATGGGACCATTGCCCCCCAATGCTACGGCTATCAGGTGGCGGTTATCAATCTGCGTAATCCCACACGATCGGGCGGCTGCAATCTGCCGACCCTCATTAACCACTATATGGACGCCTGCCGTAAGGAGGGAAAAACTTGGCTACATACGCCAAGGCGGAGAAGTACGCCAAGATTCTAGAAAAGGTCATCATCAACCCAGAGGGGACGCCTCCAACTATGGGTAGACCTGCTTTGTGCGTCCGTAAGCACAACACACAACAGCAATCGAAAGTTGTGCGCGGACCTGTTATGGATACCGCCTTTAGCAAGCGGTAGGTAAAAGTATCAAAGCGGCTCGCAAATCCAAAGGGACGAGGAGGCCCTGAACAAAACGTGAAATGCAGCCTATCATCAACCGGCTTATCCTGCGGGGAAACCCAAAGGGGAGTGCAGCATGCCGGGAAAGGCACAAGTCAGTCCAACCGCTCGGACTGCGACTTAGGGCCGGGATTACGCCCGGCGCCACAGTGCCAAGATGAAATTTCGTGTATGAGGATAAAAGCTGAATTGCCTAAAGGACAGCCAGAGGCAGAACTTAGCGTTGTTCACAGCATACGGCGGTTATAACTTGTTGTACGCACCCGGCGGAGGTATTTAGGAGTAGTGCCAACGCTGGATACTCGGGTGCGGCCAGCCGCAGGAAGCGGTAAATGGCGAACGTCCTATCCGACAACACGATACGCTAATATCCAAACAGGTCTAAACGGAGATTTCCTAAGTCAGAGTGCCGCACAGGCGGCTATGCGGAACGCCGCTGAAAATCTGATATGGAAACACAGCCCTCATAGTAGTCTGAGACGGTAATACCGCTTACATGGCGAAGGAGGGCAGTCTACTTTCAATATTTTTTAGGAAGGACGTGGAGACGTTGAGAAATCCAACAGAAGTATTGAAAACTCTAAGTGAAAAATCCCGCGACAAATCCTACCGTTTTCAAAGACTTTACCGTAATCTTTACAATCCTGAATTCTATTATCTTGCCTACAACAACATCTGCGCCGGGCAGGGTAATATGACGCCGGGAGCGGACGGCGAGACCATTGATGGTATGAGTGACGAGCGCATCCAAAAAATCATCGCGTCACTCAAAGACCACAGTTATCAACCCCACCCCGCAAGGAGGGAATACATTGCCAAGAAAAACAGCGACAAAAAAAGGCCGCTGGGCATTCCCTCCGCGAGCGACAAGCTGGTGCAGGAAGTTGTCCGTATGATTTTTGAAAGTATCTACGAACCCAATTTCTCCTCCGACTCCCACGGGTTTCGGCCCAAAAAGAGCTGCCACACCGCGCTCAAGCACATTGATATCAACTTCAAAGGAGCGGTGTGGTTTATCGAGGGAGACATCAAAGCGTGTTTCGACAGTTTTGACCATCATGTTATGGTGAACATCCTGCGTGAACGGATTGAGGACGAATATTTCCTCGCCCTCGTCTGGAAATTCCTCCGAGCCGGATATATGGAACAGTGGCAATACCACAGAACTTATTCCGGCACACCCCAGGGAAGCGGCGTAAGCCCTATTCTTGCTAACATCTATCTGGATAAGCTGGATTGCTTTATGGTGCAGTACAAAAGCTGCTTCGATGTAGGCTCATCGAAAAATCGAAAGGCAGACAGCGGCTACACCAGAGCAAGAGGACAATATCACAAGATGAAAAAGTCTTTCGCGCCCAAGTGGGAAACAGCGACGCCGGAAGAAAAGCAGAAATGGACTACCAGCTTCGCAAAGCGAAAAACGAGATGTTCGCCCACCCCTACTATGCAAATTGCAACAGCAGCTACAAATGCCTGCATTACTGCCAGTACGCGGATGACTTCATCATCAGTGTCATCGGAAGCAGGCAGGACGCGGAACAAATCAAGGCAGATGTTAAAAACTTCTTAGCGGAAACCCTGAAATTGGAGTTGTCTGAGGAAAAGACGAAGGTTACCCACTCCTCTGACTTCGCCCGGTTCCTGGGATATGATATCTGCATTTCCCGCAGCAACAGCATCAAATACAACGAACAGGGGGTTGCGAAGCGGGAGTTCAGCGGGCGCGTCATGCTGTATGTCCCAAAAGAAAAGTGGATGGGAAAACTGCTGGAATACCATGCTTTCAAAATCAAGCTGGATGAAAACGGGAAAGAAACATGGAAAACGATACATCGAGGCAAACTCATCAATCATTCTGATATTGAAATCATAAGCAAGTTCAATGCGGAAATCAGGGGCTTGTACCACTACTACCAGTTGGCGCACAACGTATCTGTACTTGGCAAGTTCGCACATATTATGGAGTACAGCATGTACAAAACCTTTGCCTGCAAGTACCGCTCCACCGTGAGCAAAATGATTGATAAATATTCACGCAACGGGATATTCTCAGTCCCTTACCAGACGAAAAAGGGGCCTAAGTGGTGTGAATTTTATCATAGCGGCTTCAAGCGGATCAAGGAAGTGCATCTGGATGCCGACGCATTGCCGGAATACGGACGGAAATACAGCAATCCCAACAGCAATGCCGCCCGTATCAAACGGGGCGTCTGCGAACTGTGTGGACAGTCGGCCAAGGACATCCGCATGTACCATGTCAGGAAAATGAAAGACCTGACGGACAACACCGAGTGGGATAGATTGATGAAGAAAATGCGGCGGAAATCTCTTGCCGTATGTAAAAGCTGCTTCGACAAAATCCATAATCAAATCACTTAGAGGGTAGATGGAGAGCCGGATACGCCGAGAGGTGTACGTCCGGTTCGGGGGAGAGCGGACCCGAAACCTCCTGCGGAAACGCAGAAAGGCGCGGGGACGCTTATCCCATTACGATGCGGTGGAGGGGGTGCTTACCACTGTCATCCTTCTGCTAGCGGAGCATCTGCCGCCAACAGAAAAAGACCTGCGGGGGAGGAGGCACATCGTCAGCGTGTTCAAGCTGGTGCGGGATCTACTGTCCCCCAGCAAGACCAAGGGGAAAACATCCTCATGGATAAACTGACGGACACCCACAAAGCCAGGTAGTTTGCCGGAGCGGCCCCGACCACTGCGGAGCGGTCCATGAATTGCGTCATGTCTACCGTCCTCTCCCGTCTCAACGCCTTCCTGGACTTGGAGCTGGAGCAGGTCCTCTGTTTTGGCAGCGTCATCAACACCGAAGATTTCGCCTCGAAGAAGTCTGCCATCTTTTTGATTCTTCCGGAAGAAAATCCCAGCAAAAATTTTATGACGGACCTCATGATCCAGACGCTCTCCCGTGAGCCGTTCTCTGTGGAGGACGAAAATAGCAGGAAGCTGAAAAACCGGGTGGTCCTCTTCTGCGATGAGCTGGGTACTATGCCCACCTTTGACATTCTGCCCCTGTTCTGCGCGGGACGATTCTGGAAGCTGACTCTTGTCCCCATCATCCAGTCCCTCGCACAGATGGAAAAAACTATGGTCGTGAAGGGACAGAGATCATTCAGGACAACGTGCAGGATACGATTTTCGGCGGTTTCGTCCCCAACTTCCAGACAAGCCGAGGTACTGTCCAAGGCGCTGGGCAGCCGCACCGTTATGAGCGGGTACATTAGAAAGGGGAAAAGTGACCCGAGGCAGATGATCCAGATGATGGAGCGTCCCCTTATGACTCCTGATGAAATGAAGTCCATCCCCAAGGGCCGCTTCATCGTCATGAAAGCCAGCACTCACCTCATGAGGACCCGTCTGCGTCTGCCCCTGGAATGGGGGAAGCTATACAGCATCCCTGAGAAGTAGCCCGTCCCGTTGCTTATGCCAACAAGAAGGAGCTGGAGCTTGCCATCATGCGCCGACATCATGTGCGGATGCCTAAGGCAGGCGATGCGGCGCTGGGAGCCAGCAAAGCGGCTGCCACACGAGGACATCAGGCCGATTCTTTAGCAGACCATCACAGCCAGGAGACACCTAAATAGGCAGAAAAGCCTATGTCCGTATGGCTTATTTTCAGAACATCTACCATTCCGACCTGAACCACAGGGCCAGAGCGGTCTATATGTATCTCAAAGATTACGCCGACAGTGAGGACCGGCGCTGACCGGGGGATCCGGACCATAGACGCTGAACTGGGTCTTTCCCGCTCCACGGTCAAGCGGACACTGGACGATCTCTACAAGAGCTGGATTGATTGCCAGAGAGCTGCGCTGGCGGGAGAATGGGAGCCTCAGCTCCAATCTATATCGGCTACTGTGAACAGAAAAAAGTCCACCACCAGGGGGGGACTTCGCCCTGGCGGTGGACCGAGGGCGGGTTCATGGTGAACCTGCCAGAACGTCCAACTCTAAGGGGAGACTAAGACAGAGAAAAACTTAAAAATGGTGCCCATAAAAAGGACGGCACTCTGACAAAAGAGCAAATACTGTAGACACTGCCTTGACAAAGGTCGAAATCATCGTACAAAATAGGACGGAGGCCATGGGGATGGGTGGAAAATAACTGCTAAATTTGTTCCAAGCGGTATTCGCCTGGAGAAATATAAGCCCTAAGAAAGAATCCAAATATGTTGGAAGTAAACAGATTTGATACCTAGCACCTTGTGCTGAACTTCACAAAATCAGTGGAACCTGTTTTAAACGGGACGGGTGTCCGAAATTTTCAAAGGCATCGCCAGAAACACAAGAAAACTGGGCTAAAAAAATTATACATTATGTTATTAAATCCAAAGGTGTAAATGTTGATTGTTTCTATATAGCAAACCTTCTTTATCTGTAAACAAGCGGATAGAGCGTATCGTACAAGATTTAGATTTAAGCCTCATGGCCTGGATTCTGATTCATACGAGCATCACAATTTTCTCATCATTTTTAGATGATGATTGCATGGCCGCAATTGTTACAAGCGGAGCAGAAACTGCCGACGCCATGGTAATCTATCTAACATCCGTGTTTTACTTAGTCAATATGAGGAGTAGAAAGTGTATTGATCAACGTTGGAGTATCCCCCAGTTCACTATCTTTCTGTTCTGTTGAAAAATGATCCCAATATGTATTTAATCCCTCAATCATACTCTCAATGTGCTGTACCATTACATTTTCCGCACGTACGGAGTCGTGGGCTTTGAGTGCATTCAAAATGTCTTGGTGTGTGGTGGAATAATCAAATTTTTTTCGAATATTGGCAAAAGTAGATGTTTGCTGCCCATAGGGAAAAAGCATGGAGTATAGGCTGGCCAGAATCTCATTGCGGGAAGCATAGGCGATTCCTGTGTGGAATTCTACATCGCCCTGCGCGATATACTCCAGGTTCTCGCTGTGGTGTGCAACATTATCCAAGATGGATTGCAGCCGGTTAAGTTCTATATCCGTGATATTTTTTGCTGCGAGCCGGGCTGTTTCCCGTTCAATTGCCCGACGGGCCTGAAGAACAGATATGAAATTGGCTAAATCCTGTTTCATAACCACAGATTCTAGGACCTGTTTTTGGTTATTCATATGGTCCGAAAAATAAAAAGAGCTGAGTTTTTTTCTGCCTGCATCCGTAATCGAACGTCCGGTATTGGTGACCTTTTCAAGATATCCAGCACATTCCAATGAATTGAGTAGACGGCCAACTGTAGCTGAGCTGGTATAGATCCCCTTTTCTTTCAAACGCTCTGATAGTGCCCAGGAACCCATAGGACCAGGGGATTTATCTATGATTTCTAAGATGGCAACCATCTTATCGTTCAAAGCGTAATCCAAACTAGTATCTCCTCTCAATCTTCTTACTGATTAAATATAATGAGCCTGGTATCTACATTGTACTTTGTATTTCTTGCTTTGGAGCCCATCACGAAAACTGCATATGCGTATTGATTTAAAAGTATAACATAGAAAATGCGGTTTTTCTATGTTTTTATTTAGAAAGACTTTTGGCAAAAGAGAGAATTTTGTTGGCTTTTTTTGTTTGTTATGCTTAATCTTATCGGGGAATCTAAAAAATTTTTCGGAGCTATTGATAAAATAGATTAAATCATATATAATCACTAATCATAAGATGAGTAGTTTATTGGAAAGCAAATAAAAAGTTAATAGAATTTGACTAAAAGGAGTGCAACCAATTATGAAAGAATACTGTGTGGCGGTTACTGGCGCACTGGGTGCAGTCGGTCAGGAGATGCTGAGCATCCTGGAGAGCAGACAGTTCCCCATCAAGAAGCTCAAACTTCTGGATATTGCAGAGAATGTCGGAAAGACCGTTAAGTTCTGCGGAAAAGAGGTTTCTGTCGAGCTTTCAGAACCCAATGCATTTAAAGAAGTGGATATCGCACTGTTTGCCGTCTCCGACAACGTCAGCAAAAAACTGGCCCCTGAGGCTGTGAAAAACGGCGCTATCGTGATCGATAATTCCTCTACTTGGCGAATGGATCCAGAAGTTCCTCTGGTTGTTCCTGAGGTCAACCCGGAGGTACTCCGCCAGCATAAGGGTATCATTGCCAACCCGAATTGCTCCACGATTATTGCGATGGTACCTCTGAAGCCGTTGCATGAGTTTGCGGGACTAAAGCGGATTATCGCTTCTACTTATCAAGCTGTTTCCGGCGCCGGAATTGCGGGCATTGGCGAGTTGAAGGACCAAAGCCGTAACGTTCTGGACAACAAGCCAATCGCACCCAAGGTCTTTGCACACCAGATTGCCTTTAATCTCATTCCTCATATCGACTATTTTGAGGAGAATGCATATACTCACGAAGAAATGAAGATGTTTCGAGAAGGCCGAAAGATCCTGGGGCTTCCTGAACTGATGGTAAACTGCACCTGTGCGCGTGTCCCTGTGGTCCGTAGCCACTCTGAGTCTATCACTATCGAAACTGAGCGTCCTATTACTCCGGATCAGGCCCGCGAAGTTCTGAATAAGGCACCTGGTCTGAAAGTAGTGGACCGCCCAGAGAATAACGAATACCCCATGCCGGTAGATACCGCTAATCAGGACCTGATTTTTGTAGGACGCATCCGTGAGGATATCTCCAGTACGGGGAATGGTCTTACCTTCTGGTGCTGTGGAGATCAAGTGAGAAAAGGCGCCGCCTTGAATGCCGTCCAAATCGCTGAGACCATGATCAAAATGGAGTTGATTTGATGAAACCCATAGTCGTCTTAAAATTTGGAGGTACCTCCGTGGCCGCGGAAGCAGGTCGGCGTGCCGCAGCCAGACATATCGGTGAACTGCGCCGCCAGGGCTGCGATACAGTAGTCGTCGTTTCTGCTATGGGACGCCGCGGAGATCCCTATGCTACGGATACTCTGTTGGATCTAATGGACCGACAGCGTGCCCCTGTACATACCCAGGATATGCTGGCAAGCTGTGGAGAGACCATTTCCGCCTGCATATTCGCCCAAACATTAGAAGAACTTGAGATCCCTGCATGGCCAATGAACGCCTTTACTGCGAATATTTGGAGTGGTAGTGAGTATGGATCTGCCGAAATTTCAGGTATGGATACCAGAAAAGTCATGGATATTCTGCAAAAAGGCCGCGTTCCGGTTATTACCGGCTTCCAAGGCGTTTCCCCAGGAAATGAGATTACCACATTAGGACGCGGGGGAAGCGATACCTCTGCTGTAGCGATTGGGGGCTTTTTAAAGGCTAGGGAGGTCCAGATTTATACAGATGTTCCTGGTGTGGCTGTGACGGATCCCAGAATAATTAACGATGTTCGGTATTTGCCGGAAATCAGTTATGAGGACTGCCTCCTGCTAGCTGAGTGCGGATCTAAGGTGGTCCATCCCCGAGCGGTCCGGGTTGCTAAGGAAAAGAGAATCACACTTTGGGTGAAGTCCACATTCAATAATCAGGCGGGAACTCGCATTGGGCCTGTTCAAAAGCCGATTACTGGCCTCATCGGGATCGCAGGTGCTGATTGCGGCGATGGCGAAAGAATCATTAGTTATCTCTCACGCGGCGTAGAAGTTTCCTGTATCATACCGGAGCACTGTACATTTATTTCAGAGAAAGAGACAGCAGATGGTGGCCGTTTAGTGCAGTTTAGTACAGATGAAGCTAGGGCCCAGGATGTAATCCGTGCGATCTATCAAAATTATACATGATATGATTTGGAGTAGGAGGAGATACAGTGAACATTAAAAAAGATGTCTGCGTGATTGGAGGCGGGTTGATGGGCTTAAGTACAGCCTATTACCTGTCAAAAGCCGGGAGATCTGTTGTTGTCCTTGAGAAAAAGGAGATTGGAGCAGGCGCATCGGGCGCCTGCGACGATATGATCCTTCTTCAGTCAAAGAAGCCTGGCATCGCGCTTACTTTGGCTATGGAGAGTCTGGAAATGTACCGTGGTTTGTCCGATGAGTTGGAATATGACCTGGGATTTCAGAGCCGGGGCGGAACAGTTTTGATTGAGGATGATCGTCAGTTGCGGGTTATGGAGGACTACGTAAAGCAGCAGCAGAGCTATGGTCTGAAGGTCGATATCATTGACAAAAAGACACTAAAGACCTACCAGCCCCATGTACGTGCTGATATTGTTGCCTCTACATATAGTGCGGAGGACTCGCAGGTAGATCCGCTTCGTATGATGCGGGCGCTGGTCTATCAGGCTGGCCGACGAGGGGTAGAGATTTTGAGAGGCCAGGAGGTCACTGCCTTGGATAATAAGGGCGGCCACTGGTTTGTCTCTACAGGAGCGGGCGAAACAGTTGAGTGTGACGCTGTGGTAAATGCCGCGGGGGCCTGGGCCAGTCAGATCGGTGCCCTTGTAGGAATCAATGTCCCTATCCGTCCCCGGAAAGGCCAGCTTGCTATTACAGAACAAATTCCTGCCCTTGGCAAGACCAACGTCTGGACTTCGTCTTACATTGCCTCCAAGATTGATAAGTCCCTGATGCCAGACCGCGGCCCCTATGCCAAAGAAATCGGTCTTGGTTTCTCCTTTACCCAGACACATGAAGGCAACTACCTCATTGGCAGCACCCGTGAGGATGCTGGATACGACAAAACAACCTCTGTCCGGGCAATCGCAACCATTATCCAACAGGCAAAAGAGTACTTCCCTGTGCTAAATAACGTAAATATTATTCGGACCATAGCTGGCTTCCGGCCTTATAGCGCAGACGGCAATTCCATTGTTGGCCCAGTCGACGGCCTACCAGGATTCTTTATTGTCGCTGGCCATGAGGGCGACGGTGTGGCTCTGACTCCGATTATGGGTAAGACCATGGCTGATATGGTGCTTGGTCGAAATCAGGATGCTCGTTTTGACCAGCTAAATCTGCGGCGGTTTGGCAAAGAAAGCTAAAGGAGGATACAATAATGGATAGCAAAGACGAGATCGTCTGTCGGTGCCAAGAGGTCACCCGTGGTGAGATCGAGAGGGCCATTGAGATGGGTGCTACCACCATGAACGAGTTGAAGCGGTTCACCCATGCGGGTATGGGACTGTGCCAAGGACGTACTTGCCGGAGGCTGGTAGAGAGAATCTTGGCAGAAAAAACAGGAAAGCCGCTCTCTGAGATCGAGCCGTCTACCTACCGCTCGCCAGTCCGTCCGGTAAAATCGGAAATCTTTACCACCGATGACAGTGCGCCCTCTAAATAAGGTACAGCTAAGAATAATAAAGGAGTGTAATTGAGAATGAATGATTGGGGAAGATTGATTACTGCAATGGCGACTCCGATGAAGGAGGACCATAAGATCGATTTTGATGCGACTGCCAGATTGGCCCGTCAGTTGGTAAAAGAGGGTACTACTGCTATTTTGGTCGCTGGAACTACCGGGGAGGGTCCCACTGTCACTGCTGATGAAAAGATGGAGCTGTTTCGTCTGGTCAAGAAGGAAACCAATGTTCCTGTTATTGCTGGCGTAGGGACCAATAATACTACGACAACAATCGAGAACTGCCTTGCCGCGGAGGCTTGCGGTGTAGATGGCCTTCTGGTCGTCGTACCCTTCTACAATAAGCCAAATCAGGCGTCCCTGTATGCTCATTTTCAGGCGGTGGAGCAGACCGTACACAGCCCCATTATGCTCTACAATGTCCCTGGACGTACTGGTACCAACATGAGCGCCGAGACCACAATCAGACTTTCCAAGCTCCCGAAGATCACCGCGGTCAAAGAGGCGTCTGGAAACCTTAGCCAGATGACAGAGATTCTGTGCGGCGTGGATCCGGAGTTCCGCGTTTATACCGGAGAAGATGCCCAGACGCTCGCCTCCCTGAGCATTGGCGCGTACGGTGTCGTGAGTGTGGCCTCTCAGATAGCCGGTCCCCAGATGGATGAGATGATTAAAAGCTATCTGAAGGGCGATGTGGAAAAAGCTGCTGCCCTACATCAGAAGCTGTATCCTCTGTTTAACGACCTATTTATGACTGCTAACCCGATTCCCGTAAAAGCCGCTTTGAACCTTCGCGGGTTTGGTAGCTCCCAGCTTCGTCTCCCCTTGACCGCCGCTTCCAGCGAAGTAATCGCCACAATGAAGAAGGATATGAAGAACCTGGGCGTTCTGTAAGGAGGTATGTCCAATGAAGAGGGTTACAGAGCATCCAATTCTGGGAAATGCGCCAGAACGAAAAACAGTTCATATCTATGTTGATGGAACGCCTTATGAGGCTCAGGAAGGAGAAATGATTGCCGCTGCTTTACTGGCATTGGGGATCTCTACGTTCCGTTATACCGAGCATAACCACAAGCCACGGGGCATTTACTGCGGAATTGGCAGATGCACCGACTGTATTATGACAGTAGATGGTGTCCCTAACGTCCGAACCTGTATTACCCCGGTTCATGATGGTATGCATATCCAAACACAGATTGGGAACGGAAAGTGGCAGGAGGGGAACAGCAATGATTGATAGGAGACTTGTTGTGATCGGTGCCGGCCCTGCTGGACTCTCTGCGGCAATCGAAGCAGCTAAAACAGGTTGCCAGGTTTTGCTAATCGACGAAAATGCGCGTCCCGGCGGTCAGCTTTTCAAGCAGATCCATAAGTTCTTTGGCTCTCGGGCTCACCATGCTGGGACCCGTGGCTACTACATCGGCACCGAACTGTTGGAAGAAACCCAGAAGCTGGGCATCGAAGTCTGGCTGAACAGTGAGGTGTGCGGCATCGAAAACGGCAATGAGATCTGGATCGTCCGGGATAAGAAAAAAAATGTGCGCGTTCGGGCAGAAAAAATCATTATTGCTACTGGTGCGACAGAAAACGCTGTTACCTTCCCTGGCTGGGATATTCCTGGTGTAATGGGAGCAGGAGCCGCTCAAACGATGATCAATGTAAATCGAGTGCTGCCCGGTGAGAAGATCATTATGGTAGGATCGGGCAATGTGGGCGTTATTGTTTCCTATCAGCTACTCCAGGCTGGGGCTGATGTGGTCGCTATTGTTGAAGCTGCGCCAAAGCTGGGGGGGTATGGCGTTCATACTGCCAAGGTCTGCCGTGCAGGCGTCCCCTTCTACACTTCCACTACAATTAAAGAGGCCTTCGGTGATAAACGCGTTGAGCGCGTTGAGCTGGTGGATTTGGATGACCATTTCCAGCAGATTCCTGGGACTGAAAGAATGCTGGAAGCGGACACAGTATGTCTGGCCACTGGGCTGACCCCCTTGACAGAGTTGGCATGGATTGCGGGGTGCCAATTTGATTTTGTGCCTGCGCTGGGCGGAAATCTTCCTATCCATAACAAAGAAATGCGTACTACAATGGAAAATATCTATGTGGCGGGCGATATCGCTGGCGTAGAGGAGGCCAGTACTGCTATGGAGGAAGGAAAACTAGCGGGTATTAATGCAGCCGCCGCATTGGGATATCTCAGTGCTGATGAGGCGGTGAAGCGGTCTGATGCCGTTTGGAACAGCCTGGATGCGCTCCGATGCGGCTATTTTGGCCAGCGCCGCAAAGATTCCAAAGACTACATGTTGAAAAAGGGAACTGAGGTGATTGGATGAATTGCAATGGTTGTAAAAAGTGTGGCCTGAAACTGACCGGGGCACCTTCTCTGGAGGAATTGAAAGTTGCAGGGCGGTTTCCCTCTGAGGAGGAGCGCATGAAGGGACCTTTGGCTGTAATCGAGTGTATTGAAGAAATTCCCTGTAATCCCTGTGAATCTGCTTGTCCTCAAGACGCGATCCATGTAGGCAATCCCATTACAAATTTGCCTGCTATCGACTATGATAAGTGCATTGGATGCGGGATATGTATCGCATGCTGCCCTGGGCTTGCTATTTGTGTCAGAGACTATACCTACAGTAGCAGCGAGGCCACCATTTCTTTCCCCTATGAGTATCTGCCTATCCCAGAAAAGGGGCAGGCGGTTAAGATGGTGGACCGTCAGGGCCAGGTCGTGTGCGACGGAATCATCCTTCGGGTGAACAATGCACCTGCCAATCACAGCACCGCTGTTGTGACTGCTGTATTTCCTAAGGAGTACTATGAGCAGGTTATCTCTATCCGTCGGCTTTAAGTTCTTATGGGACCTGTGGGTCCACAAGTAAGTGTTGCAAATGGAACTTCAGGTGTAGCCAGAACAGCAAAATTCCTATCCCCGTTTGATCTTAATGCGCGGATAGGAATTTTATTTAATCTTAACCAAGCAAAAGGAGTCTAAACATGAGAAAAATTCGTCCTGAAGAACTGACACAAAACGTCTTTGGTTTAATTGGCGATACTTGGATGCTGGTGAGCGCCGCCAGGGACGGCGTAGCGAACACGATGACTGCATCCTGGGGCGGTCTCGGTGTGCTCTTTGGGAAAAAAGTTGCTTTTCTCTTCATTCGGCCCCAGAGATATACAAAAGAGTTTATTGATGCTTCCGAAACTCTTTCATTGACATTTTTGAATGATTCATGGAAAAAAGAACTCTCCTACATCGGAAGCGTCTCCGGTAGACAAGAAGATAAGATTGCCAACACTGGCTTAGAGTTACTCTGGAAAGATGGGACACCCTATTTTGCACAAGGAAAGCTTATACTGTTCTGTAGAAAACTATATGCTCAGGAGATGGATCCCAAATGTTTTTTGGATAGTGATATCCTCAAAAGATGGTATGCTAACCACGATTTTCACACTGCTTATGTCGTTGAGATAGAGCAGGCGTTCATGTCAGAGTAGTCTGCAACCATAAGGCCCAAATAGCAACAGTACTTTTTACATTTTAACAGTTCTCCTTTGTCTATTGCCCAGAAATCATAGATGCCTTTCTTTTGCGCTTTCATTGTAGGATAGCAGATAATCCAGCAGAGAAAAACAAGGCAACCAACCCCGAACACAAAACACCATTATAATACCAATAGACTATTATTGATTTGGAGGAGGAAACTGTGTATACCGTAATTATTCCTATTATAATCCTGTTCGGCATCATCTTTATCAAAAAAATTCCAGTCATCGGCGGTAGTATTCCAATCGGACTGGCCGTCACAGGCATGGTTGCAATGCTCATTGCTGGTATATTTAACCCCATAGATTGGCTCAATTATTTTGTTGATGGTTTGAACCGCCAATCTTGGGTCATCTTTATTATTCTGATTGGCGGTTTCTACGCAGAGATGTCCATGCGTATCGGTACTCTGGACACCGTCTTGGACGTCTGCCGTTCTGCGTTTGGCAAACGGCCCAAAGGACTAGTTGTATGTATTATTATAGTCCTTACCTTTGCTGGCTCCCTTATCGGTGACGCTACCGCTGCCGGCACAGTGATAGGTATTATGATTATCGCATCTCTGGACGACCTAGGCCTAAAGATTGAGCAGACGGTATGTATCGTGGTTTGCGGTGCCTGCTTGGGTTCCATTATGCCCCCGGTTACCCAGTCTATCTTCTTGGCGTCCTCTCATGTCGGCGCCGATCCTGTTGAGGTTTCCAAGTATGCATACTTCACGGTCGGTTTCGGTGTAATCCTGATGTGTATCTACTTCTCTACCTTTGTGAAGATAAAGGTGCTTCCCGAACATCTAATTCCAAAGGAGAAAGCCAGCGAAATTCTGAAAAAGCGATGGAAGACACTGATTCCCCTGATGGTCTTGATTACACTGGTTGTGCTTCGTACCGGCTTTAAGATCGACATCGCCACCATGATTCTGGGTCCCATACTGCCTTGGCTCAGCCAGCTTCCTGTGGTCTGTGGCCTTTCAAACCTGATGGTGCTAAATATCCTAATGGCGGCCATTGTAGGACTGTTCTATAAGCCCGTCCATAAGAACTTGCCCGATGTTGCCAAAAAAGCATTCAAGATTGTTCTACCCAATATCGCCGTTCAAATGGCGGCCGCTTTGATGATTGGCGCTTTCTACAATGCAGGACAGATTGCCATCCTGACTGATTTTGCCTCTGGTCTAAACAGTCACATCATTAAGATCGGTGGTGGCCTTGCCTTGATGTTGGTCGGTATGCTAACAGGATCCCAGACCACGGCTCAAAACACTATCTTTGTACTGATGGCCCCTGTACTATTGGCCTCTGGCACCTCTCCAGTTATGCTGGCGTTAGCGGGAGCCCACTTGGCTATGGCTGGACAGGGTATGCCTCCTGCTGACTTGGCCATCTTTGTCCAGTGCGGTCTGGCCGAAGGAATTACCAAGAAGAAGGCCGATCCTATTCGGGCCATGTGTTACGCACTTCCGCAGAATCTTTATTTTGCGGCAGTCGGCTTTGCTTGCCTGTACCTCTAAATACCTGGATCTCCCAGGGACGGTAGCGGTGACACCCCAGACCTATTATCTTTTTGTAATTGGAGGCGGACTATGTCGCAGGAACTTGGTATTTTAATGCTGGACACCCATTTCCCGAGAATCAACGGAGATATTGGCAACCCTGCTACCTTTTCCTTTCCAATTCGGAAAAAGATCGTATGCGGAGCTACTCCTGCTAATATCTGCCTATCCACTGACCTTAGCCTGTTGACCCCTTTTATCCAGGCAGCTCAAGAGTTAGAGCGTGAGGGTGTCCGGGCTATCACTACAAGTTGTGGTTTTCTTGCCATCTTTCAAAAGGAATTGGCTGCGAGCGTTTCAATCCCTCTGTTTACCTCAAGCCTGATGAACGCATCGTTCATATATCCTATGTTGAATTACAATCAGAAGGTCGGCATTATTACTATCAATGAGAAGAATTTAACAGAAAAGCACCTAAATGGAGTCGGGATCGACCATATCCCAAAAGTCATATGGGGCGTTTCTGAAACCGACTTCGGAAAAGTTTTTACCGACTCCCCTGACGCGGTCCCTTTCGACTATGATGCGTTAGAACAGATCATGGTGAACGCTGCGGTCGGTTTTCAGACCGCCCATCCGGAGATTGGTGCAATCGTTTTAGAATGTACTAATATGCCACCCTTTGCCAAGGCCATAGAGATGGCGACTCATCTTCCGGTCTATAGTATAGTCTCTTTAGCGAACTATGTGATGAGCGGTGTGTCCTGACTAGTTGTATCTTTACATCACGGCAATGGTGTTTAAGAGGGTGGATATGACCACTCAATATCCACCCTCTTTACCAAGATTATATCAAACATATTTTAAGAGAGGATGTGTCTTTATGATTCCCTATCCCCAGATGTCCAGTGAGGAACGCGAGGCGGAATACCAGCACCTTTTGGCTCAATTTGAGGATTTGAAGGCTCAGAACTTAAAGCTAAATATGGCCCGTGGGAAGCCGGGCGAAGACCAGTTGAATCTGACCCGGGGCATTTTTGATATAATGAGAAGCCCGGAGGACTATCTGTCCGACGGCATTGAGGTGCGTAACTACGGTGAAATGACCGGCCTACCTGCCGCAAAGCGGCTTTTTGCCGAAGTGCTGGGTTGCAGAGAAGATCAAGTCTTTGTAGGCGGAAATGCCAGTCTGCAGCTTATGTATGATACTGTAGCCAAAGGCTATACCCACGGCCTGCTCCACTCCTCCCGCCCATGGTGCAAAGAGGAGAAATTGAAATGGTTATGTCCTGCTCCCGGTTACGACCGTCATTTCAAAATTACAGAGTCCTTTGGATTTGAACTGATTACTGTTCCTATGACTGACAATGGACCGGATATGGACATGGTGGAAAACGCTGTAAAGGACCCAGCAGTCAAAGGCATGTGGACGGTGCCTAAATATTCAAACCCGGATGGCATAGTCTACTCCGAAGAGACCATTCGGTGTATCGCATCTCTGAAGCCTGCGGCGCCCGACTTCCTGCTGATGTGGGACAATGCTTACTGCATCCATGACCTGGAAGATGGTTGTGAGACATTGCCGGATATATTGACTCTATGCGCCTCGTATGGCAATCCCGACATGGTATTCGAGTTTGCCTCTACCTCCAAGATCACTCTGCCGGGTGCGGGAATCTCTTGCTTTGCCTGCTCGGAAGATAATATGACCTATATGAAGAAACTGCTTGATGCCCAGGTCATCAGCTATGATAAAGTGAATCAGCAACGCCATGTGCTGTATTTGAAGGACAAAGCGCACATGATAGAACTGATGCGCAAACATGCAGAGATATTGCGGCCGAAGTTTCAGTGTGTATTGGATGCCTTGGATCAGGAGATTGCTCCCTTGAACATCGCATCCTGGCGGCACCCTAAAGGTGGTTACTTCGTGTCGCTGAATGCCATGCCTGGTACTGCAAAAAGGACATTAGTACTGTGCAAAGAGGCAGGTGTTACCATGACTAATGCGGGTGCCACCTTCCCCTATGGAAAAGACCCCCAGGATAGCAACATCCGTATTGCCCCCTCCTTCCCCTCGGTAAATGAGTTGAAGAAAGCAGTTTCAGTACTGTGTGTTTGCTTAAAGCTATCGGCATTGGAAAAGTTGAATAAGCAATGAACATTTAATTAGTATTGTATTGGCTCCCGTTTGTAGTGTTGCAGTAATGAACTAGATTCAGATAATAGTGGGAACTACTACCCGTCAAGAATATAGTGAAAAATATAAGATTATACGGACAACAGTCAAGTGTTATTGGTCAAATTTGGTGTAACGAGGTACCTGCAGAATTCAAAATAGAAGCGGGGGGTCCCAGCAGGGATTTCCTGCCTCTTTTTTTGTTCGACTGTTTGCCAAGATTTTCTCCATCAAAATATGGGGGGAGATTTAGATGGCATTCGAATTTTTCCGGAATTTTCTCTGCCGATTTTTGCATTTCTCAAAGTGGACAGAAAATTTGGGCAAAATTTCTTTTCCTGCCGCTAAATCGAACTGGAGGGTGTTCTCAGCTTAGAACTGGCCCGCATCCTTTGGGAGCTCCAGGTCGGAGCTTTCATCACCTAACTCGCGGGCTTCACCTCAATCAGATAAGCGAAAAAGATCGGCGTTGTTGATGGCTGTCTGTACAAGCGGCCCCTCCTCCCGCAAATACCAGGAGAGAGAATCTCCAATCCACAGGTTGGCTCCGTAACTCCGCCTGAGATGGCAAACTTATCTGGGCCGCATGTCATGTAGAGTTCTTGTTATCACTCCAGAGATACTTGTTTATACGAAACCTTACATTTATGAAAGGAACATAATGGATATGACAAAAAGTGGGCTGACCAAGGCTGGGCCTCGATTTGGGTTTTGGTGAAAGCCACTACATCTTTTTTGTTACCACATTACAAGTTAAAAGCAAAGATGTGTTTCAAATAAGTGTCAGTCAGTAGTATATCTTAAAGAATTGTTATTTCTTGTAAAGATATACTCTATCAAATAAGGGCAGGAGTGAAGGCTCCTGCCCTTGCTTATATACCCGATTTTATATGGCAGTCATCGACTCAATTATGAGAAGTCTATCTCTTCTGCGAGCCTGTGGGTGGACTGCCGCAAACTTTCAAGCATTTTGGATAGTCCCTTCTGCGACATGCGGTTTTCCTCACCTAGAAGGGCAAGGGAGTAGCGGACTTGCCCTTCGCGGTCAAAAATTGGTACTGCGACAGATGTAATGCCTGGGTCCTGTTCCGAGGTGGTGGAACAGAACCCATCTTCTCGGATCTGTTGGAGTGTCTGCTCCAGGTGCTTACGCTCCTCCTGGTCCTCCACCGAGTCGGAAAAATGGTGATCCAGTATCCTGCGTGCTTTCTCCTCTGGGAAAAAGGCTAACAACGTCTTTCCAGTGGAGCCTTTGAACAGATTTGAGGCCCGCCCAACTCGAGAGTGGACCCTGAGCATATTGTTAGATTGCACCTTTTCCATGCACACTGCTACATCATCGATCAAACCTGTGAGAACCACATCCTCATTGTATTCATCCCGTAGATCTCGCATCTCTTGAAGAATCAGATCGTCAACCGAGGTGCTGTGCGTCATGGCGGATGCCAGTGTGATCAACTTGGAGCTAAGCCTATATTTTCCATTGGGGGCTTCCTGGCGTAGCCAGCCTTGATGCTCCAGCGTTTTTACCACTCGAAACACTGTGGTTTTATGCAGGTCAAGCTCCTTGCTAATTTCAGCTAAGCCAAGATATTCAACGTCTAGCTTATTATATAGCTCCAGGATGTTGGTAGCCCGAATAATAGAGTTGATATATCCGACGCCGTTCTCCGACATAGTTTTACTCCTTCCTCATTCCATCCATTTATGAAGTACTATTATTATATCATGCAAAAAACAATTAGCAAATATAAACTTGTTTTTTCGCTCTTATGACTATAACCTTGCTCCTGCCAGATTTTTCTTCCAATCCTGGCTCTTTTTTTAAATTTTGCTATTTTTGTTCACTATTTTATGAAAGAATTATTTTGATTTCCCTAATTTACATAATGTTGATTGAGTTAATATTAGTTGATTTATACTAAATGATAAGATTTTTTGGCGGCGTATGCGTGTAAATTCTCTTGACTGCTCTTATTACCTTGTAGTATAATTTATTTACAATAAAGAATTGCATTTCTTTATTGTGTCTATTATATCAAAGGGAGGAACTGTAAATGAGAGTCCTGCGTTGGATGGACAAGCACTTTGAGGAAGTGCTTATGTCTGTCACCCTCATCGGAGTCGTGGTCTTTATGGCGGTCCACGTTTTTTTCCGGTATGTGTTAAAAAGCCCTTTGTCGTGGACAGAAGAGTGTACCCGGTATCTATTTATCTGGTTTACCTTCAGCGGCATAGGCTACGGCATCAAAAATGCTTCCCACATTCGCGTCAACATTATCGAAAGCTTCTGGCCCCAAGTAACCCGAGTGTTCGTCTGGATTCAGGATATAGTTACGCTGAGTTTCTTGGTGTATATGATCCCCGCTGGTCTGGGTGCGCTGGATTACTTCTACTCCAATGGGATCACTTCCCCTGGTATGCGGATGCCTTCTTGGATTTTGTATTTTTCCCTATTCTTCGGCCTGATTATGGGTGTAATTCGAATGATCCAGCGGATTATCCTCCGGGTGACGAAGCGCGATATCACTGATAAGGAGGCTGATGCGACGTGATTGGTATTATTTTTCTTGTCTTTGTAGTATTTCTGGCTCTAGGCGTACCCATCGCTTTCAGCGTGGGCTGGACCTCCCTTGTCCCATATCTGATGGACTCCGGTTTTACCGCGGATTCAGAATTCGTGTTCCGGACCATGGTCAACGGCTTAGACTCCTATGTGTTGCTGGCCATCCCCCTGTTTATGCTTTCATCTAGTATTATGGCCGCCAGCGGTATGTCTGACCGTCTATTCAACTTTTTCGCCTACTTCTTTGGGGAGCGTCCCGCCGGAATGCCCATCGCTGTGGTGATTACCTGCCTGTTTTACGGCGCTATTTGCGGTTCAGGCCCCGCCACCGTGGCCGCTATTGGCACCATGTGTATCCCCCTGCTTGTCCGTCTGGGCTATGACAAAGACTTTGTCACAGCCATGACCGCAGTATCAGGCGGACTGGGCGTCATCATTCCTCCCAGTATTCCATACATCACCTATGGCTTAGCTACGGGGGCCTCAGTGGGCGACCTGTTTATTGCTGGTTTTGCCCCCGGCATCCTCATTGCCATATGCCTGATTGCGTACGTGATGTATTACATTCGCCACCACGACACCTCCGGCCTGCGTATTAAGGAGGAGGCTGATGCGCTGAAAGCCATGGGCTTTGGGAAAGTATTTCGCCGGGGCTTCTTCGCTCTGTTTGCCCCCGTTATCATCCTGGGCGGCATCTATACTGGTATCTGCTCTCCCACCGAGGCTGCCTGCATTTCCGTGGTATACGCATTGTTGGTCGGTGTGTTTGCTTACCGCACCATCCGCTTCAAGGAGCTGGTAAGCTGCCTAATTGACACCGCCAAGACCGCTACTCCTGTTATGTTGATTCTGTGTTGTTGCACCGTGTTTGGTCGCATCCTGAATATCCTGAACGTGCCCCAAACCCTGGCTGAGATTGTCACCAGCAATATCGACTCCAAGATCCTAGTTTTGCTGGCCATTAATATATTCCTATTGTTTACCGGCATGGTCATGGATACGGTGCCTGCCATTCTGATTCTGGCCCCCATCTTCTGGCCTATTGTGCAGTCCTACGGCGTAGGTGCTGTCCACTTTGGTATTATCATGTCTGTCAACCTGGCCATCGGCTTTGTCACACCCCCTATCGGTACGAATCTGTTTGTGGCCCAGTCCCTGACCGGGACCCCAATCGCCCGTATCGCCAAAAATGCGTTGCCCTTTATAGGAATGTTCCTGATTGCACTGATGTTGATTACCTATATCCCGCAAATCAGCGAATTTCTGCCCGCTCTGCTCTCAACTAAGTGATTCCCCGCAGTATTTTGCGGTGAATAGAAATTGAAAGGAGAATATATATGCGAAAGAAATTATTGGCTCTGTCTCTTGCGTTTGGTGTTACCTTGTCCCTGGCCGCCTGTGGAGGTAACGACAACAACTCATCCAATTCTGGAGGCAACGTCAGCGGAAATGCCGGTGGCAATGGTGAAAAGATTACTATTAATATCGGCCATGGTGGTGCCGAGTCTACTGCCCAGCAGGTAGGATGCCTAGCGATGGAAGAGTATCTTGAGAACACGGGTCGCTTCACTGTCAACGTGTATCCCAATAACTCCATGGGCAGCGACGACGAGCTGTGTCAGATGGTGCAGAATGGTTCTATTGAGATGTGTCTGGCCAACTCCGTTATCGTTAACTATGTTCCTGATACTGCTGTTTACGATATGTACTTCACCTTCGACGATATTGATGCAGTAAAGGATAAGTATTCCAACAACGGCGAGTTTATTAAGACCATTGGTGAGAAGTATACTGACGTAGGTATTCACCTGGCAGGCTTTAGTATCCATGGCTTCCGTGATGTTACCGCTAACAAGGCTATTACTTCTCCGGAGGATCTGGCAGGACTGACCTTCCGCGTGCAGCAAAATGAGTACCACATCTTGGGCTGGGAGTCCTTAGGGGCCACCCCCACCCCCTTTGCCTTCAATGAGCTGTACACCGCTTTGCAGCAAGGTACCGTGGACGCTCAGGAGAATCCAATCGAGCTGATCTACTCCCAGAAGTTCTATGAGCAGCAGTCCTATATTACGCTGACTAACCATCAGCAGCAGGTCCAGCAGTGGCTGGTGAACGACGCCCTTTATCAGAGCTTGTCCGAGGAAGACCGTACTCTGTTGGATGAAGGTATCCAGGCTGGCTGTGATGCCGCTACTGAGTATGCCCTGTCCCAGGAGGCTGAGTGGACACAGGAGATTCAGGATTACGGCTGTACTATCGTGGAACTAACCGACGAGCAGCGCCAAGCTTTTGTTGATCGCATCCAACCCCAGTGGGATGCTATTAAGGCAACTGTTGACCCCGCCGTTTATGAGGCTTATCTTGCCTGAGTCTCGCCCCATATGATTACCGATGCAGGGCCTGATTTGCGGACCACCGGAAATCAGGCCCCGCATTTCAAAAATGGAAAGGAAGGGATCATGTCATGCGCATTCTAATCATCAACCCGAACAGCGATGAGAATACTGACCGTCTGATGGCGGAGAAAGCAAAGAACCTGGCGCTTCCCGGAGTAGAAGTAGACGTTACTCATGTCACCCGGGCGCCCAAGTTAGTCGCTTCCTATGAGGACCAGGCCATTTCTGGCGAGGAGATGATGGAGATCGTCCGCGGCCGTGGCCAGGACTATGACGCTTTCGTAGTAGCCTGTCATTCCGACCCCAATTTAGATTTGGTCCGGGAAATTACTGATAAACCGGTAGTTGGTATTGCCGAGGCGTCCATCAAGATCGGTGCCGCCATGGGCAACGGCTACGCCGTCATTTCGCCCGGACCCAAGTCCATCTCTAAGAAGATTGCCTTGGCTCGCAAGTACCACTGCGACGATTTATTGCGCACTATTAAGGTTTCTCGTAGCGATGACAAAGAGGATCTACTGAAGGCTGCACAGGAGGCCCGCAAGGAGTTTGGTGTAGACGTGATTGTGTTGGGCTGTGCCAATTACACCACAGCTGATGGCTATATCGAGCGTGAGCTGGGTTGCCCCGTATTGGACGGTGTAGCGTGTGCCCTATTTCTGGCGGCCGGGCTAGTTAGCTATCAAAAGTGCAAGCGCAAATTTTGAAGATCTCGAAACATCCTATTGTGACTCAATTTTTATGAGGAGGAAAGAGTTATGCTGGATTTAGTAGTTAAGAATGGTAAGGTGTATGTGGATGGTAGCTTCCGGGAGTGTGATGTGGGCATCAAGAACGGGAAGTTTGTTCTCGTTGGTATGTCCGGCACCCTGCCAGAGGCACAACGCACCATTGATGCGACGGGCAAGTATGTAATTCCCGGCGGTATCGATACCCATGTCCATTACCGTGACCCCGGGCACTGGGAGCGTGAAACCTTTGAGGTTGGATCTCGGGCGGCTGCGGCTGGCGGCTGTACCACCTTCTTTGAGCACCCTATTTCTATGCCCCCCCAGTGGAAGGCTGAGATTCTTCAGAATCGTCTGGATATTTGTACTGGTAAGGACTCTCCAGCTAATGATCGCCATGAAAAGGGTGTATGCGTAGACTTCTGTTTCTATGGTGCCGCAGGTGGTCAGCACCCCGAAGCTATTGAACCTTTGTCCCATGCCGGTATCGTCGCCTATAAGACCTTTCTGCACGACGCCCCCGAAGGCCGTGAGCAGGAGTTTGAGGGCCTGACCAGCGCGAATAATGATCAGCTCTACCGGGTGCTCCAGGAGGTTAAGAAGACCGGTCTGCCCCTGGCTGCTCATGCCGAGGACAACGAGTTGGTCACTGGATTTATCAAGCGCCTGCGCGAAGAGGGACGCCAGGGCGAGAATATTGCTCACTGCTTGTCCCGGCCTCCCATTGTGGAGATTGAGGCCATATCCAAGATGCTAAAGTTTGCCAAGGATGTGGGCTGCCCCATCGAACTGGTCCATGTATCTTCTTGGGAGGCTATGGAGCTGGCTAAGCAGGCCAAGGCCGAGGGTCAAAAGGTATTTGTAGAGACCTGCCCCCACTACTTGCTATTGGACGAGAGCTATGTGGAAAAGTTCGGTGCCTACGCTAAATGCAACCCTGCCCTGCGTAAGAAGGAAGAAGTAGAGAAGTTGTGGGACTACGTCCTAGACGGCACTGTAGACTTCATTGGCAGCGATCACAGCCCCTATCTGGTTTCTGAGAAAGATAAGCTGGATAAGAACGGTAACAAGGACATCTTTCTTTCCCCTGCCGGTTTCCCGGGCATCGACCTGCGCCTGCCTCTGATGCTCACCGAGGCCAAGAAGGGCCGCGTGTCCATGGAACGGGTGGTGGAGCTGCTGTGTGTCAACCCCGCTAAGTGCTTCAACATCTATCCTCAGAAAGGTACTATCTCCGCTGGAGCCGATGCTGACTTGGTTATTGTAGATATGGGGCATGAGCATACTTTCCAGGCCAAGGACAGCTACTCTCAGGCGCGGGACACTATGAAGGTGTTCGAGGGCTGGAGGCTAGGCTGCTCTGTGGATTATACCGTGGTTCGCGGACGTGTAGTGGTGGAGAATGGCGTGGTGGACGAAAGTGCCGCTGGCTGGGGCCAAATGGTAACTCCTAACAAGAAAGGATGAGCTTGTAATGGGCCGACTCAACAACATACTTATGGAGGCTGGTGGGATTGGTCGCAATGAGGACGGTTCCATTACCCGCCTAGGTTTCTCCGAAGATTATTTCCAGGCCCTGGAGCTTATCAAGAAGCATATGGAGTCCCTTGGCATGAAAACTGAGGTGGATCCAGTGGGCAACCTCCATGGTATTCTGCCTGGTAAGGATCCATCCCTAAAGTCTATCGTCTTGGGCTCACACCTAGATACTGTCATCAAAGGCGGCGTGTTCGACGGAATGCTGGGCGTCGCTGGCGCAGTAGAGTGTGTCTATCGCTTAAAGGAACAGGATATTATCCTGGACCATACTCTGGAGATTTGGGGCTTCAACATGGAAGAGTCAAGTATCCTGGGTGGTACCTTTGGCAGCCGCGCTATTACCGGGATGTTGGATCCGGATCAGCCTGGCTATGCCGAAAAGCTCGCCACTTTTGACCGTACTCCGGACGACGTCCGCGCTGCCAAAAAGGACATCAGCAAATATGACTGCTATCTCGAGTATCACATTGAGCAGGGCGACAAACTGGACAGCGCTGATATAGACGTTGGCGTGGTCAACGGCATTGTCAGCGTTATCCGTTACCAAGTTACGGCTAACGGTGTGAGCAACCATGCGGGGACCACCATGATGCCCAATCGCAAGGATGCCCTGGTGGGTATGTCCAAACTGATTGTGGCAGCGGATGCTCGCGCCCGGGAGTTAGATGATACCCTGGTCTTTACCGTAGGCAAGATGTCTGTGGCTCCTGGTCAGGAGAATGTCATCCCAAATGAGGTAGTGGCTACCTTTGAGATGCGACATATGGATAAATCTGTTACCGACCAGTTCTTCGCCGACATTCAAGCCGCGGCCAAGGAGATACCGAACTGCACCTTTACCTTCAAGAACACTGTGGCTAAGTACTCCACTCCTTGCGATCCTAAGCTGGTCCGAATCATTGATCAAGTTTGCTCTGAGCTGAACATCAGCCATATGATTATGCCTAGTGGAGCTGGACATGACGCCAATCCAATGGCTCACGAGGGCGTGCCTATTGGAATGATTTTTGTCCCTAGTGTTAATGGCATTAGCCATCACGGTAAGGAATGGACTGAGCCCCATCACGTCGACTTGGGTGCCGAGGTCCTCTTCAAAACTGTGCTTACTCTGGATAAGACGGACCGCAAATAATTGCGGCCCCTCAAACAAAGAGAAGCGGACGGAATGCAATGCATCCCGCCCGCTTCTCTTCGTTTTTAAAGATGTAACCAAATTTTAAGTAAATTATTTGACATTGTTTCAATCGAGTAGGAGCCTTTTTGTAGTACGGAATCCAGGCTTCCTGATATAGATCAGCCTATGACATTAGCTGAGTACAAAAAACAAAATTTAGTGTAAGGCGTGCTGTTCTTCAAACTTCGAACTGCTGTTGATGTTCATTCAAACAGGTTCAATCAAGATTTTTAAACAGAAAAGGCATAAGCATGGATTCACTTAAATCGAAAAATTGGAACCGGTGTGTTTTGACTTCGATTTTTTCCCGTTGGCCGCTTACTCTTGGTGTTTTAATGAATGAGACCACTGTGCCGGGCTTGAATTTGGTACTGAGCATGGAGATGGAAACCCGAAGTGGCCGTTGCGATACCTTATAAAAATAGCCACCACCTTATTGGGGTGGCTATTTTTATAAGAACCGTAGAGCCTGAAAACACCTGTGGGCGATGCAGTCGTACCCGTGTGATCCTATACCGCTTTTTAATCCTTACTTGTCCGCAGATGAAATCTCCTTATCTTCTTGGGGGCGGCTTAAAAAGCTGGATAAAATATCGATAAATTCACAGTTGCTGGGCCGCTTTTCCAGATGGATTCCCGCGATGTGATCCAATAGACGGTGATCCGCCTGACCCCATACGGCCCGAATTACGTTGCGTGTGGCCAACTCGATGCTATCACGGGTGGTATGAAAGTGGCGGGCGGTTTCTGGATAGAGCCGTTTTGTGATCAAACTGAGCCGGCTGGGATCCTCTACGACTTGGTTCACCATGTAGCACACATACTGAAAGCCGGTCAACTTTCTGGTAACACCTAACCGCCTCAAGAGCGCCTCTATGTCCAGAGCTTTTCTGTCGAATTGATCCTGCGGCAGCTCGTCCTCAGGGAGCAAAAAATAAATCTGGTTGATTGTAAAATGAAGTTGGACACCTAAGAAAAAATCCATAGTGATTTTCCCCACATGGTAGAATGAAGTTTGCACACAACTT
>NZ_JAOQKF010000016.1:55745-61974 GCF_025567565.1 Muriventricola aceti | reverse complement strand
GTGCCGCAACGTTTTCAGGAAAAATGAAGAAACCAGGCCTTTTCAGACCTGGTTCTTCTTGGTGCGCGAGGCGGGAGTCGAACCCGCACGCCCTTGCGAGCACTGGCACCTGAAGCCAGCGAGTCTACCAATTCCACCACTCGCGCATCCGATTCAGTTGGCGCTGTACTGTTCAGCGCAAGGGTTATATTACCACAGCCGCTTCCATCTGTCAACACTTTTTCTTCATTTTTTTCAGTCATGGAAAGGAAGTCCAAAAAATAGGTTGACAAGGGACGGCCGGTCATGCTATGGTTAGATTCCAAGTAAGGGAGTAGTCGGCGCATGAGCGTGGCCCGGTCAACATACTGATGGGGATATTGCCCTTCTGGCCGGACCTGAAACGATGAGACTTGCCTGTTCCGCAACAGGCAGGTCTTTTTTCTATGCTCGGCCTGTGCCGGTCTATCAGGGTAGGAGGTCAATATGAGTTTATTCGAGCTGTTCATTCTCGCCGTAGGCCTGTCTATGGACGCCTTTGCCGTCTCGGTGTGCAAAGGTCTGTCAGCCGGTCATCTTCGCCCGGTCCATAATCTCACCTGCGGTCTCTATTTCGGAGGCTTTCAGGCCATGATGCCGCTGCTTGGCTGGCTGCTCGGCATCCAGTTCCAGGCCTTCATCTCCACAGTGGACCACTGGATCGCCTTTCTCCTTTTGTCCATCATCGGTATCAACATGGTGCGGGAGTCCCGTGAAGAGAGCGAGGACGTAGACTGCTCCTTCTCCTTCCGCTCCATGCTCCCTCTGGCGCTGGCGACCAGCATCGACGCGCTGGCGGTGGGGGTCACTTTCGCCTTTCTTCAGGTGGATATCCTGCCCGCCATCACCTTCATCGGTCTGACCACCTTTCTTCTGTCCGCTGCGGGGGTCCAGGTAGGCGCTCTCTTTGGCACCCGCTTCCGCGGTAAGGCGGAGCTGGCGGGGGGGCTGATCCTTATGCTCATGGGAATCAAAATACTCCTTGAGCATCTGGGCATCCTGGGGTAAATATCGCTGCTGATTGGCCAGCTTCGGGCTCTCACGGAACAGGAAGGCCCGGAGCCGGCCTTTCCATGTTTAAATAGGCCCGGTAGGCCCCGGCCAGGCGATAGCCCAATTTTTGAGCCAGGTGGGCGGATCGCTTGTCATGGGCGTCCCAGCTGGGATATAGCCCCCGGTCCAAACAGTCCAAAATGAGCCGCGCCCCACAGGCGGTGGCCAGTCCTTTTCCCCGCTGGTCCGGCCGGGTATCGATCTCAATTTCAATCCCGTCCCGGTATACGGCGTAGGAGGAGGCTCCCGCTACCAGTTCCCCTCCGCACAGGACGGCCACCCCTATCCCCCGTGCCTCGTAATCCAGTCCGTCCTCAAATAGGGCGCACAGATCCCTGCTCCAATCCTCTTTCATGGCCTGTGTATAGAGAGCGCCGTCCATCGGCCGCAGTTCAAATCCCGTTGGCGGACCGGCATAGCCCTCCAGCTTGGCTCGGCAAAAGGAGCTTGGATCCTTCTCCGTGGCGTACCGGGTCCAGGGTATAATCTTCGCCCCCCAGACCTCCTCCAGCAGACAGGCCCATCCCTGGTCTCCGGGGACCAGGATAGACGCTTCCGCTTTCTGGGCAAGCGCCCTGTCCGGGCGGCCGGCGAAAAAGGCGAAATCCCCGATCAGGGCCGCCGCGGAGGCGGGCTCTTCCCCGCCTTCCACCAGCACCTGTCCCATACAGCCCTGGAGGCAGGACCACACCATGGTCTCCGGCCAGCCTTGAAAGAGCGCCGCCGCTTTATTCATTCCTTGTCCAGCTCCCTTCCGCCAACCGGGCCCTTAGGCCAGAGTATCGCCGGGTCTGGCGGTCATTGGCCACCATCTGGGCCACTGTCCCCTGGTCCCCTACAATGATAAACAGCTCCCTGGCGCGGGTAATCGCGGTATACAGCACGCCCCGGGTCATGAGCATAGGTGCCCCCTCCAGCGCAGCCAGGATGACCGCCCGGTACTCGCTGCCCTGGGCCTTGTGTACTGTCACAGCAAAGGCGGGCTCCAGCTCTCCCAGCATATCTGGAGTGTACTCTACCACCTTGCCGTCAAAGTCCACGGTGATGATCTCCCCCTGAATGGAGCGGATCACCCCGATGTCCCCGTTGAACATCCCCATGCCTGATGAGGTGCCCCCCTCCTCCCGCCAGAGGATATCGTAGTTGTTCCGCACCTGCATCACCTTGTCCCCGGCGCGGAATACCCAGTCACCGAACCTGCGCTCCCCCTTGTCCTCCCGGGGCGGGTTCAGGGCCTGCTGCAGCACCTGGTTCAGCGCCCGGGTCCCTGTGCCCCGCCGCCGGGTGGGCGACAGGACCTGGATCTGGTCGGCGGGAATCCCCATCCGCTCGGGCAGACGGCGGCGGCAGAGATCTACGATAGTGTCCAACACGCTCTGGGGGTCCCGACGGGACAGGAAAAAGAAGTCGCTGTCGTTGGCCCGCAAGTCAGGCAGTTCTCCTTTGTTGACCAGATGCGCGTTGCGGACAATGGCGCTCTGAGCGGCCTGGCGGAAGATCTCCGTCAGCCGGACAGTGGGCACCACCTTGCTTCGGATGAGATCGGCAAACAGGTTGCCAGGCCCCACCGAAGGCAGCTGGTCTGGATCGCCCACCAGCACCAGGCGGCAGTCCCCCTCAAGGGCATCCAGCAGGGCGGCCATCAGCGGCACGTCTACCATCGAGGTCTCATCCACGATGACAGCGTCTGCCTGGAGGGGAGCGTAGGAGTTTTTGGCAAAGACCAGCCGGCCGGAGTGGGGGTCAAAGCCCGTCTCCAGCAACCTGTGGATGGTAGACGCCTCTGTTCCGCACAGCTCACCCAGCCGCTTGGCCGCCCGTCCCGTAGGGGCCGCCAGGGCGGTCTCTAAGCCCATTCTGTCAAACAGGTCCAGTACGCCCCGCAGGCAGGTGGTCTTTCCCGTACCCGGCCCGCCGGTCAAAAGCATGACCTGCCGCTCCGCGGCCAGCTCCACAGCTTGGCGCTGCTGGGGGGCGTATGTGATGCGCTGCTCCCGCTGGATGCGGTCAATGAGCCTGTCCAGCCCATCGGGCGGAAGGAGCCGGCTGGCGCTCATCTCCCCCAAACGCTGGGCGATAAAGGCTTCCGCGTCGTGGAGGGCTGGAAGATAGACCGCTTCCTGTCCGGCGATACGCTCCAGCTCCGCCTCTCCCCGGTCCAGCAGGGTGGTCAGGCAGTCCTCCAGCATCTGGCAGGGCACCTCCAGCAGTACGCCCGTGGCCTCCACCAGCTTGCGCCGGGGCAGGAAAGTGTGCCCGTTGTTCAGGTTATTGTGGGCCATCTCAAAGAGGAGCCCGGCCTCCAGACGCAAGGGGTCCTCATGGCCCACCCCCAGGGCCAGAGCCAGGCCGTCCGCCTGGGAGAATTCCACCCGGAATTCCTCATTGACCAGCAGATAGGGGTTGGCCCGCACCACCTCCAGCGCCACGTCGCCGTAGGCCCTGTGAAGGAGGGCTGCCAGCTCCAGAGGGAGCTGATGCTCGGTCAAAAACTCCACCAGCCGGCGGGTGCCCATCTGCTGGCGGAAGGCCTCTCCGATCTGGCGGGCCCGCTTGGGTGAGATGCCTCTTATTTTCGTAAGCTGGTCCGGGTCGTCCTCGATGACTGTCAGGGCCTCCTCCCCGAACTCCTCGATGACCAGCCGGGCGGTGGCCTTTCCGATACCCTTCACAGCCCCGGAGGACAGGTAATGGAAGATCTCCTTCAATCCCTGTGGCAGTCGGCGCTCCACTACCTGGGCCTTGAGCTGCACCCCATAGGTAGGGTGGCGGGTCCAGCGGCCCCGGACAGATAGGTATTCTCCGGGGGCCACACCGGGCATGGTGCCAACTACGGTGACCTCCTCATCCCGTACATCCAGCTTCAGGATGGTGTAGCCGTTGTCCTCGTTCTGGTAGATGACCACGGAAACGGTGCCCTCGACCAGCTCTAATTCCCGCTGTTCCATGGCGTCGTTTCCCTCCTTTGCATCTCCTGATATTGGATAGGGGCGGCCTCCGGCCGCCCCCTGGTTCAGCTCCTCGCTATGTAGTCCGGCAGGTCAGAGGCTGGCCACAGCACTACCCCAGGCCAGCGGGCCGTCAGCCGCAGGGCCAGCTCCCAGCCCTTGGGGGTCAGGCCAAGGTCAGCGATGATAATGGGGCAGTCCAGCAGTCCCAGTCCCCGGAGCCACATAAAAGCCCGCAGGGTCTGCTCCAGGTCCTCCCCCTCCCCCCGGCCGGGGATGAGCACCCGCACTCCCTGACCCGGCATAGGACGAAACAGGCGGCCAAAGAGCCACCAGGCCACAAAGGCCAGTCCCAACACACATACAGCCGCCAGCAGGGTATCCCATATCATCTCCACAGAGCAACACCTCCGGGCCATCCTATGCGGAAGGCGGGCCGCTGGTGTTTCCCTCCGACCCTTCTCTGCCGTCCGCTACATGGTGCCGGAGAATAGGTTGATCCCTACATGGGTCAGAGCCAGCATGATACACCCGGCGGTCAGCACGCCCATGACCACAGCGGGCAGGGCTTTCCTCAACCGCATCCCCAAAAAGGCGGCCGCCAGAGAGCCGGTCCAGGCCCCGGTACCGGGCAGGGGGATGGCCACAAAGATCCACAGTCCCAGATACTGGTATTTCTGGACCTTCTGCCCCTTCAGGTGGGCCTTCTTTTCCAGCTTGTCCACCAGGCCGTTGAGCTTTGGCATATACCTGCGCATTAGCTCAAAGATCCGGCGGATGTAGACGATGATAAAGGGGGCGGGGATAAGGTTGCCCAGGACCGCCGCCGGGAACGCCAGGTAATAGGGCAGGCCGAGAGCCACCCCGAAGGGCAGGCCGCCACGCAGCTCGATGATGGGGACCATAGACACCAGCATGGTGAACAGGCATTTGCCCCCAGTGGTGTCGGTCAAGAACTGGAAAATATCCATGGAACACCTCATTGTTCGTCCGTTTTACAGTCCGCCATCACGGTGTCCCGCAGGCAGACCCAAAACGTCTCATATGTCCCCCTGTCCCAGGGGGTGGGATAGGTCATCACCGTCAGGGGATGACCTTTGAATTGGGGGCGGTAGGGCGGATGGACATGGAGAAAGGGATTCTCCCAGAAGCCAGCCCGCTGATAAAAGCCCTTTCGGCGGATGGAGAGCTCGTCCACCGGCGGATCGATCTCCAGCACCACGCTTTTGCCCCTGCTGTTCAACAGCTCCAGAGCCCTGGCTCCCAGCCCCTGGCCCCGGAGGGCCGGATCGGTAGCAAAGTGCTCCACATAGGAAAAGCCCTCCTCCTCCCAGTGCAGAAGAATCCCCACAAAGGTTTCTCCCTCCCAGATAACATCGAAGTGATATTCCGGATGGGACAACACTCGCTCCTGCTTCTCTCGTGTACGCTGTTCGTGGAGAGGAAAACTGATTGTATACAGGGTAAAGGCGCGGTCAAAGGCCGGATGGTCCGGGGAGGTAATCCGTTCAAAAGTCATTTGTCTTATTTCCTTTCCTCTGTACGTCCCAATAGATAGTCGGTGGTGACGCCAAAATAGTCGGCCAGAAAGATTAAAGTCGTGGATGGGAGGTTCACTTTGCCATACTCGATTCGTTGATAGTGTTGTACTGTACACTCCAGCATGTTGGCCATCTCTTGCTGGGTTTTATTTTGTTCCTGACGTAATGGCTGCAGCCGCTCCGCAATACCGGGCAAAATAATCTTCATTTCTCTCGTAACCCCTTGACATAACATGAAATGTTGTGTATAATAAAGGCAACTTTAAAAGTTGTTAGCAGGTGTTTATATGTCAGATCTCATGAAATGGATGTACGCCCATTATATCAGGTCCTACATTGAAAGCCAACCCAAGGATGATGGGGAAACCATGTGGTTTGATCTGTTGGAAAACGAACTGGGCCCCCTCCAACGGGAATCTCTGGAAGCGGTGACCGCTTTTTTTGCCGTGCAGGGCTTTCGCCTCGGTCTCAAAACGGGGATGGCCCTGGCCGGGGACCTTGAGACCATCCCCTGACGGCCGGAGGGGCCCACTAGCAGGCCGCCACCTCCTCCGGCGTGCCGGTACACACAATGGTCCCGCCGCCGTCGCCCGCTCCCATCCCGGCGGGCCGGGATGGGGGCCCTTATCATTAAAATCCTCGGCGGAAATGAATTCCGCCTCCGGAAAT
>NZ_JAOQKF010000016.1:0-55637 GCF_025567565.1 Muriventricola aceti | reverse complement strand
CTCCGCCTTCGGCTCCGAATTTTGGGGGCTCTGGCGGCGGCGTTATCTCAGCAGCTTTTTCAGATACTGCCCGGTATAGCTGGCCGGACAGGCCGCCACCTCCTCCGGCGTGCCGGTACACACAATGGTCCCGCCGCCGTCGCCCCCTTCGGGGCCCAGGTCGATGATGTGGTCGGCTGTCTTAATGACATCCAGGTTGTGCTCGATGACCACCACTGTATTGCCCCCCTCCACCAGCCGCTGGAGGACCTCGATCAGCTTGTGGACGTCGGCGGAGTGGAGGCCCGTTGTAGGCTCGTCCAGGATATAGATGGTCTTGCCTGTGGATCGCTTGGACAACTCAGTAGCCAGCTTGACCCGCTGGGCCTCGCCGCCGGACAGCTCGGTGGAGGGCTGGCCCAGCTTCACATAGCCCAGCCCCACTTCCTCCAGGGTTTTCAGGCGGTTATAGATGCGGGGCAGATTTTCAAAGAAGGGCAGGGCCTCGTCCACCGTCATCTCCAGCACCTCGTAGATGTTCTTGCCCTTGTAGCGCACCTCCAGCGTCTCCCGGTTGTACCGCCTGCCCTTGCACACCTCGCAGGGGACATAGATATCGGGCAAAAAGTGCATCTCGATCTTGATGAGCCCGTCGCCGGTACAGGCCTCGCACCGGCCGCCCCTGGTGTTGAAGGAGAAGCGTCCAGGGCCATAGCCCCGGCTTTTGGCGTCGGGGGTGGAGGCAAACAGGTCCCGGATATCGTTGAACAGGCCGGTATAGGTGGCGGGGTTGGAGCGGGGCGTGCGGCCAATGGGGGACTGGTCGATGTTGATGACCTTGTCCAAAAACTCCTCCCCCTCGATGCGGTCGTGCTTCCCAGCCCGGGTCTTGGTCCGGTTCAAATCAGCTCCCAGCTTCTTAAACAGGATCTCGTTGACCAGGGAGGATTTGCCCGATCCGGATACCCCGGTAACACAGGTAAAGGTACCCAGGGGAAACTCCACATCCACGCCCCGCAGGTTGTTCTCCCTGGCCCCAAATATCTTCAAATACTTCCCGTTCCCTCTCCGGCGCTGGGTGGGAACGGGGATTTTTTTGCGGCCGGACAGGTAGTCCCCGGTGATAGAGCCTGGGGTGTTCATGACCTCCTCCGGGGTGCCGGCGGCCACGATCTGGCCGCCATGAACTCCTGCGCCGGGACCCACGTCGATGATATAGTCCGCCTCCCGCATGGTGTCCTCGTCGTGCTCCACCACCAGCAGGGTGTTGCCCAGATCCCGCAGCTCCTTCAGGGTGGCAAGCAGCTTGTCGTTGTCCCGCTGGTGCAGACCGATGGAGGGCTCGTCCAGGATATACAGCACCCCCATGAGAGAGGAACCGATCTGGGTAGCCAGCCGGATCCGCTGGCTCTCGCCGCCGGACAGGGTCCCCGCCTCCCGGCTGAGGGTCAGGTACTGCAAGCCCACGGAGCGTAGAAAGCCCAGCCGGCTTTTGATTTCCTTGACGATCTGGGCGGCGATCATGGTCTGGGTGGGATTCAGCTCCAGCCGCTCCATGAAGTTCAGGGCGTCGCTGACGCTCTTGTGGCAGTAGCTGTCGATATCCAGCCCTCCCACAGTGACGGCCAGGGACTCCTTTTTCAGCCTGCGCCCCTGGCAGGTGGGGCAGGGGCACTGGGACATACACTCCTCCAGCTCCCGCTTCATACCGTCGGACTGGGTCTCCCGATAGCGGCGCTCCAGATTGGTGACGATGCCCTCAAAGGGCTGGTACAGGGTGCCCTGGCCCCTGGGCTGGTCATAGTGGAGGGTCAGCTTTTCCCCGCCCGTGCCGTAGAGGATAACGTCCAGCACCTCCTTCGGCAGGTCCTTGATGGGGGTGTTCAGCTTGAACTTATATTTCTTGGCCAATGCGTCAAAGTACATCCGGGAGATTCCGTCCGACTTGATGTTGTTCCAGCCAGAGGCGGTGATCCCCCCCTCGACGATGGATAGATTCTTGTTTGGCATGATGAGGTCCGGGTCGATCTTCATTTGGGAGCCCAGGCCCATACAGGTGGGACAGGCCCCAAAGGGATTGTTGAAGGAGAACATCCGGGGGGTGAGCTCCTCAATGGATATGCCGCAGTCTTCACAGGCGTAGTTCTGGGAGAACAGGATATCCCGGTCTTCCCCCACCACGTTGATGACCACCAGGCCCCCCGCCAGGTTGGAGGCGATCTCCACGCTGTCGGTAAGCCGGCGTGTGATATCCTCCCGAATGACCAGCCGGTCCACCACGATCTCAATATCGTGCTTCTTGTTTTTCTCCAGCTTGATCTCCTCGGACAGGTCATAGGTGATGCCATCCGCCCGGCAGCGGACATAGCCCGACTTCCGGGCGTCCTCAAAAACTTTGGCGTGCTCCCCCTTCTTTCCCCGGATCACAGGAGCCATGACCTGGATACGGGTGGCCTCCGGCAGGGCCAGCACCTGGTCGATAATCTGGTCTATGGTCTGCTGACGGATCTCCTTGCCGCAGATGGGGCAGTGAGGCGTGCCCACCCTGGCCCACAGCAGCCGGAGGTAGTCGTAGATCTCGGTCACCGTCCCCACGGTGGAGCGGGGATTCTTGCTGGTGGTCTTTTGGTCGATGGAAATAGCCGGGGACAGGCCGTCGATGTAGTCCACATCCGGCTTCTCCATCTGGCCCAGAAACATCCGGGCATAGGAGGATAGGGACTCTACATAGCGGCGCTGCCCTTCGGCGTAGATGGTGTCAAAAGCCAGGGAGGATTTGCCCGACCCGGACAGGCCGGTGAGCACCACCAGCTTGTCCCTTGGGATGGACACGTCGATATTCTTCAGGTTGTTCACCCGTGCGCCTTTGACGGTAATATGAGTATGCATGATCTGGTTCTCCTTATTGTTTCCCTTTGGGCGGTCCGGCCTTCAGCAGGACCAGCCGTCGGACATCCTCCAGTTGCTCCTCCCGCTTCACATCCAGCACCAGCCACTTGCCGCCGTTGAACAGCGGGGTATTTTCAAACACGGTTTGAAAGGCCGGGGAAAAGGTGGGCAGCAGGGCGTTCAGTTCCTCCATCTGCTTTGCCCCCACCGTCACCAGGGCGGTAAACCAGCCCGCCCGGATGTAGCAGGCGCACAGGGCCCTGGATCCCTTTTTATACTTCACGTTCCAGCCACGATCCATGGAACACCCGCTGAACTCGATGGCGGGCTTCACCCCGTAAGTGTTCTCCATCCAGCTCTGGAGCCGGAAAAACAGTGGACTGCCTACCCAGCGGGCGATTTCATCCATGTTGGGCTGAATGTTCCGGGGAAATGCCGCGTCCCAGGGAGTCGAAGGATCCAGTCTCATCTCCTCCGGTCGGGGCTCCCGGGCGAAGCGGACCAGGTCCTCCCGCACCGCCCCCCATTTCCGGTAGTTTTCCCGGCCCTGGCGCAGGGTCATGCCGCGGTTCTCATCGCTGGGGTCGTCCTCGCCGGGATCGAACAGGTCGTTCTCCCAGAAGCACACCGGACAGATATAGGCCAGGGCCTCCTCTTTGGGCACGGGGAAGGTAAGAAATCCGCAGCAGGGGCAGGGATAAATTCCCGCCGGCTCCTCTGGCTCCGGCTCAGGAGCCGGGCTCGGCCCGGACTCCTCCAGCACCGTCCAGCCCCCCTCCTCCGATTTTCCCAGCAGGAGAAACCCGTTTTCAGCGGTGGGGAGGTATTGGAATTTTTCCCTGTCTGCTTGCTCTCTCATGTCTGCTTCCTCCGTTTCCTGGGCGGTTGACTGTTTGGGGACACCAGCTCCGCCGCCCGGCGCAGGGTTTCCCCGTCGTCCGGGTCCAGGACATAGTGGGGCTTGGCCCCCTCATAGGGGGCGGCGGAGGGGCGGTCTCCCAGCAGCCCTTCCACACAGGGGAGCATCTTGACAAAGGGGGTGTCGTCGCACACCAGCAGCACAGGCCTGTCGTTGAGATACACCATATACTCTCCGAACATCTTGCGGGAGCGGACTTCCCCCGTTCCCTCCAGCTGTTCGCAGAGATAGGCAACAAATTCAGGGCTGGTAGACATAGTCTTCTCCTTTTCAAACAGTCAGATCGGCGGTCTCCGCCCCAACCAGCCCAATCAGGTCTGTGGGGGAAAGCTCCACCTGACAGCCGATTTTACCGGCGGACACGATAATGGTGTCCAGAATCTCCGCTGTCTCATGGAACACCGTGGGGTACTGCTTCTTCATGCCGATGGGCGAGCAGCCCCCGTGGACATAGCCAGTCAGGGGGAGCAGCTCCTTCTGGTGGAGCATGGCGACGGACTTTTCCCCTACCGCCTTGGCCGCTTTTTTCAGGTCCAGGCTGTCGGCCACCGGGATGTCAAAGACATACAAGGCACCGGACGCCCCCCGGGCCACCAGCGTTTTGAACACACACTCCGGGTCCTGGCCCATGATCCCGGCCACCGTCACCCCGTCCACCGCCTCCCCCTCTTCGTGGGGATAGGTGTGGGGGGTATAGGGGATCTCTTTTTGGTCCAAGATCCGCATCACATTGGTTTTTTCATCCTTCTGCTTTGCCACGGGATCGCCTCATTTCTCTTACAGTATGTAGATCCACAGCACAGCCAGGATCAAAATATGGACGGGATAAAAGGCATAGCAGAAATATTGGAATCCCCGCCCGCCGGGCCCTCGCCGCCCGTTATACATCCAAATAGGGAGCAAGGCCAGCACGGCCAGCCCCTGCTGCGGGAAGGAGAACTCCAGTCCTCCCAGAGAGATTGGAAACTGCATCCCGCCCATCAGCACGCCGTTGATGATCCACAGCCCAGCCAGCTCCGCCAGCCAGCCAAAGGGCAGCTCCCGGCACACCCAGAACAGCAGCACCGTCAGCACCCCCAGACCGCCGTAGTCCACCATAGACAGCTGGCCCAGAACATAGCCCAGCCAGCAGGCCACTCCAAGGGTCAGATAGCGCCAGAGACCGCCTTTTTCCGCCCCAGCCCGGGTCAGACGCAGCATCAGCAGGGCCAGACAGAAGGTGAACAGCACGTTCTGATGGAAGGGATAGATCACATTCCCCCCGTACATCAGATTAAAGGGGATCTCGGAGATCAAGGCAAACAGAAAGATCCGCCCAAGATATCCTTTGAAATGATGGGTGCGGGCAAAGCCCTCCGCGATTTGGAAGGCAAAGATGGGAAAAGCCAGCCGGCCTATACTGGTCATCCACGCGGCCCCGGGAATCACTGTGGCCCACATATGGTCACACAGCATCAGCGCCATCGCCAATAGTTTCAAATGCAGGGAATTAAGGCATTTCAGCCGGTTGAGCACGGTCATTTTCTCTCTCCATATCACAGTAGTAGCGGTCCTCCCGCCATTTGGCGGGATTGGTGTCGATGTATTGCCAGATGCGTCGATAGTCCCGGTCGTTGCGGATGATGTGGTCGTAATAATCATCCTGCCACACTGGTTCATCCCACGCTACGGTGACAGAGCGTTTTAAATAACGCACCAGCATCGGCCCCTACGGCAGTCCCAAGTGTATGCCTCTTTCCGCGGGTGCAAATCGTGATGAAATAATACCCCGGTCGGCCATAGTCGCAATCGGTCAGGCGGTTTTGTTTGCGCCTGGGCATGACCATTGGCTCATCCCCTCAAACATTCACGCAGGCCGTCCAAAAAGGGTCCCAGGGCGGTCTGATCCCCTGTGAATTCAAATTTGAGGCTTTGGATCCCATACACACCAAACAGCGTACCGCTGACCTGAACATGGCCCATGCGGTCCAGATCGAAGCACAGCCTGCCTCCGTAGGAAACATCTTTGATCTCAGCGTGTTTCCCCTGGAGATGATTCATCTCATCCAGTTGACCCACAAAGTTCCTGACCTCTTCGATCCCGCACATCCAAGAGCCGGTGCCGACATATTCTTCCTCGCTCTCTCCGTAATTGTCCTCGCCATTGGAGCACACACGAACCTTGAACTCGGTGCCGTAGGGATCGTTACTTTCCCGGTCATTACACCAAAAATCGAATATCTCCACACAGTTTCTACCCATAGAAAATTTTGCGCTCACGGTTATTTCCCCCGCAGTTCAATGATCTGGTCCCGCAGGGCGGCCGCCAGCTCGAACTCCAGCATCTTGGCAGCCTCGCGCATCTCTTTTTCCAGACGGGCGATCCGCTCTGCCTTCTGCTGTTTAGTGAGGCCCTGGACCTCACCCTTCTTCTCCGGGGTATCCTCCCCTTCGGCAGAGATATCCAGCAGAGCCCGCACCGATTTGATGACTGTCTTGGGTACGATGCCGTGGGCCTTGTTGAAGTCGTCCTGCTTCTCCCGCCTCCGCTCCGTCTCGTCCATGGCCCGGCGCATGGAGGGTGTGATGGTGTCGGCGTACATGATGACCATGCCCTCGGCGTTTCGGGCCGCCCGGCCGATGGTCTGGATGAGGGAAGTCTCGCTTCGGAGAAATCCCTCCTTGTCCGCGTCCAGAATGGCCACTAAGGACACCTCAGGCAGATCCAGCCCCTCCCGCAGCAGGTTGATCCCCACCAGCACATGGAAGGCACCCAGGCGCAGATCCCGGATAATTTCCATGCGCTCCATGGCATCGATGTCGTGGTGCATATAGCGCACCTTGATCCCCGCCCCCTGGAGATAGGCGGTCAGATCCTCCGCCATCCTTTTGGTCAGGGTGGTGACCAGCACCCGCTCGTTCCTGGCGGTACGCTGGTTTATCTCACCGATCAAGTCGTCGATCTGGCCCTCTACGGGACGGACCTCAATACGGGGATCCAGCAGACCGGTGGGCCGGATGACCTGCTCCACAATCTGTCCGGAGCGGGTGCGCTCGTACTCCCCAGGGGTAGCGGATACATAGACCACCTGGTTGACCCGCTGCTCAAACTCCGGAAATTTCAGCGGCCGGTTGTCAAAGGCGCAGGGCAGGCGGAAGCCGTAGTCCACCAGGGTGGTCTTGCGGGCCCGGTCCCCATTGTACATGGCCCGCACCTGGGGCAGGGTGACATGGCTCTCGTCGATAAACAGAACGAAGTCTTTTGGGAAATAGTCCAGCAGGGTATGGGGAGGCGAGCCGACGGGGCGGCCTTCAATCACCCGTGAGTAATTCTCAATGCCTGAGCAGTAGCCCAGCTCCTGCATCATCTCCACGTCGTACATGGTGCGCTGCTTGACGCGCTGGGCCTCAATGAGCTTGTTCTCCGATTCGAAGAAAGCCACCCGCTCCTCCAACTCCTTGTAGATCTCCTGGATAGCGGCGTCCATCTTCTCCTTGGGAGTGACATAGTGGGTGGCAGGCCAGATAGGGATATTGGTCAGCCGACGGATGGGGGTGCCGGTGACCACATTGATCTCGCTGATGCGGTCGATCTCGTCCCCGAAAAACTCCACCCGGATGGCCGTGTCCTTCCAGTAGGCTGGCCAGATCTCCACCGTGTCCCCCCGGACGCGGAACATATTGCGTTCAAAGGCGATGTCGTTGCGCTCGTAGCGGATGGCCACCAGCTTTTTCAGCATCTCGTCCCGCTCCATCTGGGCGCCCACCCGGAGGGAAACCATCATCTTCTCAAAATCCTCCGGCTCGCCCAGGCCGTAGATGCAGGACACCGAGGATACCACGATCACGTCCCGCCGCTCCAGCAGGGAGGCGGTGGCGGACAGGCGGAGACGGTCGATTTCCTCATTGATGGCGGAGTCCTTTTCAATAAACGTATCCGTATGGGGGATATAGGCCTCCGGCTGGTAGTAGTCGTAGTAGGATACGAAGTATTCCACCGCGTTGTTGGGAAAAAACTCCCGGAACTCGGCGCAAAGCTGGGCGGCCAGAGTCTTGTTATGGGCCAGTACCAAGGTGGGACGCTGGACCTTCTCGATGATCTTGGCCATGGTGAAGGTCTTGCCCGAGCCGGTCACTCCCAGCAGGGTCTGCTCGTCCAGCCCCATCTCGATCCCCTGGGCCAGAGCCTGAATGGCCTCCGGCTGGTCGCCGCTGGGGGTATATTCTGAAACCACTTCAAATTTGGGCATTCCCTTCACCTCGCCAGTAGTCTATACAGATTACTCCTCATTATATCAGAACATTTGTTCCAACACAAGAGTTTTTCGCTCCTCCCACCGTTTTTGCAGGGGGAGGAGCGGGTACTTATAACAGCTGATACATGGGACGGCCCTGCCGGCGCTCTGTCTCCATCAGGGACACCACGTCCCCGTCCACGAAGATCAGATGGTCCTCCAGCGTCACCCCAGCGGGCAGCAGGGCGCTGCGGATGACATCAGTGGCCTGCCAGTCGGCGTCGGAGGGAAGGGCCAGATTGCTGATGTGGTTATGGGCCAGATACAGCCTGGAGGCACGCAGACCCACCGCCTCCTCCAAAATACGCCGGATATTGATGTCACAGGCAGAGATGCTGCCCTCTGACACCAGTCGGACCCCCAGGGCCTTTCGCTTGCTGTCCAGGAAGAGGCCATAGACCATCTCGTTTCTCGCCCCAAAAAAATAGGGACCCAGGAGCTCCTCAGCCTGGTGGATGCTGTTGATAATCTTTCCCAGGTCGCTCCTGTCCATCTGGTAGCGCCTGCCCAGAGCGGGGATAAGCCGCAGCAGAAGCGCGGTGTGCTCCCCCACCCCCAGCACCTTTGTCAGCTCGTCCACCGAGGCGTCCAACACCCCGGCCAGAGAGCCAAAGCGGTCGATCAGGTCGTGGGCGATGGCGTTCACATCCCCCTGGGGAATGGCGTAAAACAACAGCAGCTCCAGCACCCTGTGGTCCGGCCAGCCCTCCAACCCACGGGTCAGAAATTCTGTTTTCATCCGCTGCCGGTGGCCGGCATGGCGGTGCTTTCCTTGTTCTGCCATGGGACCTATTCCTTTCCCTCAGTACCTTGCCCCTCAACCTGGGACATCAGCTCCCCATAGTCTACCAGCATTTTTTTACATATCTCGCACCAGAACGCACTTGGCCGCTGTGCCCACACAGCGCCAAAGGACTCCGGAGGCAGCAAAATGGCGTGCTTTTTCTTCAGGACAGCCTTGGTCCAGAGCTTGGGAGGCACCTCCCCGGCCGGTAGAATATAGCTGTCTCCCCGGTCGTGGAACGTCCCTTCCAGCATTGATCCGCCACAGTATGGACAGTTCATTCCAGCACCTCCAATCAAAGGCTCTCTCAGCCCTTGGCTCCGTACTCTGCCAGGTACGCCTCCATTCAAAATGCGGGTTTTCTCCTGCGGGAAAAACATATGCGCTTCGCACACCGCATTTTCAGGGGGGACCAGTTACCCCCTGATGCCCCCCATGCTCTCCAAGGGGACGGGGGGTTATAGGTTTATGCTTTGGCCCCGTACTCCGCCAGGTAGGCTTCCATTTTAGCCTTCATCTCGTCGTCAATATAGACTTTGCCATCCACAGGGTTATTATGGAGGAAGGCGATGACCTCCCGGACGGTAACGATGGGGTAAACCTGGATACCATAGTCCTGGCGCAGCTCATCCAGGGTGGAGCAGTCCCGGGTGCCCCGCTCCATCCGGTCCACCGACACGAACAGGGCCTTCATGTTGACCTTGGCCACATGCTTAAACAGCTCGATAGACTCCCGGACGGCGGTGCCAGCGGTGACCACGTCCTCAATAATGGCCACATCATCTCCGTCCTGTGGCTTGTAGCCCACCATAGAACCACCCTCGCCGTGGTCCTTGGCCTCCTTGCGGTTGAAGCAGTAAGGCAGGTCCCGGTCATAGTTCCGGTACAGAGAGGCCGCGGCGGACACCGCCAGAGGGATCCCCTTGTAGGCGGGGCCGAACAGGCAGGTGATTCCCTCCGGCATATGCTCCTGAATGCAGGCGGCGTAGTAGTCTCCCAGCTTGGCCGCCTGGGCCCCGGTCTTGTAGTTCCCGGTGTTGACGAAATAAGGGGTCTTCCGTCCGGACTTCGTGGTAAAATCCCCAAAGGTAAGCACGCCGGAGCGCACCATAAATGTGATAAATTCCTCTTTGTATGTCATCGTTTCGACCTCTTTTCTCCAGTTTGCCCGGCACAGGCCGGAAATCGTATTATTATATCATTTTTCCTCCCCAGATACAAGAAATCGCCGTCTTTTTTCATCCGGATTTTTCTTCGGCTTTTTTACAGTGTCTGTACTTTACGGTTCGGGCCAGGTTTGATATAATATTTTTGCCCAATGCCTCCGCTCCTCTGTGGCGGCAGGGTCCCGGAAGGAGAGAGAATAGATATGTCCGCCCTGACGCAGCGATGCAAAGCCCTCTTTGGCTATATGGACCAGTTGGTCCACCGAATACCTTCGGTCCCCCGGGATATCCTAACCACTGCTCTTCTGCTGTACGCCGCCTACTGGACCAGCGGCATTCTGATCTCCCACACCGGCGGGGAAAACAATTCCGCCCTGGTATTCGTGTTGGCAGTGGTGTGCATCTCCTTTTTTACCACCGGCTATGCCTATGGGATCACCGCCTCCATCATAGGGACCTTCTGCATCAACTACTTTTTTATGGTCCCCTATTCCGCCTTTTCCTTGAGCCATACGGGTTACCCGGTTGCCATGCTGTCCATGGTGGCTATCTCCTGTATCGTGTGCGCCCTTACTTCCCGGGTCAAGCAGCAGGCCATTGAGGCTGTCCGCCGGGAAAAGAACACCAAGACCCTCTATGAGATGAATGAAAAGCTCAACGCAGAAAAAGCGGCCATCCAGTTACAGTCCGCCAGGGAGACGATCCGGGGCAACATCCTCCGGGCCGTGTCCCATGATCTGCGCACCCCTCTGACCGCCATCTCCGGCGCCGCCTCTGTCCTTCTGTCCAGCGAGGACATCCTCCGGTCAGAAAAAAACGCCTCCCTTGCCAACGATATCAAGGCAGACGCTGATGCTCTGATCGTCATGGTGGAAAATCTGCTGTCCGTCACCCGAATTCAAGACGGCACCATACCCCTGAAAAAGCGGGAGGAGATGCTGGAGGAGGTGGCGGGGGACGCCATTCTGACCACCCGGCGCCGGTTCCCCAACTGTCATGTGGATCTGGAGCTGTCCGAGGATATCTTATACCTACCTATGGAGCCCATGCTCATCAAGCAGGTGATGGTCAACCTGCTTGAGAACGCGGTCCGCCACTCCGGCAGCCAGTCCGGTATCCTGCTCAATCTGTTCCGTCAGGACGAGTGGGCAGTGGTGGAGGTCCGGGACCACGGCAAAGGACTGCCCCCGGAGGTGTGTCAGGCCGTCCAGTCTGGCCGGCCTCTGTCCCGAGATCTGAACGGGGATTCCACCCGCGGGATGGGCATTGGTCTGTCTGTCTGTCAAAGCATCATCAAGGCCCACAACGGCTTTTTTGCCGCGGGCAACGCCCCGGAGGGCGGAGCGGTGATCCGCTTCGGCCTCCCCATGAAGGAGTCTGACCATGAATGAAAAACGACTGATCCTGGTCATCGAGGACGAGCACGCCATCAGCAACTTTATCTGCCGCGCGCTGGCCGCCAATGACTATAAGGCCATCCCCGCCTCCAGCGGCAAGGAGGGGCTTTCCCTGTTCTTCTCCCACAGCCCCGACCTGGTCCTGCTGGACCTGGGACTGCCCGATATGGACGGGCTGGAGGTGCTGGAACAGCTCAGCGACCTGCCCCGAGAGGTCCCTGTCATCATCATCTCCGCCCGTGACCGCGAGTCGGAGAAGGTTCGCGCTCTGGACATGGGGGCGGATGATTATGTGGTAAAGCCCTTCGGCGTGTCCGAGCTGCTGGCCCGTATCCGCACCACGCTCCGCCGGGCGGATCGTTTGAAGATGTCCCAGGGCGCCCAGAGGGACGTGTATCAGGTCCAGGACCTTGTGGTGGATATCACGAAGCACCAGGTGCTGTTAGCAGGAGAGCAGATCCACTTCACCCAAAATGAATTCAAGATTTTGGAGCTGCTGTGCATCCACGCCGGGAAGGTGCTCACCTACGATTTTATTTTGGAGCACGTCTGGGGGCCCTACGGCGGCAACAATAACAATCAGATTCTGCGGGTCAACATGGCCAATATCCGCCGAAAGCTAAAGGAGGATCCCTCCAAGCCCAAATATATCCACACCGAGCTTGGCATTGGCTACCGTATGCTGGAGGATTGACCCCACCAGCAGAGCAGGCAGACCTTAGAGCAGCCCCGGAGCGGGTCTCTCCCTCCGGAGCTGTTTTTGTCCCCCGACGGTGATTAACGGTTTCTTTACATCTTCCTTTCTTTCATTTACACCCATTTCACTCCCCCGATGCTATAATACAGGTAGGAGCTATTCCCACGCGAAGGCAGACAGTGAATACTTCTCTGCCCGCATCATCCGGGTTTCCTCACTTTTCCCGGACCCTTTCTCTCTCCGGCTGACGCCCCTTTCTCTCTCCCGAAAGCGGTCTGTCAGCCAGCACACACGGACAGCCGCTTCCGCCAAAGCCGGCTGTCCACCTAACATTGGGCCCCCGGTTTCACAGTATGGGACCGGGGTTTTTTTATTGCCGGAGAGGCGTAAATGCCTCCTTGTCAACTTTTTAATCTGGACCTCCTTTTCGTTAACACCCATTTAATTTCTTCTCTGCTATAATCAGGATACAAACAACACAAGGAGGCAATGTACATCATGGACACCCGTTTGAAAAACATCCTCTGGGAAGGAGAAGAAGTCCGCTGGTCTGGCCGCCCCAAGCCCTTCTCCCTGTTCGATCACGACAGCAAAAATTCGATTCTGCTCACCTGGATCGTTTCCGCCCTGGTTCTGGCAGCAGTCATTGTCCTGATGGTCTTCAGCTCTATTACTGGCACCCGCTCCTTCACCGATGTCCTTATTATGGCCATCGTAGCCCTGTTTCTACCTGTGGCCCTCTCCGCTCGGCCCTTCATGGATAAAAAGTGCCTGGAAAAGAACACGCTCTATGCCATCACCAATTTCCGCATCATCGCCTTGGTCAAGGGTGAGGTGATGTACCTCCCCCTGGTCAAAGGGATCAAGACCGCCGTTCAATCCCACGAAGATGGCTTCGGCAGTCTTCGCTTCGGTGAGCTGGTCGGCAAGCCCGCCAAGAAAAGCCGTGACCACGCCGTGATTGGCATGCGAAATGTGGACAGCAGAGAAGATATGGCCGGTCTGATGTTCTATCACATCGATCAGCCCGGCCAGCTGCTTCGTTATCTAGCTTGATGTCCGGCGCTCCCCTCTCCCACTTTGCCGGACAATTCTTCCCTTATTTGGCCTTGGGATGATCTTCTTCTCTCCTTTTCATCCCCTATCCGGCCAAACCCTTTTGGACAGTCCCTCCTCTCCCTGGGACTGTCCTCTCTTTTTCAAAAAATGACCCAGGCCTTTGGGCCTGGGTCATTTTTCCTTTTTATGGGACCAATTCCTGACGTAGGCGGTCCAGCGCCCGACGCTCCAACCGGGATACCTGGACCTGAGACACGCCCAACACCCGCGCCGTCTGAACCTGGGTCATTCCTCGGTAGTACCGCAGCAGCAGCACCTGCTGTTCCCGCTCCGGCAGGGTGGAAAGGGCGGTGCGGAGTGTGAGCCGCTCCACCAGCCCTTCCTCTTCGCCTCCGGCAGTAAGCAGGCCCTCCAGGGTCAATCCCCCATCTCCGGTTTCCGCCTGAAGGGAGATAACAGGTTCCGCCGCGGTCTCCGCCGAGGCAATCTCCTCCGGAGACAACCCGGTGTCCTGGGCCAATTCAGACAGGGTTGGCTCCCGGCCCAGTTGGGTGGAAAGCTTACTCCTGGCATTCCGGACTGACATCCCCCGCTCCTTCAGCCCCCGACTCACCTTCACCGGCCCGTCATCCCGGAGGAATCTCCGGATCTCTCCGGCAATCTTGGGGACCGCGTAGGTAGAAAACTGAGTGCCATAGGACTGGTCAAAGCCGCGGACCGCCTTCAGAAAGCCCAGGCACCCCAACTGATACAGGTCGTCCGGCTCCACACCTCGGCCGTAATACCGCCGAACTACGCTCCAGATCAGACCGTTGTTCTCCTCCAGCACCTGTTCACAGGCCCGGCTGTCCCCATTTCGGGCCGCTTCCAGCAGATCCAGGTCGGAGAGAGTGCCGCTCACCGCCCAGCCCGGCGGGCGATCTTCCGCCGCATGGTCACAGTGGTCCCCTTACCGGGGGCAGAGCGGACCTTCAGCGTGTCCATAAAGCTCTCCATAATGGTGAAGCCCATTCCGGACCGCTCCTCGTTCCCTGTGGTAAACAGTGGTGTCCTGGCCTGGTCCACATCAGCGATCCCCACTCCCCAGTCCCGGATGACGATTTCCAGGCTGTGATCCTCCCGCAGACGCAGCTTCATGGCAATTTTGCCAATGGTGTCTGGATAGGCGTGGACGATGGCGTTGGTCACCGCCTCGCTGACCGCGGTCTTCACGTCGTTGACCTCCTCCAGCGTGGGGTCAAGCTGGGCGGCGAAGCAGGCCGCCGCCGCCCGCGCGAAGCCCTCGTTGGCGGAGCGGCTGGGAAATTCCAGATTCACATGATTTTCAATTTTCATATTATGTAGGTCCTCCTTCGTGCAGGGCGGGCCGCCCCCTCTATTCAAATCGGATGATACGCTGGAGGCCGGCGGCCCGGAACACCTTTTCCGCCTGCCCCGGCGTGTTGATCACCCGCATGGCTCCTCTCACCTGGCCCATCCGGCGGTGTGCCCGCAGCAGCACGGCGATGCCGGAGCTGTCGGTAAAGGTCAACCCTCCCAGGTCCAGAGTCAGTTCCCTGGGCAGCGCGGCGTCGATCCTCCGGTCCAGCTCCTCCATCACCGCTTTGGCCCCATGGTGATCCAGCTCTCCCGTCACCGCCGCGGTCAGCCGGCGCTCCTCTTCAGTGCAGTTCACAGGCATTTCTTGTGGCTCCTTTCCAGGGGAAGGCAGACGGCCGCCCCTATGTCCCAGATGGTTTGATTATAGGACAGGCCCTCTGTCATATCCTGCCTCTTTCTGTCTGTTGACAGTATTTCCCTCCTTTTCCGTTGTCATTCCTTCCCTATCTTTTGGGGTAAAATTTTTTATTTTACAAATTTTGTATTTTGCCGTATAGTAGTATGCGAAGAACGATTGACAACAGGAGGCGCTTTCGGGTGTCACGAGAAATACATCTTACCTCTGGCCCTATTATGCCCCAGCTGGTCCGGCTCTGTCTGCCTCTATTGGCCGCCAACGTGCTCCAGCAGCTGTACAACATCATCAATTCTCTGGTGGTGACCTACTACATCGGGGACAGTGCCTTTGCCGCCCTAGGGGTAGCCGAGAGCGTAATGAACCTGTTTATCTACGTCATCACTGGGGCCTGTATGGGCGCTTCCGTCCTAATCGCTCAGTTTTACGGCGAGGAAAACTTCCCCCGTCTGCGGCAGCAGCTCTATGTGTCCGCCGTCCTCATCGGCGGATGTACCCTGGGCGCCGTCCTGCTGGGCCAGATTTTCCTGCCCCAGTTACTGGGCGTCATCCAGACTCCAGCGGAGCTGATGGGAGATGTGTCCTCCTATCTGCGCATTATTCTAATTGGCATGGTATTCACCTTCACCTATAACTATCTGGCCGCCACCCTCCGGGCTGTGGGAGACACCCAGGCCGCCCTGTACTTTCTTCTCGCCTCCCTTGGATACAACCTAGTCTGCGCCTGGCTGCTGGTGGCGGTGCTTGACATGGGCATTCAGGGGACCGCTCTGGCCACCGCTTCCGCCCAGCTGCTGTCCACCCTGCTATGCTTCCTCTACATTCGCAAACGGCGTGCCTTTCTTACGATTCATCGGGGAGATATGAGAATGGACCGCCAGTTGGTCCGGCTGACCAGCAGCTATGCCGCTGTGGCGGCCCTCCAACAGTCCAGTCTCTACCTGGGCAAGCTCATCATCCAGAGCGCAGTCAACGGCATCAGCCTGGTAAGTACCGCTCCCATCTCCGCCTTCACCGCCGCCACCCGTGTGGAGAACTTCATTCAGGCCTTCGGCATAAGTGGATGTGAGTCCATCGCAATCTTTGTGGCCCAGAACCGGGGCGCCTGCCAGGAACTCCGCACCTATCAGGGATTTAGATGGGGGATTTTTACCCTTTTGACCATGGGTCTTTTCTTCTCCCTGACAATAAATCTGGGCGCCTATCCCCTGTCTGCCCTATTCCTGGGCGGCAAGGCGGAAGGGATGGAGCTATGTATCTCTTATTTGAAGTACATCAGCTGGTTCTATTTCCTGTCCTTCACCGGTCACGCCTGGGTCGGCTGGTACCGGGGCGTGGGACGGATGAACATTACCTTCTGGGGCACCACCATTCAGATCGCCATGCGGGTAGCCGGGACCTATCTGCTGGTAGGGGCCATGGGGCTGGATGCGGTGGCTCTGGCCACCGGAGTGGGATGGGTCGCAATCAACATCTTCCACGCCTCTGTCTTTGTCCTAGCAGTCAAGGGCATCTGGCCCAAAAAGTCTCAGTCACCTCAATAAGTGAGAAAGCCGCGGCCCACGGGCCGCGGCTTTCTCACTTATTCAACAATTTCAGGAAACGGACCAGCCGCCTCGGACCAACAGCTTCACATCACTGGCAGCTGCCTTCAGGGTACGGTCTGGGATGGTGGACATATAGAGGTGGTTTTTCGTCAGGGAGGCGCCGCTGTTCACGGTCCCGCCGGTGGAGATATCAATGAGGGCGGGGCTGGTATTGGACTGGACCGTGGCCGATCCCACCCGGAGTAGGACCTCGCAGCCTACCTCCAGAGCCATGGTCTGACCACTGGTCATCGTGACCAGGGTATAGGAGGCGCTGCCAGAACCGGCAGAACCGCCTGCCGCCTCTATCTCCTGCTGATATTTGGCTATCTGGGCAGCCAGCTGGGTGGATAGCTCCTGCTGCCGGACCTTAGTGTTCTCCTCCACCTTAGCCACCACCTCAGGAATAACCGTTTCATCCAGATAGCTCATGGTAACCAGAGGGTCATTTTGGTCCCCGTTGGCGGCCAGCACCACTCCAGCCCCCAGGCAGAGGGCGGCCAAGATGGCGGTTCCCGCCGCCAGGGTCCATCTCCTGCTTTTTTTCATGATAAGTACTCCTATCTCTGTCGCTGTCTTATGTAGGCTCCGCCCATAGGCGGAGCCGCTTACTTTTACACCATGGTCTCTGGGTGCAGCCCGAAGCTGACCGCGATAGCGGTATCCACCTGCTTCATGACTCCCTCGTCCAGTCGGCCCATCTTTTCCCGCAGGCGACGCTTATCCAGGGTCCGCACCTGCTCCAGAAGGATAACCGACTCCTTGGGCAGCCCGCAGCTCAGAGGTGCCACCGAGATATGGGTGGGCAGTCTGGCCTTCCCTGTCTGGGAGGTGATGGCCGCGGCGATGACAGTCGGGCTATGACGGTTGCCCGTATCGTTTTGGACGATCAGAACAGGCCGCACGCCCCCCTGCTCACTGCCCACCACCGGGCTGAGATCGGCGTAAAAGATGTCGCCTCGCTTCACGCTGTTATCCACGTACATTCACACTCCGCTGGAAAGATAGTACGCGTTACAGGCGCCCACCGGGTCCTATGTAACGCTGTACTATGATTCTCCCACGGAGCGGCGGGGTTTATACTCTCCGCCAAAAAATAGCATTTTTTGCTTTGACCAAGCCCGCCGCGCCTTTGTACCCTGGAGAGGTCCTCCCCTCTCCGCCGCTCCAACTCATCCTATGTGGGTCTGAGCCGGGCGGTCACGGGGCCGGACAGGCAGCGGGCCAGCCTGTCCGGTGGATTTTGGGGGCCAAACTCAACGGATCTCCCTTCCACCATCCAAATAGATACGGGGGACCCGCCGGGAGAGCTGGCACAATAATTCATAGACAATGGTCTCAGCCTGATCCGCAGCGCGCTGGGTCAGCCCAGGGCCATAGATCCGGGCCACATCCCCCGGCGCCACGTCGGGCAGGTCCGTCACGTCCACCATGCACATATCCATACAGATGCGTCCAAGGACGGGGCACAGCCTGTCCCCGATCTGGACCTGCAGCTTGTTGGACAGGGATCTTGGCAGGCCGTCCCCATAACCGACCGGCAGGACAGCTACCCTGGAATCCCGCTCCAGCACGGCGGTACAGCCATAGCTGATGGGGCTTCCGGCAGGCATTGGCCGGACGGCGGCCACCCGGCTTTTCAGAGTCATGACCGGGATCAGGCCGGGGGCCTCTATCCCCGGCGCAGGCGGGAAGCCGTATAGGGCGATGCCGGGACGGATCATATCCATGTGGCTCTGCCCATAGTGTAACACAGCGGCGCTGGCGCCGCAATGGTAAATTGCGAAATGAAGCCCCCGGTCCTCCAGAGCCTTCTTCGCCTCCAGAAACCGCCTGAGTTGGGCTGCGGTGTAGGTCTCGTCCTCATCCGCAGCGGCGAAGTGGGTGAACATCCCCTCCACCTCCAGCCCAGGCAGGGCGCACAGGGCGGTCATCTTCTCCAGGGCGGAACCGTTCTCTCCATCCCCCCAGAGAAACCCCAGCCGTCCCATACCAGTGTCCACCTTCAGGTGGACGCGCAGCCTCTTTCCGGCGGCCAGCGCCACTCGGGACAGGGCCTGGGCGGACTCCAGATCCTCCACAGTCTGGGTGATGTTCCAGTCCAGCAGGTCCTGGGCCAGCGCCGGGTCCGTCTGGCCCAGGCAGAGGATGGGCAGGACAATACCGCCCCGCCGCAGCTCCTCCCCCTCGGCTGCACAGGCCACCGCCAGCATATCCGCTCCCAGCTCCTGGAGCTTTTGGGCCACTGGAACCGCCCCATGGCCATAGGCGTCCGCCTTGACCAGCCCCAAAAATCCGCAGCCCGCCGGGGTCAAGGCCTTTAGGGCCCGGTAATTGTGTGCCATGGCCCCCAAATCTATCTCCGCCCAGGTGCGGGCCTTCCGTCTGTCTGTCATCGGTCATACCTTCTTTTGTATCCAAATAGGGCCTGCCGCCCCATTTTCCTCTCCCAAGGGCCTGTTCCCCTAGGACATAGCAAAATCTGTAAACTCACATAAAATGGCCCGGAATCCGTCCACCGATATCTCGCCTCTGGACAGGGCATGGGTAGAGGTGTCGAACCACAGGGATACCTCGCTTCCGGTGCCCGGAGTTCCCTCCGGGTCCCCACAGTCCATACGGAGCAGGGTGCCGTCCTCCTCCAGCGCGCAGGACACGATGTAGCCTGACCGGGCCCCTTCCAACAGGGCGGGGACGGCGGACACAGGGCTCAACCCCTCCGGGTCCAGCGGGCCCGTTTCCACTGAAAGACCGTCATATTCCAGCTGTCCATCCTGCCCTGTAACGCGGGCCGTGATGCCGGCCACCGTGTCCGGAGCGGACAGTGTCAGAGTGGTCTCCTCGCCGTCCACCGCCACCGCCAGCTCATACTGGTACACCCGCTGCCCGTAGTCGGCGGTAATGGCCGCCTGCCCCGCGCAGGAGCTCATGGCCAGATACTCCCCCCGGATCTGTAAGGCCAGCTCCTCCGCCTCGTTCCCTTCCGCTCCGCCGGTACAGGCGGATAGCAGCAGGATCATCATTGGTACGCAAAACAGAAGTTTGCGCACAGTTTTCCCTCCAAAGCGTCATGAATAGGCTTTTATTTTCGCTCCTCATTCTCCTTCAGCACCTCGGGGAGCATCCCGATCAGGTCAGAGGGCAGCATGGCGTACTCCCCAAACCGTTGAGCACACTTGTCCCCGGCCTTCCCATGAAGCCACACAGCCAGAGCAGTTGTTTCCGACACCGCGGCATGGGGTCCCTGAAGGTGCTTTTGTCCCAGCAGGGCGGCGATCATCCCAGCCAGCACATCGCCGGAACCTCCCTTTGCCATGCCGGGATTCCCGGTGCCGTTGAGCCAGGTGCGGCCGTCTGGAGCGGCAGTGACAGTGCCCCGCCCCTTGAGGACCAACGTGCAGCGGTGGTCCTTGGCAAAGGTCCGGGCTGCCGCCACCCTGTCCTGGATGGGGAGGGCACACCCCGTCAACCGGGCAAATTCCCCGGCGTGAGGGGTCAGGACCGTGGCCGCCCGCCGTCTGTCCAAACTATCTATATGCCCGGACAGGGCATTTATGCCATCGGCGTCCAGCACCACTGGTATCTCCAGGTCACATAGCAGGGAGCGCACCAGCCGCTCCATCTGCGGATGCCGGCCCAGGCCAGGACCGATCACAGCCACATCACAGGACCGGGCCTTCTCCAATAGTTTATCATACTCCTCCGGCAGAGGAAAGGCCATGGCCTCCTGGCACTTGACAGCCACAATGGGATAGATCTCTCGGGGCACTCCCACATAGACCAGTCCGGCTCCGGTGCGCAGCGCCCCACAGGCGGCCAGCACAGGAGCTCCGGTATAGCCCTCGCTGCCCCCCAAAATAAACACCTTTCCAAAGTCCCCCTTGTGGCCGTCTGCCGGCCGGCGGGGGAGATTCCAGTGCATATAGTCCGGATGGAGCTCTATTGGCTCCGGGCCCCGCCATATCATCTGGTGAACCAGATCCTGGGGGATGCCGATATGGGCCACCCGCACCTCTCCGGCACAGCCCGCACCAGCGCCCAAATAGAGCCCCGGCTTGGCGCAGGTGAAGGTAACTGTGGTTTCGGCCTGGACAGCCTGGCCCAGTATCTCCCCAGTGTCCCCATCCACCCCGGAGGGCAGATCGCATGACACTACGGGAGCCCGCCGGCCGTTCATCCACTGGACCGCCGCCAAAAAATCCCCCTCCAGCGGCCGCTTCAGCCCCACCCCGAACAGGGCGTCCACATAGCAGTCGCAGGTCCCCAGCCAGGCCGCCAGCCTCCTGTCCTCCAGGTCCAGAGGCTCCAGCACGCCGCCGGCCTCGATCAGACGGGCCTCCATCGCCTTTGCGTCCGGCGTCATCTTCTCCCGGCCGCCCACCAAAAAGGCACGGACACGATAGCCCTCCTCCAGCAGGATGCGGGCGGCGGCGATGCCGTCCCCACCGTTGTTGCCAGGACCGCAGAAAACAGCGATCCTCTGGGTGGGGTCGGTATTTTTGCTCTCCACGATGGCCCGGACAGCCTCCATCTCCCGCTGCTCCTCCGGCGTGGGCTCCCGGCTGTCCTCCATCATAACAAATGCTACCGAAACAGCCGACCCAATCACGCCATCCGGCCGTCTTGGCTCCTTCACAGGCCCCACCAGATTGACCACCGCCTGGGCCGCCTCCCGGGCGGCGTTCTCCATCAGCTCCAGAGAGGGGATCCCCCGCTCCTCAATGGTCCTCCGGTCCAATTCCCTCATCTGCTCTGTGGTGGCAAGCATACTCATTTTTCCCGCTCCTTCCATCCCTTTGGCAGCAGCTCCTCCACTGGGACTAATTCCACCACCTGGGCCGCCGCCGTCTTCGATGGGTATACCGTCATCTCCAGGGCCGGCTCCCACAGCTCCCGGACCTCCTCCCCCGCCAGCAGCCGTCCGGAAAATCGCTCCATACCTTCCGACACCAGGAACACCACCCCGTCCGGGGTGACGCAGTAAACCCCGTCTCCGATGGATTCCGCCCGGCCATACCAGCCGCCATCCCGGTCCCGGGCGACAAGTTCCATATAGGGCACTGTAAAAAACGGGGCGTTGGGAATGTCCTCGTCCTCAAAGAAAAAGAACACCCCGGCCCGCTTCGCCATCTCCTGATACTGAGGCAGCTCCTTCCGGACCTTGGCCTGCTCGGTGTGGATCACAGTCCCGGCGGGAAGGACCTTCGCCTCGCTGCTTAAGAGCCCCAGCGCGCCAAATCGATTCAGCTCCCCCATGTCAAAGTAAACGGTCCTCACAGTTCTCTCCCCTGTCACAGATTTTTTCCCATTCTACCACACTTCCCCGGACAAAAAAAGAGGGGGAGGGCCTCCGGCCCTCCCCGAATTCAATCTTTATTTCAAAAATCCGTTGACGATCTGTTCCTCGGCCTCTTTCTCCGTCAGGCCAAGGGTCATGAGCTTTGTGAGCTGCTCTCCGGCGATCTTGCCGATAGCCGCCTCGTGGATGAGCTGGGCGTCCAGACAGTTGGCGGTGACCTCCGGGATGGCGGACACCACGCCCTGATCCATGATAATGGCATCGCACTCAGAGTGGCCGTAGCAGGCGGCGTTCCCGTTGATGCGGGCCAGGAACACCTGCTTGGACTCGCCCCGGGCCACAGACCGGGAGATGACATTGGTGTGGCAGCCCTCCCCGTCCAGATCCACTGTGAAATCGGACTTGGCCAGTTGGCGGCCGTGGGTCATCACCTTCTCCTTGATAATAAGGGTGGAATTGGGCCCCAGCTTGGCCTTAGTCGTGCGGATGGTGGAGTCCACTCCCTTGATCTGGGTGGTTTCCATCTCCATGTAGCTGCCCTCCCGCATCTCCACGATGGTGGTGGGATTCATGATATTCTCTCCCAGTCCGTCCCCCTCGCCGTAGTGGCGCTCCACATAGCGCACCCGGGCGTTTTTCCCCACATAGAAGGCATGAATACCAGAGTGCTCCGAGTTCTGCACCCCGCAGTTGTGGATGCCGCAGCCGGCCACGATGGTCACGTCGCAGTCGTCCCCGATGAAGAAGTCGTTGTACACCATTTCGGTCAGGCCGCTCTCACTGAGGACCACCGGGATGTGGACCGACTGGTTTTTGGTACCGGGCTTGATAATGATGTCGATGCCGTCCTTGTCCGTCTTGGAAACAATATCGATGCTGGCAGTGGTATTCCGGGCAGCCGCCTTCCCGTTTGCCCGAATGTTATAGGCCCCCTCAGGCACGCCGTGGAGCTCCGCCACCTGCTCCAGCAGGTTCTTTTGGATTGCGTCCATAAAAATCCCTCCTTTACCGCACCTTGTCCGTCAGGGCGCTGCAAACCTCAGGCGCCGCTCCCAGCAGCGAGGGCAGGATATCCTTCCTGGGCCCGTCCCGCTGGACCTGGCCGTCCGCCAGGACGATAATGCGGTCAGCGATGTTCAAAATCCTCTCCTGATGGGAGATGATGAGGATGGAGCCGTTGATCTTCTCATGCAGGTGCTCAAACACCTGGATGAGGTTGCTGAAGGACCACAGGTCAATGCCCGCCTCCGGCTCGTCAAAGACAGACAGCTTGGTGGAACGGGCCATAATCATGGCAATCTCAATGCGCTTCAGCTCTCCACCGGACAGGGAGGCGTCCACTTCCCGGTCGATATAGTCCTTGGCGCACAGGCCCACCTCTGAAAGATAGTTGCAGGCCTCCGGCACGCCGATGCTCTTTCCGCTGGCCAGGGTGATCAGATCCTTCACCGTCAGCCCCTTGAAGCGAACCGGCTGCTGGAAGGCAAAGCTGATGCCCTTCCGGGCCCGCTCGGTGATGGACAGGCCGGTGATATCCTCTCCGTCCAGCAGGATGCGCCCCTGGGTGGGCGTCAGGATGCCGGCGATGACCTTGGCCAGAGTGGATTTCCCCCCTCCGTTGGGTCCGGTGATGGCCACGAACCGCTCGCTGATGGTCAAATCGATATCGCGCAGGATGCCCTTGTTGTCGCCGTCCTGTTCCACGTCATAGCTGATATGCTGTAATTCCAGCATGGGAACCCCTCCTATGGTTTCCGGCTCTGGAGCCGGTCTGTCTAAACAGTATCATGCCCCCTGGACTGGGCCGCCAAACAGGGCCTGTCCTTTGAGGCGTCTTTATTCTATCACGGGAGGGAGAATTTGTCTATCCTTAATTTCCTACTTTTTTAATAGGAATTTTATTTTTCAGATTTTATGCTTTATTATCCTGGCCCTCAAGGGATCAGCCCCCTCTTTACAGGGAAGTATATACAGAATGACACCTCTTTTAAAAAGGAGGTCCCGCCATGAGAGATACCGCTCTCCCTCCTCCTGTGTCGCTACGGCGCAGAGCGCCTGGACTGGAAAGGGCTTATACTCTGCTTGATTGGGCTCAATCTTGTCCCGCTCCTCCTTGCGGCCCGCCCCGCCCGGCCCTCCTCTTTGGTTCTCCCGAGGGGCCCTGCATCCGGCCCTTTTCAGGTCTCCTCTTTCTCTGCGGGTCAGCTTTTTCATATTTTTCGTCGGGATGACTTGCATTCCCGGCGCTTTTGTGATATAAGTACCTTTAGTGTAAATTGCGGAGAACAGGAAAATAGGGGAACTGTGTTCGTCAGAGAGGGTAGGTCACCGGCTGAGAGCCTGCCTGGAAACGGCCCCTTGGTTCGCCTGGGAGCGGCCCCTGAGAGGGGGACGGTCTGCCCACCGTTATCGGGGCTTTGAGCGCGTACAAGTGTGTACGAATGCGGGTGGTACCGCGGAAGGCTGGCCTTTCGTCCCTGAATTTTGGGGATGGAAGGTCTTTTTGTTTTTTGAAACATGAGGTGATGTGCCATGAAGCGTCGATTTATCCCGATCCTGGCTGCTTTGACCTGTGTGCTTCTGCTAGCCGGCTGCCAAAAGGCTGGCCCCAGTCCCCTGCCCGGTTCTGATGTCAGCTCCTCTGTCCCTATTCCAGAGACGGAGGATACTGACCAGTCCACGCCCTCCGACAGCGGCAGTCCTCTGCCAGACCTTTCCGTCAATCAGTCCCCCGGTTCCTCTCCCGATGAGCCGGAAGGCCCCGCTGTCCCTGTGGAGCCTTCGGTGCCGGATGACCCTCCTGTTCAAGAGGAACCCGCTGAAACGCCGCCGCCTGTGGTGGAGGAGCCGGCGCCACCCGTGGATAACCACACTCTGTATATCCTGATGTATCACCACTTTGTGCCTGATACCGACGAGGAGCTTAACGACTGGACGCTTACGGAGAGCCGCTTTCGGGAGGACCTGCAGTGGCTGGCGGACAACGGCTATACCACGGTCCTGCCCCGGGAGCTGGCAGCGGGAGAGCCCCTGCCGGAGAAGGCGGTCATGCTCACCTTTGACGACGGTTATGCCAGCAACTACCAAATTGCCTATCCCCTGCTTCAAGAATTTCAGGCCAAGGCCGCCATCGCTATGATCGTCCGCCGGACCGTGGACGCCAAGCCCGACTTTCTCACCTGGGAGATGTGCCGAGAGATGGCCCAGTCCGGGCTGGTGGAGTTCGGCTCCCACACCTACGATTCCCACAAGGAGGCAAATCCCCGGGGCATCCTGCATATCAAGGAGGAAACACCAGAGGAATACGCCCAGCGCATTTTCCCGGATCTGCAGGCCAGCATCGACCTCATTGAGGAGAACGTAGGCGTAGAGGTAGACTACTTCGCCTATCCCCACGGGCAGACCGATTCCTGGTCCGACGCCTATCTCACCGAACATTTCTCCGTATCCGTCACCACCCGGCACGGCGCTGCCGATATCCGTAAGGGGCTGTACCAGATGCCCCGGCATAATATCACCATGCGGGCTCCGGTCAGCCAATATCTTCCCTGATCGTCCCCGAACAAAGGAGTTTTATCCATGAAAGAACAGTTAGCGAACATCCGGTCTCAGGCCCTTGCGGCCATCGAGGGGGCCGCCGATCCCGCCGCCCTGGATGCCCTCCGGGTTCAGTACCTGGGCAAGAAGGGAGAGCTCACCAATGTGCTGAAGAGTATGGGCTCCCTCTCCGCCGAGGAGAGACCCGCCATGGGCCAGCTGGCCAACGAGGTCCGGGCCGCTCTGGAAGGGGCCATCGAGGCAGCCGCCAGGAAGTTGGAAAAGCAGGCCCTGGAGCAGAAGCTCCGGGACGAGGCGCTTGATGTGACTATCCCCGGCAAGGCGGTCAAGCTGGGCCACAAGCATCCCATGTATATCGCCCTGGACGAGATCAAGGACATCTTTGTGGGCATGGGCTTTACCGTGCTGGATGGGCCGGAGGTGGAGCTGGCCGAATACAACTTTGACCGCCTGAACGCCGACGAGGGCCATCCCAGCCGGGACTGGTCGGATACCTTCTACTTTGACGAGGACAGCCGGGTGATGCTCCGCAGTCAGACCAGCCCCATGCAGGTACGGGCTATGGACACCATGCCCCTTCCTATCCGCATCATCGCCCCCGGTCGTGTGTACCGTAAAGATGAGGTGGATGCCACCCACTCCCCCATGTTTCACCAGGTAGAGGGCATGGTCATCGACAAGGGCGTCACCATGGCCGACCTAAAGGGCACCCTAAATACGGTGGTGGAGCAGCTGTACGGCAAGGGCACCAAGACCCGCTTCCGCCCTCACCACTTCCCCTTTACCGAGCCCTCCTGTGAGATGGACGTGCAGTGCCACAAGTGTGGCGGCGTAGGCTGTCCCACCTGCAAGGGAGAAGGCTGGATCGAGCTGCTGGGCGCCGGCATGGTCCACCCCCGGGTGCTGGAGATGGCGGGCATTGACCCCAATGTGTATTCAGGCTGGGCCTTCGGCATGGGTCTGGAGCGCACCGCCATGCGCCGCTTCAAGATCGCCGACCTGCGGCTCATCTTCGAGAACGACGTGAGATTCTTAGAGCAATTTTAACTGTTCCAAGAATCAATTAGGAATTAGAAATTAGGAGTCAGGAATTGAGGCGTCCCTTTCGGCGGCCTGATTCCCGGCCGTCCGGCGGCAGCCGGACCCCAAAATTCCTAATTCCTAACTCCTCATTCCTAATTCAAACAAAGGGAGTTTTATAATATGAATCTATCTCGCAAATGGCTCAACGAGTTCGTCACCGTTGAGGCCAATGACAAAGACTTTGCCGAGGCCATGACCTTGTCTGGCTCCAAGGTGGAGCTGACCCACGACCTGGGCTCTGAAATTTCCAACGTGGTGGTGGGCCAGATCCGGTCCATGGAGCGACACCCCGATTCCGACCATATGTGGGTATGCCAGATTGATGTGGGGCAGGCCGAGCCCGTCCAGATCGTCACCGGCGCCTGGAACATCCATCCCGGCGACCTGGTCCCTGTGGCCCTGCACAAGTCCACTCTGCCCGGCGGCAAGAAGATCGAGAAGGGCAAGCTGCGCGGCGTGGTGTCCAACGGCATGATGTGCGGTCTGTCTGAGCTGGGACTGGACGAGCGGGACTTCCCCTACGCTGTCATAACCGCCGCCGCTCTCCTAAACGACTACCACCCTCTGGATAAGGACAAGCCCTCCATCCCCGCCGATATCAAGGCCGGGGACAAGGTATTCGGCCCCGTGGTGTGCGCTAAGGTGTTGGAGGCCTCCGCCCAGCCCAACGGCTCCTTCCACACCTGTCTGGACCTGGGAGGCTCCACCGCCTGCCCCGACACAGCATGCGCCAACCTCCATGAAGGAGATTTAGTGGCCTATAACACTAAGATGGACTCCATCTGCACTCTGGCCGACCTCCACGCCCAGCAGGCAGAGTTCCCCCACTGCATCCCAGACGGTATCTTTATTCTCCGCGAGGACTGCAAGCCCGGAGATGACCTGAAGCCGGTCGTTGGCCTGGATGACCATGTGGTGGAGTTTGAGATCACCCCCAACCGCCCCGACTGCCTGTCGGTCATCGGCTTGGCGAGAGAAGTGTCCGCCACCTTTGACCAGCCCCTGCGCCTCCATCAGCCCTTGGTCAAGGGCGGGGCCGAGGGTTCCCTGGTGGAGCTGTTGGACGTGGAAACTCCGGCGGCCGACCTGTGCCCTCGGTACACCGCCCGGATGGTGCGAAACGTAAAGATCGCCCCCTCCCCCAAGTGGATGCGGGAGCGGCTGCGGGCTATGGGCGTGCGCCCCATCAACAACATCGTGGATATCACCAACTATGTCATGCTGGAGTACGGCCAGCCTATGCACGCCTTCGACTACCGCTACGTAAAGGGGGGCAAGATCATTGTTCGCCGGGCGGAGGAGGGCGAGGAGCTGACCACCCTGGACGGCAACGTACGCAAGCTGACCGCAAACCATCTGGTCATCGCCGATGAGCATCGGGCAGTTGGCCTGGCGGGCATCATGGGCGGTGAGAACTCCGAGATCGTGGCTGACACGGTGGACGTGGTCTTCGAGTCGGCCAACTTTGACGGCACCTGCATCCGTAAGGGGGCCCTGGCTCTAGGGATGCGCACCGAGGCCAGCGCCAAGTTTGAAAAGGGACTGGACCCCCTGAACACCCTCCCCGCCGTAAACCGGGCCTGTGAGCTGGTGGAACTGCTGGGCGCCGGCGAGGTGGTGGACGGTGTCATCGACATCCTCAACTTCGTGCCCCAGCCCCGGATCCTGACGTTGGAGCCGGACAAGATCAACGCCCTGCTGGGTACCGAGATCAGTGCCGCCGAGATGACCGCCATCCTGAAAAAGCTGGACTTCCAGGTGGAGGGGGACCAGGTTACGGTCCCGTCCTGGCGCGGCGACGTGGTGGGTATGGCCGACCTGGCCGAGGAGGTAGCCCGCTTCCACGGCTACAACAAGATCCCCTCCACCCTTGTTCGGGGGGAGACCACCCGGGGCGGCTACTCGCCGGAGCAAAAGCTGGAGCAGACCCTGGGCTCCGTATGCCGGGCCTGTGGGTATGACGAGATCATCACTTACTCCTTTATCTCCCCCACCTACTATGACAAGATACTCTGGCCCGCCGACTATCACGCCCGCAAGAGCTTCAAGATCCTCAACCCCCTGGGAGAGGACACCTCCATTATGCGTACCACTACCCTGCCCTCTATGCTGGAGATCCTGACCCGGAACTACAATTTCCGCAACAAGTCTGCCAAGCTGTATGAAGTGGGCCGGATCTATCTGCCCAAATCTGGCTCCACCCCTGTTTCTCCTGACGCTCCCGCTCTCGCCGCCTCCAAGGAGAAGCTGGAAAATATGGGAGTGAATGGGCTTACGGAAGCCCTTACCGGCGCGTTGAACCAGATGAATCAGGACGACGGCCTAGCCAATGAGGCCAAGGTGCTGTCCATGGGCGCCTATGGCGAGGATATGGATTTCTTCACCCTGAAGGGGGCCGTCGAGGCTATTCTGAAGGAGATCCGGGCAGTAGACATCCACTTCGAGGGGCCCACCGGCGCTCCCTCCGACGCCTCCTGGCACCCCGGCCGGGTGGCCACCGTGTGGTCCGGCAGTGACTGTATCGGTATCTTCGGTCAGATTCACCCTCTGGTGGCCCAGAATTACGGGGTGGACGCCGAGCTCTACTGTGCGGAACTGTCCTTCGACGAGCTGATGCTGGCCAAGGGCCCCGATCCGGAGTATGTCCCTCTGCCCAAGTTCCCCGCCGTCACCCGCGATATCGCCGTCGTCTGTGATGAGGCCGTTACCGTAGGGGCCCTGGAGCAGGCAATCAGGAGAGGAGCCAAGGGTCTGCTGAAGGAGGTCTCCCTCTTTGATATCTACCGTGGGAAGGGCGTGGCCGAGGGCAAGAAGTCTGTGGCCTTCAATCTGGTCCTCCGGGCGGATGACCGCTCTCTCACCAGCGAGGAGGCCGACGAGGATGTGAAGGCTATTTTAGCGACTCTCGAGCAAGACTGCGGAGCAATCCTGCGCTGAAGTTTTCCATCTGCCGCTCCCCCGCGGGGTTTCCGCGGGGGAGCTTATATTCTGGCGGGACTATCATCCCGCCTCCCCTTTTTAGGAGGTAATCCCATGGTACGCTTTGAATGTGACTACGCCGCCGGGGCTCACCCCAAGGTGCTCCAGGCCTTGGTGGACACCAATCTGGAGGAGCATCCCGGCTATGGCACGGACCCCCACTGCGACCGCGCCCGGGCCCTGCTCCGGGATCTGTGCCAGGCTCCCGATGCCCATATCCACTTCCTGGTGGGGGGTACTCAGGCCAATACCACCGTGATCTCTGCCGCCCTTCGGCCCCATCAGGGCGTCATCTGTGCCCAGACTGGCCACATCAACGTCCATGAGTCCGGAGCGGTAGAGGCCACAGGTCACAAGGTGCTCACTATCCCCAGCCAGGACGGCAAGCTGACCGCCCACCAGATCGCCCAGTTCTGTCAGGGCCACTATGACGACCCCACCGCCGAACACACGGTCCAGCCGGGCCTCATCTATCTGTCCCACCCCACCGAGCTGGGTACCGTCTATTCTGTTGCTGAACTGGAGGACATCCGCAGGGTGGCTGACCAGTACCACCTGACCCTGTTTGTGGACGGGGCCAGGCTGGTCTATGGCTTGGCCGCTTCCGATGTAACCCTGCCCGATCTGGCCCGGCTGTGTGACGTATTCTATCTGGGGGGCACTAAGGCGGGCACGCTCTTTGGTGAGGCGGTGGTCATCACCCAGGATTCCCTGAAACAGGACTTCCGCTACCTCATCAAGCGGCACGGCGGGCTGCTGGCCAAAGGCAGGCTGCTGGGCGTCCAGTTCGAGGCGCTGCTGGAGGACGGACTTTACCTGGATATCGGCAGAAGGGCGGTGGTCCAAGCCATGCGGCTGCGCCAGGGCTTTTTGGACAAGGGCTGGCCCCTGCTGGCGAACTCTCCCACCAATCTGCAGTTTCCTGTCCTCCCCGACCACGCCGCAGCGGCCCTGTCCCAGCGATACTCCTTTAGTTTACAGTCCAAGCCGGACCCGACCCATACCGCTGTCCGGTTTTGCGTCTCCTGGTCCACCCGGGACGAGGATATCGACGCTCTTCTATCCACGATCCGCGCCTTATAGGCAGAAAGAGCCATGGAAAAATTTTTCCATGGCTCTTTTGTAACAATTTGCCCCAATCTGCATCCTATAAGCAGAAAGGAGGGAGAAGATGGAATCTTTTGAAGCGGTCTACGAGGAGCTGTTCCCACAGGTGTACCGGTATCTGTTGGTCCTGTGCGGCGACCGGGATCTGGCAGAGGAGTTGACCCAGGAGACTTTTTTTCAGGCCATCCAGCACATCGACAGCTTCCGGGGAGATTGCAAGCTCTATGTCTGGCTGTGCCAAATCGGCAAACGGAAATATCTAGCCGGATTGCGGCGGCAGAAGCGGAGCGGGGAGATGCCCGATCTGGAGCGCCAGCCCAGCCCCGACCAGTTGGAGGAACGGCTGCTGGACCGGGAATCCGCCATGGAACTTCACCGCCGGCTCCATGCCCTGCCTGAGCCCTATCGGGAGGTCTTTTCTCTCCGGGTATTTGGAGAGCTGTCCTTTGGAGAGATCGCTCAACTCTTTTCCAGGACAGAGAGCTGGGCCCGAGTAACATATCACCGGGCCAGATCAAAATTAAAGGAGGAAGATCAATGAACTGCAAAATCATTCAGGATCTGCTGCCCCTGTACCGTGATGAGGTATGCAGCCAGGAGAGCCGCCAGGCGGTAGACGAGCATATTCAAAGTTGTCCCCACTGTGCCGAGGTCCTACGCGAGATGGGAAGGGAGGAAAATCTGGACAGGGAGACAGCGGATGTGGACCGGGAAAAGGCCCAAGTCATAGCGGGTGTCAAACGCCGCTTCTCCCGCCGGAAACGCCTGTCTGTGCTGGCCACAGCGGCTGCCATGCTGGCCATGTTCCTGGTGTTCACCGCCGCCGCCGATGTAGAGCGGCCCGTGCCGTACCAGGAGGGCATGGTGGACGTCTCCCTGGCTTCAGACGGCGTCATCGACATCTACTACTATGGGGGAAATTACGCCTCGTTCCGGGTACTGGACCGGGAGATCGATGGACGGACGGCGGTCTATCTGTGCTATACCCAAAATATCAAATCCAACCTTACTCCCCTGTTCAGCCACGCAGGCAGGCCTGAATCCTCCGGCCACTTGTCCATTGGGAATGGGCTGCTGCTGGACACCGTAAAGGGGGCCGCTGTCCAGATCCCCTCCCAGGATCAAATTCAGGAGGTGTATTATCTGGCGGGAGACTATGCCGCTTTAGAGGATATGGGCGAGGCGGAATTTTCCGCTGCCACCGACGGAGCGGTCCTCCTCTGGCAGCGGAGTTAAGCTCCAGGCGACAGCAAAGGCCGGCGCACAGTCTGTGCGCCGGCCTTCTCTACTGTTACTGGTCCTTCATCAACAGGTACATAACTGCCTTCTGGGCGTGGAGGCGGTTCTCCGCCTCGTCGAATATCTCGTTTGCGTGGGCCTCAAAGACCTCGGCTGTGATCTCCTCTCCCCGGTGGGCGGGCAGACAGTGCTGCACCATGCAGCCGGGGTTGGCCAGCGCCATCAGCCCGTCGTTGATCTGATAGCCCGCAAATGCCTTTTCCCGAACGGTCTTCTCCCCCTCCTGGCCCATGGAGGCCCACACGTCGGTGATCAACACATCGGCCCCTGCCGCCGCCTCCTGGGGGGTGCGGAACAGAGAGAAGTGGAAACCGGGGTCGCTCCTGGCAAAGTCCAGCACCTGGGAATCGGGATCGTAGCCCTCGGGGCAGGCGATTGACACCTCCATCCCCGTCTTCAGCCCGCCTACGATCAGGGAGTTGGCCATATTGTTGCCGTCCCCAATGTAGCACAGCTTCAGTCCTTCCAGCACCGCCTTATGCTCTCGAATAGTCAGCAGGTCGGCCAGCACCTGGCAGGGATGGCAGAAGTCGGTCAGGCCATTGATGACCGGGATCTTGGTGTTCCGGGCCAGCTCCTCCACCTCGTCCTGGCCAAAGGTGCGGATCATAATTCCGTCACAGTAGCGGTCCAGCACTCTGGCCGTATCCTCAATAGGCTCCCCTCGGCCGATCTGACTCTCCTTGCCAGACAGGAACAGGGCGTGGCCGCCCAGTTGGAACATCCCTGTTTCAAAGGACACCCGCGTGCGGGTGGAGTTTTTCTCAAAGATCATGGCCAAGGTCTTGCCCTTGAGATAATCCCTGTGGATGTTGTGCTTCTGCTCGTACTTCAACTGGTCCGCCGTATTCAGGATCAGGGTGATGTCTTCCTGGGACAAATCCAGCAGCTTTAACAAATCTTTTTTCATATCAAATCACCAATCTTTGCAGGAGGGAGGCGTGAAGATGGAGTATCTCTCCACCCCTCACTTTTCTCTCTCCACTCTATCATAACAGCGCCGCTTTCATAATGGACAGCCCCTTGTCCATCTCCTCCTGGGTGATGGTCAGGGGGGGCAGCAGCCTCAAGCCGGGTCCCGCGGTGAGAATGAGCAGGCCGCTCTCGATAAGCTTGGCGGCCAGCTGGCTGTTGGTTTGCTCCCCCACCACATCGATGCCGATCATCATCCCCAGCCCCCGAGTCTTGCCCAGGCAGGGCAGCTCCATGGCTTCGATGGCCTGGCGGAGATACGCCCCTTTCTCCTTCACTTGGGCCAAAAAGGCGTCGTCCATCCGGTCCAGTACATGGCAGGCGGCGGCGGCGGCCACAGGGTTGCCCCCGAAGGTGGTGCCGTGAGTGCCGGGAGAGAACACCTCTCTGCACTTCTCATTGGCCATGATGCCGCCGAAGGGCAGTCCGCCAGCGATGCCCTTGGCGAAGGACACCACATCAGGCTGGATGTGATACTGCTGGAAGGCAAACAGAGAGCCGGTACGGCCCATGCCGCTCTGAACCTCATCGACAAGGAGCAGCCAATCCCGCTTGGCACACAGCTCCGCCACTTTTTGGACGAACTCCAGGTCCAGGGGCAGTACCCCTCCCTCTCCTTGGACCAGTTCCATCATGACGGCGCACACGTCATGGCCGGCCACCGCTTCCACGCTATCCAGGTCGTTGGCATCGGCATAGCGGAACCCCTCGGTGAAGGGGAAAAAGTAGTTGTGGAACTTATCCTGCCCCGTGGCCGCCAGAGTCGTGATCGTGCGTCCGTGGAAGGAGTTACGGAGGGTAATGACCGTTCCGCGGCCCTTGCCATACCGATCAAAGGAGTATTTCCGGGCCAGCTTGATCATGGCCTCGTTGGCTTCCGCCCCGGAGTTGCCAAACATCACATTGGACATTCCGGTGCGGACACACAGCTTGTGGGCCACCTTGGCATAAGGCTCGGTGTAAAACAGGTTGGAGATATGTCCCAGCTTGGCCGCCTGGGTGGAAACGGCCTCCACCCAGCCCGGATCGCCGTATCCCAGCGAGCACACACCGATGCCGGCGGAAAAGTCAATATACTCCTTTCCGTCCACAGCCCAGACAGTAGCCCCTTTTCCGTGGTCAATGGCCACCTGGAAGCGGCCATAGGAGCGCATCACATACTGCTCGTCCAGAGCCTTGATTTCTTCAAAGGTCATGGTGTTCCCCCTTCAATCATATCCCTGCGAAACATCTTTTCCGCAAGGAATTCCGACACTCATCGGCGCGGAATCATAATTTTCTCTCGTTATCCTCCAGGATGGCACCGGAAATGTGACATCTCCCACGAAATTCCTCCCGACGGCCTCGAAAGAAATCGAGGGTAAATTCATGCGATCCCTCTCCGCCAGATGCCGACGCCATTTAGGGGCGCCTTTAGTTGGTCAGCATGGTGCCGATGCCCGCGTCGGTGAGCAGCTCCATCAGCAGGGAGTGGGCCACCCGGCCATCCAAAATAACCGCCGACTTGACGCCGGAACGGACAGACTCCACGCAGCATTCCACCTTGGGGATCATCCCTCCAGAAATGACTCCCTCCCGCACCAGGGCAGGGACAGAGGAGAGTTGCAGCTCGGGGATCAGGGTGGCCTCATTCTTGGGATCCCGGAGCAGGCCGCGCACATCGGTAAGCAGGATCAGCTTCTCCGCCTCAAGGGCCACAGCCAGCTTGGCGGCGGCAGTGTCGGCGTTAATATTGTAGGACACCTCCGCATCTACCCCCTGGGCCACTGTGGCTACCACAGGGATATAGCCGTCATTCAGGGCGTCAATGACCGGGGCGGCGTCCACCTTGGTGATATCCCCCACCTGGCCGTATTTGTCATCCAGCTTTTTCGCTTGGAGAAGGGCACCGTCCAGGCCGCACAGCCCCAAAGCCCGGCCTCCCAAGCGGTTCAGAGTGGCTACCAGGTCCTTATTCACCCGGCCGCACAGGACCTGCTGGACAATATCCATCGTCTCCTCGTCTGTATAGCGCAGTCCGTCCACGAATTTTGACTCCTTGCCCAGCTTTTTCAGCATCTCGCTGATCTCCGGGCCGCCGCCGTGAACCACCACTACCCGGATCCCCACCAGGGACAGCAGAATGATGTCGGAGATGACGGCGTGGCGCAGCTCATCAGAAACCATGGCGTTGCCGCCGTATTTCACCACGATGGTCTTACCAGTGAATTTTTGAATATAAGGCAGGGCCTCAGCCAGCACCTGGGCCCGGTCGATCTCATTAAAGGACATGGGACAGATCCCTCCTCATTTTTTATCAAGCAGCTTCCCCATCCGAGGGATGGCCGCCGCCAAAAGCAACAGCCCGCAGAAAGCGGCCGTTCTGATCCCCTCGTCCCGGAAGCTGGAGCCGTACCAGTAGTAGGACATTCCCACTTTGTCGCTGGGGTACAGGATCACCCCCGAGGCCCGGAGGAGGCCGTACAGCACTCCGGCGCTCAACCCCAGAGCGAGCAGGCCGATACACCATCGCCCCATCCGGCTTTTGATTCCCCGGTGCGACAGCACCCCTACTACCGTTGCCGGAAGGAGGTAGAGGGGAAGCTTCAGCAGCAGCTCCGTCCCCAGATTCTTCCCTAATCCAACTAATTCAGCCATCTCAGCATGGTCCTCCTCTTTCCCGGAATCAGGTGCGGTAGTCGCCGTTAATTTTCACATAGTCATACGTCAGGTCGCAGCCCCAGCACTCCGCGCTGTCCTCCCCCTCGTGGAGGTCCACGGCAATGATGACCTCCTTCTGAGACAGGACCTCCTTGGCCTTGGCCTCGTCAAAATCTACGGCCTCACCCTGCTTACAGACCAGGAGTTCCCCCGCGGCAGAGCGGAACGTCACGTCCACATGCTCCGGGCGGAAGGGGGCTTTAGAGTACCCCATGGCGCACAGCACCCGGCCCCAGTTGGCGTCGGCGCCAAACATGGCCGCCTTCACCAAGGAGGAGCCCACCACCGACTTGGCCAGACGCTCGGCGCTCTCCTCGCTGCGGGCGCCGGACATGAGGCAGGTGACCAGCTTGGTGCACCCCTCGCCGTCGGCCGCGATAGACCGGGCCAGATAGCGGCACACATGGTCCAGGGCAGCCACAAAGATCTCGTAGTCTCCGTCCTTCCACTCGATAAGGGTGTTGCCCGCCAGACCGTTGGCCAGCACCGCACAGGTGTCGTTGGTGGAGGTATCCCCGTCCACGGTCACCCGGTTAAAGGTTCTCGCTGCCACCTGGTGCAAAGCATCGGATAGAAGTTCGTGGGTAATGGCGCAGTCAGTGGTGATAAAGGCCAGCATGGTGCCCATGTTCGGATGAATCATGCCGGAGCCCTTGGCGATAGCCCCCATCCGCACCTCTTTCCCGCCCAGCTCAAAAGAAATCGCAATCTCTTTTTTCGCTGTATCCGTCGTCATAATGGCATTGGCCGCGCTGTCGGAGCCGTCCCTACCCAAAGCGGCGGCTGCCTTTGGCATACCTGCCTGAATCACACCGATGTTGATCGTTTTTCCGATAACTCCGGTGGAGGCCACCACAAAGTCCTCTGGCTGGCGGCCGGTGGCCTGGGCGGCGGCAGCGCACATGGCCTGGGCGTTCTCGTGGCTCAAAGGGCAGCAGGCATTGGCGTTGCCGCTGTTGGCCACCACACCCCAGGCGGTTCCGTCCTCCAGGTGGTCCATGGTGACATACACCGGGGCGGATTTCACCCGGTTCAGGGTATAGACGGCGGCGGCAGCGCACTCCCGCTCCGACAGGATCAGGGCCAGGTCGTTCTTATCCGGGCTGCTGCTGGCCTTGACGCCACAGTGGACACCGGCGGCCTGGAAGCCCCGGGCGGCACACACGCCGCCGGAAATTTCATTCAACATGAGGGATACCCTCCTTTTTTTTCATCGGGGCGCACAGTGCGCGCCCCACCGCAGGACACGCTATTACAGGCTAAGTCCGGCAGTTTCTTCAAACCCCATCATAATGTTCATATTCTGGACCGCGGCCCCCGACGCTCCTTTTCCCAGATTATCAAACTGGGCAGTAAGCAGCGTCTGCTCCTGCGTTCCGGAAACCGTGATCTCCAGGCTGTCCTTTCCCGCCAGCTGGCTGGTATACAGCCGGGGACCGGCCCCTCCGAAGGGGGTGACCTGGACCAGCTTCTGGTCCTGGTAGTAGCCGGCCAGCAGATCGTGGACGTCCTGGGCATTGGGCGTGCCATTCAGCAGATGGTTCTGGAGCATAACAGTGGTCGCCATCCCCTTGTAGATATCCCCCAGCACCGGCAGAAAATTGGGTGGAAAGTCCAGGCCCGCCACCTGACGCATCTCAGGCAGGTGCTTGTGACACAGGCCAATGGCGTAAGGAGCCGGAGAGTCCAGCAAAGGGTCCCGGTCCGGTGCCTCATACTCAGCAATCATCTTCTTTCCTCCGCCAGAGTAGCCGGTGAGGGAGTAACAGGATAAGGGGTAGTCCCTGGGCAGCACCCCCAACTCTATCAGGGGGGCCACCGTGGACAAAAAGCCAGTGGCGTGACACCCTGGGTTGGCCACTCGGGAGGAGAACTTGATGCGCTGGCGCTGGCCGGGCAGCAGTTCGGCAAAGCCATATACCCAGCCCTCCGCCGTCCGGTGGGCGGTGGAAGCGTCAATAATTCGGGTCTTAGGGTTTTCTATGAGGGACACCGCCTCCACAGCGGCGGCGTCAGGCAGACACAGGAACACCAGGTCGGCGGCGTTGAGGAATTTCTTTCTCTCCTCTGTGTCCTTTCGCTTATCCTCGTCGATAAGGAGCAGCTCGATGTCCTCCCGGCCGCCCAGCCGCTCATAGATCTGCAGGCCGGTGGTGCCCTCCTTACCGTCGATATATACCTTTGGCTTACTCATATGGACCACCTGGATTTCTTTGAAATGATAGTTCTATTATGGTCTAACCTGGGAATTTTTGCAATGGCTTATTTGCGCTCTGCCACAAATTCTTCAATCAGGGCGATCTGCTTCTCCACGCTCTCCTTCGCCGGGCCGCCATAGACCTTTCTTTCATTCACACAGGTCTTGAGGGCCAGGGCCTGGTACACGTCCTCATCAAACAGGGAGGAGATGGCCCGGAAGTCCTTTAAGGTCAGCGTATCCAGGGTGTCCCCCGTCTTGATGCACAGGTTGACCAGCCGGCCCACGATCATATAGGCCTCCCGGAAGGGCAGCCCCTTTTTCGTCAGGTAGTCGGCACAGTCGGTGGCGTTGATGAAGCCGCCGGCCGCTGCCTTGGCCATATTCTTAGGCCGCACGGTCAGGGTATCCACCATGGCGGCAAACACGGGCAGGCACAGCTCCACCGTGTCAATGGCGTCAAAGACGGCCTCCTTGTCCTCCTGCATATCCTTGTTGTAGGCCAGGGGAAGGGACTTCATCACAGTAAGCAACGTGACCAGGGCACCGTACACCCGCCCAGTCTTGCCCCGCACCAGCTCGGCCACGTCTGGGTTCTTCTTCTGAGGCATGATGGAGGAACCAGTGGAGTAGGCGTCGTCCAGGTCCGCGAACTTGAACTCCCAGGAGCACCACAGCACGATCTCCTCAGAGAACCGAGACAGGTGCATCATCAGGATGGACAGGGCGGACAGCAGCTCGATGGCGTAGTCCCGGTCGGACACTGAGTCCATGGAATTGTCGGTTGGTTTTTTAAAGCCCAGAGCCTGGGCAGTGGCGAAGCGGTCCACCGGATAGGTAGAAGTGGCCAGGGCGCCCGCCCCCAGGGGGCACTCGTCCAGCCGCTCCAGGCAGTCCTCCAGCCGGGTGACATCCCGCTTGAACATGTTGGCGTAGGCCATCATGTAGTGAGCAAAGGTGGTGGGCTGGGCCCGCTGAAGGTGGGTATAACCCGGCATGACGGTGTCTAGGTTGGCCTCGGCCTTTTTGACCAGGACCTCCTCCAGCGCCAACACCTGGCCAATGATAACAGGGATTTCCTCCTTGACATACAGCCGGGTGTCCACCGCCACCTGGTCGTTCCGGGAACGGCCGGTGTGGAGGCGCTTGCCCGCGTCGCCGATGCGCTGGGTCAGCATGGCCTCGATGTTCATGTGGATGTCCTCGTTGTCCAGGGAGAACTCCACCTTGTCGTCCTCAATGTCAGCCAGGATAGCCTTCAGGCCCTCTACGATCTTTTCCGCCTCATGCGCCTCGATGATCCCCTGCCTGCCCAGCATCTGGGCGTGGGCGATGGAGCCCTGGATATCCTGCCGATACAGCCGGGCGTCAAAACCGATAGAGGAGTTAAAATCGTTCACCAGTGTGTCAGTTTCCTTTTGAAATCTTCCTGCCCATAACTTCATGTCAGTTACCTCACAAATATTAAGAATAGAATGGAGAGCGAAGATATTGGGCTTATCTCCACTCTCCACTCTTAAATATTACAGCTTGCCCTGCTCTCTTAGCGCCTGTACCTTGTCGGGAAGGCCCCACAGGTTGATAAAGCCCTGGGAGTCCTTCTGGTCATAGTCGCTCTCCTCAAAGGTCACCAGATTCTCTGAGTACAGGGTGCAGGGCGAGGTGATGGAAGAGGTGATGATATTGCCCTTGTAGAGCTTCAGCTTCACAGTGCCGGTGACGTACTTCTGGGTATCCACGGCGAAGGCGGTCAGGGCCTCCCGCAGGGGGGTAAACCACTTGCCATTGTACACCAGATCGGCAAAGTCCACCGCCAGCTTCTGCTTCATGTGCTTGGTATCCTTGTCGATGGTGATCTGCTCCAGCACCTCGTGGGCCCGGTAGAGGATGGTGCCGCCGGGAGTTTCGTACACGCCCCGGTCCTTCATGCCCACCAGCCGGTTCTCCACGATGTCCAGCAGGCCGATGCCGTTGGCCCCGCCCAGCTCGTTGAGCTTGCGGATGATGTCGGACGCCTTCATCTTCTCCCCGTCAATGGCCACAGGCCATCCCTTCTCAAAGTCCAAGGTGACATAGGTGGGGGCGTCTGGTGCCATGGCGGGGGACACGCCCATCTCCAGGAAGCCGGGCTTGTCATACAGGGGCTCATTAGCGGGGTCCTCCAGGTCCAGCCCTTCGTGGGACAAGTGCCACAGGTTTTTGTCCTTGGAATAGTTGGTCTCCCGGCTGATCTTCAGAGGGACGTTGTGGGCTTCGGCGTAGTCGATCTCCTCGTCGCGGCCCTTGATGTCCCACTCCCGCCAGGGGGCGATAATCTTCATCTCAGGGGCAAATCTCTTGATGGCCAGCTCGAACCGGACCTGGTCGTTGCCCTTGCCGGTGCAGCCGTGGCAGATGGCGTCGGCGCCTTCCTTCTTGGCGATCTCCACCAGCCGCTTGGCAATGATGGGCCGGGCAAAGGCGGTGCCCAACAGATAATCCTCGTACTTGGCCCCCATCATCATGGACGGGATGATAACGTCGTCAACCATCTCGTCGGTCAGGTCCTCGATATACAGCTTAGAGGCGCCAGTCTTGATAGCCTTCTCCTCCAGCCCGTCCAGTTCAGTGCCCTGCCCCACATCGCCGGAAACAGCGATGATCTCAGGGTCATTATAGTTCTCCTTCAACCAGGGGATGATGATGGATGTATCCAGACCGCCGGAGTAAGCCAGCACTACTTTTTTTACTTGAGCCATGATTTTTCCCTCCAAATCTCAGTGCGGGGCGCGCTTTTTCCTCTGTCTGGTGGCCTGCGCCGTCCGCTCTGCTTTCCATGGCAACAGTCTACCACTCCCTTAACGTAATTGCAAGAGGTTATTTGCATTAATATGCATATACTAACAATTATTTTCCATATATATTTACCAAAAATGAATATATATTTGGATATTCCGTTTATTTATTCACTTTGATACAAAAACATCCCCGGTCCGGGGACCGGGGATGTTTTGTGGGCTTTAGCCGGCCTGGATGGCGGCGGAGATGGCGTCAAAGACCGTATCCTGGTCCTCACACATAACCATCAGGATGGTGCCGTCCTCCAGAGTTTCCAGTCTGGCGTTCTTAGCTACCTCGTACTGGTCAGCCAGATACATCTCAAAGCTGCTCTTCTGTTGGTCGATGTAGCCCTGCAGCCCCTCTTTCACAGCATCGGCCTTCCCCTCGGCGGGCATGACGGCGGCGATGGCGTAAGCCTTGACATTCATCATGGAGGCACTGATTCCAAAAGCGGTCATATCGCCAGTATCCAGCCCCAGCATCTCAAGGAGCATAGCGGAGCCGTCGTCCTCTTTTTTCTCTGTGATCACAGGGTTATACTCCACCATCTCGCCGCCGTTGTCTGTGATGGCAGTATGGTAGAGCTGGGCCAGTTCCTCCGGGCTCTTGTCAGACGTGGTCCCGCCGTTTCCGGAGCAGCCAGACAGCCCGGTGACAGCCAGGGCCAGGACAAGGGCAAGCGTTAAAATCTTCTTCATAACATAATCCTCCGTTTTGTCGTAAAGTTTCAGCCTATTTAGCTTTCCCTCTATTAGACGGCCCCTATCCCAAAAAGTTCCCTCCTTTTCCGTTTTTTATCATGTGCGGATAACAGGCCGGGAGGCCGCCGGCAGAAACCGGCGGCCTCCCGCGGGATGAAAAAATCAGATGGGAAAGATTAGGCGCACAGTGGTTCCATGCCCAGGGGCGCTCTCCAGCCTGATTGCGGCGTTGTGCAGGGCGGCGCCATGCTTGACGATGGACAGGCCCAGACCGGTCCCTCCAATCTCCTTGGAATGGCTCTTGTCCACCCGGTAGAATCGCTCAAAGACCCGCTCCTGGTCCTCGGCCGGGATACCGATGCCAGTGTCGGCCACGGACAGCTCTATCTCTTTCTCCCCTAGGGAGAGGTTCAGTGCCACGCTCCCTCCCGGACGGTTGTATTTGATCGCGTTGTCGCACAGGTTATACACCATCTCCTCCAACACTGCCGGGATCCCGTGGATCGTAGCTGGCATCCCCTCTACGCTGACGCTCACGCCAGCCCGCTTGGCGGCGGGCTCCAGCCGCTCCATGACCCGGCGGCACAGCTCCAGCAGGTCCACCGGCGCCGTCTCCAGCCCCACGCCTCCCTCATCCAGGCGGGACAGGTGGATGATGTCCTCCACCAGGCTAATGAGTCGCTGGCTCTCCTTATAGATATCGCCGGCGAAACCCGCCACATCCTTCGGGTCCACCAGACCATCCTTGATGATCTCGGCCATGCCGGAGATGGCTGTCAGGGGAGTCTTCAGCTCATGGGACACGTTTGCGGTGAACTCTCGGCGCATCCGCTCCCCCTGCTCCCGCTCTGTTACGTCCAGCAGTACCAGGACCGCTCCGCTCACAGCTCCCTCCCGGAACACCGGGTCAGCCAGGAGATGGACACACCGGCCCTGGCGGTCCAGGCGGGTCTGTCCGCGCACCCCGTCCAGCACCTGCTCCACCACTCTGCGGAAGGCATCCGTCCGGTCCAGCGTCAAGACATTGGCCTCGCCCCCCGGCGGGATGGCTCCCAAAAGCCGCAGGGCGCCGGAGTTATAGGAGAGAACGTGGCCCTTTTGATCCAACAGCACAAAGCCCTCGGTCATGTTCTCGGTGAGGGCGGCAAATTCCTGTTGACGCTGGCGGAGCTGGTCCATCTGGCCCCGGATGGTGTCATTCTGCCGCCGGATCCTTGTCAACAGCGGGGAGAGCTCGTCATAGGTATCGCACTCCTCCGGGTGCTCCAGATCCAAGTCCAAAATAGGCCGGATGATCCCCTTGGACAGCCGGTTGGCCAGCACCGCGGCCAGGATCAGGGACAGGACCAGGATGATCAGCAGGGGCTGGACCATGGATACCAGCAGGACCACCACTGTATACTGGGCGCTGGCCAGACGGATGACGGAGCCGTCCTCCAGCCGCCGGGCTACATAAAATGTCTTTTCCGACAGGGTGGCCGACTGGCGCTGGGCCGTCCCCCGGGAACCATTCATCGCCTCACGGATCTCCTCCCGGTCGGCGTGATTCTCCATGGTGGAGGCGTCCGCCACACTGTCATAGAGGACCGTTCCATCCTCCCCTACCCAGGTGATGCGGCTGGAGGACTGGAGGCCGTCAAAATAGTCCATTCCCATGGACTCCACACCCCGGGCCACCAGCCACGCCTCGTTCTCCAGCTCACCGGTGATTTGGTCGCCGAAGTATTGGTACAGCACTCCCATGAACAGGGCCACTGACAGCAGAAATACGGACAGCCCTACCGCCATGGAATTGCGAAAGATCTTTGATGTCAAACCGCTACACCTCTCAATTCTGACGGCCTTGTCCTATTCCGATACCTTGTAGCCGATACCCCGGACTGTTTCGATGCAGGCGCCCGCCTCTCCCAGCTTTTGCCGCAGGGTGCGGATATGGACATCCACCGTGCGGCTGGCCCCGTCAAATTCATATCCCCAGATGGTATTAAGCAACTGGTCCCGGGTGAATACGGTGCCTCGCCGCTCCAGCAGCAGGCAGAGCAGTTGAAACTCCTTTAGGGTCAGGGTTACATCCCGCTCCCCATCCCGGACCACATGGCGGCCTGGGTCCACATAGAGAGCGCCCACTTGATAGGTCCTGCCTCCGTTCTCCCCCTGCCCGGAGTGGCGCAGGGCCGTACGGATGCGGGCCATCAGCTCCATCATGCCGAAGGGCTTGGCAATGTAGTCGTCCGCCCCCTGGTCCAGCCCCAGCACCTTGTCATACTCGGTGCTCTTGGCCGTCAGCATCAGGACCGGCAGCCTTCTGGTGTTGGAATCGGCCCGCAGGCGCTTCAGCACCTGCAGCCCGTCCTCCTCCGGCAGCATGATATCCAGCAGCACCAAGTCGGGCTGCCGCTCCTCCAGAGCGCGCCAAAAGCTGGAGGGGCGTTCAAAGCCCTCCGCCTCCATCCCCTGGCTGTTCAGGGTGTATACCACCAGCTTGCGGATACTGGCGTCGTCCTCCAGAATATAGATCAAGGGGTCCACCTCATTCCAGTCTTGTTTCCCCGGCGGGAGAGGGACTGTGCCTTCTTCCCCATGCCGCCGTCCGGCAATCTTCTCTTTCAGTCATCCTCATAGTCCCCGGTGATGGCGTACTCCACCCACTGGGCGATATTGCAGGCGTGGTCGCCGATGCGCTCGAAATACTTGGCGATCATCAGCAGGTCCAGGCAGAGGCCGCCATTCTCCCCTCCGGCGATCAGCGCGGTCAGCTTTTCCCGGACGGACAGGAACAGGCTGTCCACCTGGTCGTCCTGGGCGATGACTGAGTGGGCCAGGGCCAGATCACCCCGGACAAAGGAGTCCACACTGTCCGTCACCATTTTAATGGCAGCCAGGGCCATCTCCTCCATGGGCACCTGCCGCAGAATGGAGCTTTTCTCCATATACCGGGCGATTTCAGCAATATCGGCGGCCTGATCCCCGATGCGCTCCATATCGGAAATCATCCGCAGGGCGGCGGATACGGCCCGCAGGTCCTTGGCCACCGGCTGCTGACGCAGGAGGAGCTTCATACACTGGCTCTCGATATCCCGCTCCTTGTGGTCGATGTCTTGCTCCAGGCTCCTGGCCCGCTCTCCCAGCTCTCGGTCTCCCTCCACATACGCCTTGGTGGCGGCGGAGATGGCCTCCTCGCACAGGGCTCCCATTTTAATCAGTTCTACATTCAGCTGCTCCAGCTGTTCATTAAAACGGTTCCTCATATCAGCCAAACCTCCCGGTGATGTAGTCCTCGGTTCTCTTGTCCTGAGGCATGGAGAATATTTGCTCCGTCTCTCCAAATTCCACCAGCTCCCCCATGAGGAAAAAGGCGGTATTATCTGAAATACGGGCGGCCTGCTGCATGTTGTGGGTCACCATAATGATAGTATAGTCTTTTTTCAGCTCTGAGGCAAGGTCCTCTATCTTGGAGGTAGAGATGGGGTCCAGGGCGGAAGTGGCCTCGTCCATCAGCAGTACGTCCGGCTTGACGGCCAGGGCTCTGGCAATGCACAGCCGCTGCTGCTGGCCGCCGGACAGGCCCAGGGCGGACTTCTTCAGCCGGTCCTTCACCTCTTCCCAGATGGCGGCCCCCCGAAGGGACTGCTCCACGATCTCGTCCAGCTTCACACGGTTGCGGATCCCATGGGTCCGGGGGCCGTAGGCCACGTTGTCATAGATAGACATGGGGAAGGGGTTGGCCTTCTGGAACACCATGCCGATGCGGCGGCGCAAATCGGTTACATCCCTGCCTGGGGCGTATACCTCCTCCCCCCGATAGGTCAGGGATCCAGTGATTTTCACCCCCGGAATCAGGTCGTTCATCCGGTTAATGGTCCGCAGAAAGGTGGACTTTCCGCAGCCGGAGGGGCCGATCAGGGCGGTGATCTGCCGCTCCGGCAGGTCGATCATAATATTTTTCAAGGCATGGTTCTCGCCATAATACAGATTTAGGTCCCGGGCGGACAGGATAGTATGGTCCATGGCTCTGTGCTCCTTTACTTCTTTAGCTTCTTCCCAACCAGGCTGGCGGACAGGTTGATAACCAGGGTGAGAATCATCAGGATGGCCGCGATGGCAAAGGCGATATCCGTCCGGCCCCGCTCGTTGGCGTAAAGGTATAGGGCCACGGTAAGGGTGGCGGAGGAGTTATTCAGCGCCTCGCCAAAGCTGTACAGCACTGTGCCGAAGCCAGCGGTGAACAGCAGGGCGGCCGACTCGCCCACGATACGGCCCACAGCCAGGATACAGCCGGTGACGATCCCGTCCACAGCGTTGGGCAGCACGACGGTGCGAATCATATGCCACTTGCCGGCCCCCAGGCCCAGGGCCCCCTCCCGGTAGCTCTGGGGAACAGTCTTCAGGCTCTCCTGGGTGGTGCGGATGATGGTGGGCAAAATCATGACCACCAGCGTCAGGCCGCCGGCCAGGATGCCCGCCTTCAGTCCCATAAGCTGGATAAAAACCATCATGCCCACCAGGCCGAAGATGATGGAAGGGATCCCGGTGAGGGTTTCGGCGGCAAATTCGATGATAGCGGCCAAACGCCGGTTGGAGGCATACTCCGTCAGATAGATGGCAGCGCCCACCCCCAGTGGCAGGACGATGGCCATAGACAGCACAATGATGTAGATGGTGCTGGCGATGTGGGGCAGGATGCCGGTGGTTCCCTTGAGCATACTGGTCTGGGTGGACAGCAGCTCCCAGGTGACTAAGGGAAGTCCCCGGACGAAGATATAGCCGATGAGAAAGACCAGCAGGGCGCACACCAGCAGACCACACAGGTAGAGCAGGGCACGAAGCCCCCGGTCGTAGAGCCAGCGCCTCTTAGACAGCTTTTCCATGGCTTCAGCCCTCCTTTTTGTTCTTGATAAACAGGTTAAGGATCACGTTGATGAGCATAATGAAGAGGAACAGCACCAGACCCACGGAGTACAGGGCCTGCCGCCACAGGGTACCCACTCCGGCATAGGACATTTCAGAGGCGATAGCTGTGGTCAGGAACCGCACGGGGGTAAACAGGCTGTCCGGCATATTGGGTACATTGCCGGACACCATGATGATGGCCATGGCCTCACCGATGGCCCGCCCCACCCCCAGCACCACAGCGGTTGCCACGCCGGACCGGGCGGCGGGCAGAGTCACCCGGAAGATGGTCTCAATGTGGGTGGCTCCCAGGGCCAGGCTGGCCTCCTCATACTCCTTGGGCACCGCCCGGAGGGAGGTCTCCGCCACGTTGACAATGGAGGGCAGAATCATGATGGCCAGCACCACGATAGCGGCCAGCAGGCTGGCGCCGGAGGCCAGCTCGAAGGTTCGCTGGATGGCGGGGACCAGGACGATCATGCCCACCAGACCGTAGACAATGGAGGGAATGCCCGCCAGCAGCTCCACGGCGGTACGGATGACTTTAGCCGCCTTGGGCGGCGCTACCTTGGCCAGAAACATGGCGGTCATCAGCCCAATGGGCACCCCCACCAGGACGGCGCCGGCCGTGCCGGCCACCGAGGTGAGGATGAAGGGCAGGATCCCGAACTTCTCCTGTTTGCCCGCCCACTCCGTTCCGAACAGGAAGTCGGTGACGCCAATCTCCAAAATGGCGGGCAGCCCGGCAATAATTAGATAAATACAGATAAAAAGCACACAGCCCACCGCTACAAAGCCGCACAATAGGAATACCATCTTGACGATGAATTCCATAGTGTCCCGGCCCCGGCGGAGACTGGAGGCCGGCTTGTGTTCCGCCCTAGAGGCGGCCCAGTCCATGACCTTCTCGCTTTCCAATGCCAAAACTCCTTTCGTTCAGCCCAACAGCCTCCACTCTATCAGCAGAGCGGAGGCTGTCGCGGAAGGATCTCTCAGAATCAGACCATGGGCACTGCGCCGGCGGCACGAATCAGGTCGGAAGCGGCGGCGGAGGTAGCCCAGTCAAACCAGGCTTGGGCGGCCTCACTCAAGGCCTCGCCCTCCTTGGTCACCAGGATGAAGGGGCGCTGGATCTCGTAGCTGCCGTCCAGCACGGTCTCCTCCGAGCAGGCGACACCGTTGACGGTGATGGCCTTGATGCCCTCCTGGCCCTCCACAGCGGAGAGGGAGGCGTAGCCAATGGCCTGGGGGTTATTCTTCACTGCCTCGATGACAGCGCCGGTGGAGGTCAGCTCCTGGGAGAGCACACAGACGTCCTCCGTCCCGGTGATAGACTCAAAGCCGTCCCGTGTGCCGGAGCCGCCCTCCCGGCCGATGCAGGCGATGGCGCCGTCCGCGCCGCCCATTTCCGACCAGTTGGTGACCTCGCCCTTGAAAATCTGGGCAATCTGCTCCACGGTCAGGTCAGAGATGGCGGAGTCGGCGTTGACGATGATGGCGATGCCGTCCAGGGCCAGGGTGGTGCTCTTCAGACCGTCGGCCACCTCCTCGTCCTTCAGGGCGCGGGAGGCCAGGCCGATGTCGGCAGAGCCGTTCTTGGCGGCCTCGATGCCAGTGCTGGAGCCGGTGGGGTCGTAGGACGCCTTTACATCGGGGTGGTCGATCATGAACTGCTCATTCAGCGTCAGGACCACCTTTTCCATCGAGGTGGAGCCGTTGGTGGTAACGGAGCCGCTCAGGTCAGTCTGTGTATTGTTGTCTGTGCTCTGCGCCCCGGCGGCGGAGCCGGTGTTGGAGTTGCCGGCGCCGTTTGAATTGGAGCTGGAGTTATTGTTGCCGCCGCAGGCGGTCAGGGACAGGGCCATGACCAGCGCCAGACCCAGGCAAGTCAGTTTTTTCATCTTCGTGATTACTCCTTTTTATTCTGTCTTGGTTCTTTTAATCTGTGCTACGGTGCCCAGTATAAAAAAGGAATGTAAAATGCGAAACACCACCTCTGTTAAGTCTTTGTAAAATCCCGTCTCAATGTAAAAAAAGAGGGCTCTAGCACGTAAAACGCGCCAAAGTCCTCAGAAAAGCCGGCCCGGACCGCAGTGCGGTCCTGGCCGGCTTTATCGGTTATCTCTGACTGCGCAGGGGTCAGCTCCGCTCCTCGACGGGGTCTCGATCCCGGAACAGCAGGGAAACACACCATACAGCGGACAGGCCCACTAGGGCATATACTACCCGGCTGACCAAGCTGCCGGCCCCGCCGCAGGCGAAGGCCACCAGGTCGAACTGGAACAGTCCCACGCTGCCCCAGTTCAGCCCGCCAATGATCAGCAGGGTCAGGGCGATCTTATCCATGACCATATCAGGTCACCTCCTCGGATCAAGTTCCACAGGTAGTTTGACCAGATAAGGGCAGTCTATGCACACGGAAAATATTTCCAATCAACAGTCTACTTCAAGGACTTGGGTCCAAAGCCGTGGGGCAGCAGTTGGGACAGTTTGGTCTCAACGAAGGCGCCGTCCCCACGGGCACACAACACACGCAGATCCGGGGCAAACTCGTAGAGCATCTGCCGGCAGGAGCCGCAAGGCCAACAGTAGTCCTCCCCCCTGCCGGCGATGGCGATGGCGAGGAAGTCCTCCCGGCACCCCTCACTGACCGCTTTTAGCAGAGCGGTGCGCTCGGCGCAGATGGTGGAGCCGAAGGCGGCGTTTTCCACATTGCAGCCGGTAAACACCCTGCCATCCCCGCACAGCAGAGCGGCTCCCACCGGAAAATGGGAATACGGCACATAGGAATATTGGTGCATCTCAAAGGCCTTGTCCACCAGTTCTTGATCTGTCATTCTATTTTCCTCCTATTCCGCCACATCTATCCCCAAGATGCGGGCCACCACCGCCGCCTGATGGGGAGCAATCCTGGCTCCCTTCAGCTCGGCGCAGCTGGCCGACAGGGAGATGCTGTCTATGGTGCACCGGGACAAGTCGGTTCCCTTCAGTGAGGTTCTGAACAGCTCCGCTCCTGTCAGGTCCACCTTTTCCAGCGTCAGCTCCTTCACCACAGCGCTGGACAGGGTGGTCTCCCGCAGGTCACAGCACTCCAGCTTTGCGCTCCTCCACTGGCTCTCATTGAAGTTGGAGTAACGGAGCAGCGTATCCTTCCAACCGCACTCCCTTATCCTGGCCCCGCGGAAGTCGCTGCCCTCGGCCTTACATTCTAGGAGGGCGGTATCCCGCCAGCAGCTGTTTCCAAAGCGGCACTGAACCAACTGGCAGCTATGGAACAGGCATCGCTCAAGGACAGCGCCGGAAAAATCGCAGTCTGTAAAGCGGCAGCCATGGAAATGGCAGTCCCGCAGCTCCAGCTCCGACAGGTCTAGTCCCTTCAGCTCCTGGCGGAGCTGAGTCAGACGACATATCTGGTCGTCCTCCTCCCTGGCCTGGGCCAGAGCGTCTAAAAATCCTATTTCTTCCACGCTCGCCTTTCCACCTTTTTTATTTTTAGGATACTCCAGGACAAAAAAACTTGCAATCCCATTTTGAAAGTATTATAATGAGGGCCGGCTCCAGCCGTGGGATGGGGCCAAACAACAAGGGAGCTCGCAAACGGGCTGAGAGGAAGCTGTGCGCTTCGACCTGTGACCTGATTTGGGTAATGCCAACGTAGGGAGATAGTTTTTTCGGCTGATGCCGTGGGAACGTCTTTCTAAGAGGTAAAAGACAGGCCCACGGCATTTTACGTTTTAGGAGGAAATATCGATGCAGCAGATCCAAGCAAAAACCCAGCTCCGAACCAAGAAGATGGTGCTTACCGCCATGCTGGCCTGCCTGGCCTTCGTATTGAACACCTATGTCTACTTTCCATCCATGGCGCCCTTCCAGCACTTCGTGGATGTGATCGCCGCCGTCCTGCTGGGGCCGTGGTACGCCTGCGCCGCCGCCTTTCTATGCGGGATCATGCGGATGATGTCCGGCCGGACCATTCAGGCAGTGGTCGGCGCCGTTTTTGGACCCATCCTGGGCGGACTCATCTATCAAAAGACCCATAACATCTGGCTGGTCCTGGTGGGTGAGGTAGCTGGCACCGGCCTGCTGGGGGCCATGACCGCCTATCCGCTGATGAAGCTGTTTTACGGCCTGGACGCCCAGTCCCCTCTGTACTACATCCCCCTCTATACCCCCGCCGCCCTGGTGGGAGGCGGCATGGGGGTGGCCGCTCTGCTCATCTTCAAGCGGTCCGGCCTGCTGAACCGGATGCTGGCCGAGCTGGGCCGGGAGGCGCCCCATGGTTGATTTTTCCAACGCCCTGCATCTGGTCCGTGAGCGGGCTCCCCTGGTCCAGTGCATCACCAATTTCGTCACAGTAAACGACTGCGCCAACATTATCCTAGCCGCCGGCGGCTCCCCCTCTATGGCTCATGACATCCGAGAGGTGGAGGACGCCGTGTCTGGAGTGCGGGCCTTAGTGTGCAACATGGGGGCCATCGAGGACATAGACGCCATGGTGCTGGCCGGGAAACGTGCTAACCAGCTTGGTACGCCGGTGGTACTAGATCCAGTGGCCGCCGGTGGCACCCGCCTTCGGCGGGAATCCGCCAAGCGGCTTTTGGAGAAGGTACGGTTTACCGCCATCCGGGGCAACGCCTCAGAGATCCGCAGTCTGGCCGGCCAGGAGGCGTCCGGCAGCGGGGTGGATGCGGCGGCGGCCGACACCGTGTCTCAGGACAGCCTACCTGCCGCTGTCCAGACGGTCGCGGGGCTGGCCCGGCGCATTGGCGGCATCATCGCCCTGTCCGGCCCTCTGGATGTCATCTCTGACGGGGAACAGACTATGGTCCTCCGAAATGGCTGCCCCACCATGGCCCGCATCACCGGCAGCGGTTGTATGCTCACCTCCCTGATCGGCGCCTTCTGCGGCGCCATGCCGTCGGACCCCTTTGCCGCTGTCTGTACCGCCATGGCCGCCATGGGCGTGTGCGGTGAGGCGGCCGAGGCCCGCCGGCTGAAAAACGGCACGGGAAACGCCACCTTCCGCACTGATCTCATCGACGCGGTGTTCAACCTGACTGAAAAACAACTGACAGAGGGTGTAAGATATGAAATTTACTAGGGATGAAATCCGCCGGTCCATGCTGCTCTATGCCATCAGTGACCGCACATGGCTGAAGGAGGGGGAGAGCCTGGCCGACGTCTGCCGCCGTGTGCTGGACAGCGGGGCCACCTTCCTCCAGATTCGGGAGAAGGACCTGGAGCCCGGCCGCTTTGCCCAGGAGGCGGAGGAACTGCGCCAGCTTTGCCAGCGGCGGAACGTCCCCTTTGTGGTCAACGACAGCGTGGAGATCGCCCTGTCCTGCGGCGCCGACGGCGTCCATGTGGGACAGTCCGACCTCAGGGGGAGGGACATCCGCGCCCTCATCGGGCCGGACCGCATTTTAGGCATCTCCGCCGGCACAGTGGCCGAAGCTAAGGCCGCTCAGGAAGCCGGGGCTGACTACATCGGCGTAGGCGCTGTATTCGGCACCAGCACCAAGAAGGATGCCCGGAACCTGACGGTGGAGGCCCTGCGGGACATCGTCCGGGCCGTGTCCATCCCTGTGGTGGCCATCGGCGGTATCAACGCAGGCAATATCGCCCAGCTGAAGGGCAGCAATGTGGACGGTGTGGCTGTCATCTCCGCTATTTTCGGCGCGGAGGACCCAGGCGCGGCCACGTCCCAATTGCTGGCGCTGGCAAAGGACATGGTGGCCGCCCATGGATAAAGCCTTTGCCATTTTCGACATGGACGGGACCCTGGTGGACTCCATGGACTACTGGCGTGGTCTGGCCCGGGAGTATCTGGCCCGGCAGGGACTTGCCCCCTCCCCCGAGCTGCTGGAGCGGATCAAGCCTATGACCATGACCCAGTCGGCGGAGCTGTTCATCCGCACCTTTGGACTGTCCGGCACTCCCCAAACTCTCGCTGGGGAGATGAACGCCATGATTGAGGCGCACTACCGGGGAGACATCCCCTTGAAAGAGGGGGTTGCCCTCTACCTAGACCGGCTTCGCCGGGATGGGGTGCGGATGTGCGTGGCCTCAGCCACCGCCCTCCCGCTGATGAAAGCCTGTCTGGATCGGCTGGGGGTGCTGGACTATTTTGACTTTCTTCTCTCCTGTGAGGAGGTGGGCTGGGGCAAGGACCGGCCCGACGTGTACCACGAAGCCGCCCGGCGGCTGGGGGCCTCTCCCGGAGAGATCGCCGTTTACGAGGACGCCCTAGGCGCTGCAAAAACCGCCAAAATGGCGGGGTACTATGTGGTAGCCGTCTACGACGGCGGTACCCAGCCCTGGGAGGAATTGAAGAAGCTGGCGGATGAAGCCATCGACAACTGGAAGGAGGAAATTTAATATGAGCGCAAGCATCGCCATTCAGGTACTGCCCCAAGTGGACAACGATGCCGAGGTGTGCCGGGTCGTGGACCGGGTCATCGACTATATCAAAAGCACCGGCCTGAACTATCAGGTGGGCCCCTTCGAAACCACCATCGAAGGGGAGAGCTACGACCAACTGATGGATATCGTGAAGGAATGCCAGCATGTGGCCGTTCGGGCAGGAGCGCCCAAGGTCTCGGCCTATGTGAAGGTGGTCTATCGCCCCGACGGCGAGATTTTGACCATCGACCAGAAAATTGGGAAATATCAGCGGAGCTGATTTTTCCGCGGCAGCTTGGGGGCACCACCTGCTGTCGCGTAATAAAACTTCAATGCAAAAAAAGAAAGGAGTTTTCACAATGAAAACAGCATTGACGATCGCTGGGACCGACCCCAGCGGAGGCGCCGGTATCCAGGCCGATATCAAGACCATGACCGCCAATGGCGTATACGCCATGAGCGCGGTCACAGCCCTGGTGGCCCAGAATACAACCGGCGTCAAGAGCATCATGGAGGTCACGCCTGAATTTCTGGCGGAACAGCTGGACTGCGTCTTTACGGACATCATGCCGGACGCGGTAAAGACCGGAATGGTATCCAGCGTGCCTCTGATCCAGGTCATCGCCCGGAAGCTGAAGGAATACCGGGTGGAGAAGCTGGTGGTGGACCCGGTGATGGTGGCCACCTCCGGCGACCGTCTCATCTCCGAGGAGGCGGTGGATGCCCTGAAGGCGGAGCTGCTCCCCCTAGCCACCGTTCTCACCCCCAACATCCCGGAGGCGGAGGTCCTCTCCGGCATGACCATCCATGGTCCCGAGGACATGGAGCGGGCCGCCCGCTCCATCAGTGAGCGGTACGGCTGCGCCGTGCTGTGCAAGGGAGGCCACGACCTGAACGACGCCAATGACCTGCTGTGGCGCTCCGGCGAGGCCAAGTGGTTTTATGGCCGCCGAATCGACAATCCCAATACCCACGGCACCGGCTGCACCCTGTCCTCCGCCATCGCCTCCAACCTGGCCAAGGGCTACGACCTAGACACCTCCGTGGAGCGGGCCAAGACCTATCTCTCCGGCGCCCTGGCCTCCATGCTAGACCTGGGGCAGGGAAAAGGGCCGCTGGATCATCTCTTTAACCTAGAGGGGGAGTTTGTTAAATGACCCCCTCCACCATGATCACCGCTGTCTTTACCGTCGCCTATCTGGCCGTCACCGCCTGGCTGTGCCGGGGACTGCGCCTAAACACCAGGTCTGTGTGCTACGGCGGATTGACGTGTGCCGCCACCCTGGTTTTGGGCTCCTTTCTGCTCTACCTTCCCACCGGGGCGGCCATCAGTCCGGGCTCCTGGATTCCCCTGATGCTGCTGGCCCTCACCTATGACTGGCGGCTGGCCTGCGTCACCGGCTGGGTCACTGGTATTCTGGCCATCTTCCTCATCCCTGCCTGGGCCCCCGTCCACTGGGCCCAGATTTTCGTGGAGCACCTGGTTGCCTTCTCCGCCCTGGGCTATGCCGGGATCTTCGGCAACGACAAGAAATGGAAGGTGCTGTGCGGGGTACTGCTGGCCATCCTGCTGCGGTTCATTGGCCAGATGCTCTCCGGCGTAGTCTTTTTCTCTCAAAACGCCTGGGACGGCTGGGGGGCCTGGGGGTACAGCATCACCTACCACCTGTCCTGCAAGATCCCCGAGGGCACCGCTACCACGCTGATTATGCTCGCCCTGCCGCTGAAGACCATCCAAAACGCCATAGGAGGGAAACAGTCATGAACTTTTTAGAGGAGTGCATCCAGGACAGCCTGCCCATCTGGGAGTCCTGCCTGAATACAAAATTTTTGAAGGGTGTGGCCGATGGCTCTCTCCCCGAGGAGTGCTTCAAGGGCTACATCGTGGACGACAGTCTGTACCTGCGGGAGTATTCCAAGGTATTTGCCTGGGGGATGATCCACTCCCGGGACATGGCGGAGATCCGTAACTATTACTCCCTGCTCTCCTTTGTCAATGAGAGCGAGGATGCCACCCGACGTTACTACCTGAAACGCTACGGCATCACGGACGAGGAGATCCAGCCCCTCCCCCTCCGGCCGGAGAATCGGGCCTATGTGGACAGTATGCTGGCCGCCGCCCGGGACGGGGAGGGGGCCGCCGAGTGCATGATGGCCTGTCTGCCCTGTATGTTGAGCTATGGCTGGATCTTTGGCGAGCTGATCCGCCGCTCCCCCGGAGTGGAAAATACTCCCTACTGGCCCTTTGTCCGGGACTACGCCGGCAACCGCTACGACGCCATCTGCCGGGCCTGGTCCGAGTTTACCGACCAGGCCTGCCAAGATCTGGCACCGGAGCGGGCAAAAAAGTGCAGGGAGATTTTCCGCGCCTGCTCCCTCCATGAGCTGCATTTCTGGGAGATGAGCGCTCACCCCAGGGAGGACCTCCCTACATCCCCCTGAAGACTGGATGCAGAAATCGGGAACCTGCAAAAACAGAGCCGGGCAGTCCAGGACTGTCCGGCTCTGTTTTGCCTTTACAGGTCCATGGCCTCGGCCAGGTTTTCCACCGCCTCATTGACCCGCTTGGCGGCCATATGGGCGGCCCGCTTGATCTGTCGGTGGGATGGCGCCATAGTCATGCCCAGGGCCGCGCCCGCCGCCATTCCAGTGGCCACGCCCAGAACAAATTTTCCGCATCCTCCACAACCGCTGTTGTTCATTCTCCTCGCTCCTTCCCTGTTTTCAAAAGGCGTGGAACGCTTTGTTCCACGCACCATTATTCTTTCCCAAAATTTCAAAAAATCTGTTGTCAAATTTTTAGCAGCTTCCTGCTACACCCCGTGTTCTGGTAAAACTTGCGGCAAAACAAAAATTTCTCTTTTTGCCACATCTCCACAAATCCGCACGGTCGTCATATCATTTATGGTTGCCAAGCAAAAGAAGGGGCCGCTCCATGATGGAGCGGCCCCTTTGCCAGTACACGATTGGAATAAAATCGGCCTTACTTTGCGATATCCTCACAGAAGTTCATGAAGATCTGTGCTACCTCGGCACGGGTGGCCCCGGCGGTAGGCGCCAGGGTGTTGTTCCCCTTGCCGGACAGCAGACCGGCGTTCACCGCCCAGTCCATGGCCTTCACGGCATAGCTGGAGATGGAGGAGGC
>NZ_JAOQKF010000015.1:83582-95798 GCF_025567565.1 Muriventricola aceti | reverse complement strand
TACGGCGTGGCCCATCTGCATGGCCTGTCTTTAGGCGAGAGAGCCGCTGCCATGGCCGCTATTGCTCACCCTGACTTCCAGGAGGAACTATATAAGTATGCTCAGGAAAACTTCTACTGAGGCAAAAGGGGCTCCTGTGAATTACAAACTATTTGAAACGGTCCGGCTGGGGTCATATGACGGTAGACCGTTCCCAGCGCGCCGACGAGGGGCAGGCGGTGTTGGACCGGCAGATCAGCCGTAGCCTATTGTAGCAAAACCGCGGAGAAGGTGATCTGCCCTCCACAGTGCTCCCGTTCATCGATTCCCTACAAACCTGTCTATATCACCTGTCTGCCCGGCCTGGATGATTGATATTTTTTGCTCAAAAGGAGTCGTCTGTCCTGATATCAGAATAGACGACTCCTTTCAATGCATTCCAAATGGTTGTTTCTGTATGAGGTGTCCTTATGTCTGGGATCCTTCTGCGCTTAGAAAGATTAGTCATGGATCTTCCAGCTGTTGAGCCATTTCGCTGTTTCTGGAGAAGAGTGATCTATGATTTCGCTGTGCCCCAGATCCATCTGAGTAATAGCGGCCATGTCCTCATCACCAAGAGCAAAATCCCAGATAGCCAGATTTTCCTCCATACGGTTCCGGTGGACAGATTTAGGAATAATGGACACACCACGCTGTACGTTCCAGCGCAGCACCACTTGGGCCACAGTTTTGTCGTATTTTTTTCCAATGGCAGACAATACCTCGTTTTGGAATATCCCATGGGTCCCTTCAGCCAGGGGACCCCATGCCTGGGGCTGGACTCCTAGCTCCCGCATAGCTTGAAGGGCGCCTGCCTGCTGGAAGAAGGGATGGAGTTCCACCTGGTCAACCGACGGGATCACACTGGCGTTGGCGCACAGGTCGGTCAGCCGGTCCGGATAGAAGTTGCATACGCCGATAGCGCGGATCCTGCCCTCCCGGTACAATTCTTCCATGGCCTTCCAGGAGCCGTAGTAATCTCCAAAGGGCTGATGGATCAGGTAAAGGTCCAAATAGTCTAGGCCTAGTCTATCGAGAGAGAGTTGGAACGCCTGCTTGGACTTTTCATACCCCGCATCCTGGACCCATAGCTTGGTAGTGATAAACAGTTGCTGTCTGGGGATGCTGCTCTTGCGGATGGCAGCGCCCACGGCCTCCTCGTTGCAATAGGCGGCGGCAGTGTCGATGAGCCGGTATCCGCAGGCCAGAGCCTGGGATACGGCCTGCTCACATTGAGCAAGGTCAGGAATCTGAAATACGCCAAAGCCCTCCAAGGGCATGGTCGATCCGTTATTTAGAGTAATATGATTCATAAGAGAGTCCTCCTTTTGAATAGAAGCGCTTTTCACCGGAGAATTTTTGTGCTATACTAAGACTACTGCCTTCGAGTTACTCGAAGTCAAGTGCCTTTTTAAAAGGAGGAGGGAAATTTTGTTTACGGTGAAAGAGGCAGCCAAACAGTTACATCTCTCTGAACATACGATCCGTTTTTATACAGACAGGGGGCTGATTCCTCATGTGTTTCGGGATAAAAACAACAATCGGCTGTTTGACGGAGAGGCTTTGAATTGGCTGACAGGAGTAAAATATCTCAGGGACAGCGGGATGTCACTAGATTCGATCAAAGAATATGTGGAACTATGCCTGGAGGGAGACTCCACCATTCCGAAGCGCTGTGATATTATCAGGACCCAGCGGGAAAAAGTGCGTGCCCAGTTGGAGGAGGCCAAGAGGCGGTTGCAGTATATGGATCACAAAATAGAGTTGTACCAAACAATTATGGAGAAGGGGACTCCCGACACTATGAATCCGGGAAAATGGCCTGCACGTTCTGTGGGGTAAGGGATCCATCTTCCATTTTTAAGAAACTTGTGTTAAACTCGACACTGATATCAGACCTGTCCCGAACCGCCGACAGCGCCGTTGTCGGCGGATTTTGTTTCAGAGACCATGGGCAGAGAGAGGAGGAAGCAAACTTGGCCCAGGTAAAAAACGACTTTTCTCAGGGGAGCATCCCCCGCAATATCCTGTCCCTGGCACTGCCTATGACGGCGGCTCAACTGGTGAATGTACTGTACAGCGTAGTGGACCGCATCTATCTAGGCCGCCTGCCCGGCAGCAGCCACCTGGCGCTCACCGGGCTGGGAGTTACTATCCCCATCGTGTCTATCATCATGGGGCTGGCCAATCTCTGCGGTACCGGAGGCGGTCCGCTGTGTTCCATCTATCGGGGAAAAGGAGATGAGGAAGAAGCGGAGAATGTGATGGGAAATTCCTTTACGCTTCTTCTGCTTCTTGGTGCGGCGGCTACGGCATTTTTCCTGGTGCTGAAGCGGCCCATCCTCTATCTATTTGGTGCCAGCGACGATACATTTCCCTACGCTGACGACTATATGACCATCTACCTTTGCGGCACCTTGTTTGTTATGATCGGTCTGGGAATGAATCCCTTTATCAATGCCCAGGGGTTTGGAAAGACTGGGATGTTTACCGTGGTCATCGGCGCGGTCATCAATATCGTGTTAGACCCCATCTTTATTTTCCTGATGGATATGGGGGTGAAGGGAGCGGCCCTGGCCACCGTGATCGCTCAGGGTGTATCCGCGGTATGGGTGCTCCAATTTCTGACCGGCCGCCGATCCATTCTCAAGCTGCGCCGGCGCTGTCTTCCGTTACAGGGAAAGCGGGTCAGGCGCATCATCGCTCTGGGGCTGTCCGGCTTCTGCATGAATATGACCAACAGCCTGGTCCAGGTGGTGTGCAACGCCACCCTCCAGTTCTACGGCGGCGATCTGTATGTGGGCATCATGACCATTATCAACTCGGTCCGGGAGGTCTTTTTCATGCCGGTCCACGGGCTGACCAACGGCTCCCAGCCAGTGATGGGGTACAATTACGGGGCGGGTAAGTATGGCAGAGTCCGCCAGTCCATCCGCTTTGGCTGCGGACTGACTGTGGCCTATGCCGCCGCCTTTTGGGCACTGGCCATGGCCTTCCCAGGCTTGATGATCCAGATATTTAACGATGAGCCGGAGGTAATTCAGGCCGGTATCCCCGCCCTCCGCATCTATTTTGCCCTCTTTATCCCCATGTCCCTCCAGTCTGCGGGGCAGGCCGTCTTTGTGGCTCTGGGCCGCTCCAAGCAGGCTGTATTCTTCTCTCTGCTGCGTAAGGCCATCATCAATGCCCCGCTGACGGTCATCCTGCCCATCTGGATTGGGACAAACGGTGTATTTATCGCCGAGGCGGTGTCCCAGCTCGTTGGCGGTTTGGCCTGCTTTGTCACTATGTATTGCACAGTTTACCGCCCTCTAGGGCGGCTCAAGGACGACACCCCTCTGCCTGCCCGCCGCTGAGATCAGGTGGGTACCCGCCTGGGATGGAAGAAAGCGCCTGGCTGCTGAAAGAAAAGATTTGGGCGTCAGCTTATGCTGGCGCCCAAACCTGTTGGAGGATAGAAATGAAAAGAAGAAAAGATCCTTAGTCAGCCATATTGAGAACGGGGAGGACAGGTCCATGCCGCGCCGGTCACAGCCCGCTCCCCGGAGCTTTTTGGTTCCTTTCTGATACCATCATACGCGGCAGGTCTGTAAAGTTCCACCGCTGACAGGTCAAATCTGGGTAAAATATAAGAAGAAGGGAAGGCATTTTCCCACAGAGAATCCTCTCTCCCTTGCCAAATGTCCGTCTTTATGAGAAAATAAAGAAAAAGATACATCCGTTGTCAGGAGTTTTGATATGAACGAACTGTTTGAAAAATCCATCCAAACCCTAGAGCTGCCCAGGGTGCTGGAAATGCTGGCCGGTTGCGCCGTCACCGACGAGGGGCGGGAGCGAGCCCTCGCCCTGCGTCCTATGTCCGATATAGAGGATGTGCGCCGGGCCCAGGAGGAGACCTCTGCCGCTGTGAAGCTGCTGATCCTCCGGGGCACCCCAGGGTTTGCCGGGATCCGTCCGGTGGCGGCCAGCCTCCAGCGGGCGGATATGGGGGGCAGCCTGAATACACGGGAGCTGTTGGAGGTAGCCGCCGTCCTGCGGGCCGCCCGCACCGCCGGTGAGTATGGAGCTGGGGAGGAGAAGTCTCCCATCTCTCACCTGTTCCACGCCTTGACCCCAAACCGCTTTTTGGAGGATACTATTACCAACTCCATTGTAGGGGAGGATGAACTGGCGGACTCCGCCAGTTCGGAGCTGGCCTACATCCGCCGGCATATGCGGGCCACGGAGTCCAAGGTCCGGGACATCCTGCAGAAGCTGATCTCCTCCAACCAGTCCAAGTACCTTCAGGAGGCCATCATCACCATACGCTCAGACCGGTATGTGGTGCCGGTGAAGTCGGAGCATAAAAACGCTATCCCAGGCCTGGTCCACGATGTGTCTTCCTCCGGGTCTACCTTTTTCATCGAGCCCATGGGGGTTGTCAAGGCCAATAATGAGCTGCGAGAGTTATTGGCCAAGGAGAAAAAAGAGATCGAGCGCATCCTGGCCGAATTATCCGCCCAGTGCGCCACCCACAAGGAAGACATCCTAGAGGACTACCAGCTGTTGGTGTGGCTGGATGCCATCTTCGCCCGGGCCAAGCTGTCCCTAAAGCTGGAGTGTACTGAACCCAGGCTGTCTGACAAGTATTTGCGCCTGCGGGGAGCAAGGCACCCCCTCCTGGACCAGAAGAAGGCGGTGGCCAACGACCTGGAATTGGGGGAGCGATTTGATACCCTGGTTATCACCGGCCCAAACACCGGAGGAAAGACGGTTACCCTGAAGACCCTAGGCCTGATCACCCTGATGGCCCAGTGCGGCCTCCATATCCCGGCAAAAGATGATTCTACCGTACGGGTCGTCTCCCGTGTGCTGGCCGATATTGGGGATGAGCAGTCCATCGCCCAGTCCCTGTCCACCTTCTCCTCCCACATGGTGAATATCGTGGGCATCTTGGAGGAGGCGGATGACGAGAGCCTGATTCTCTTTGACGAGCTGGGAGCGGGGACCGACCCGGTAGAGGGAGCTGCCCTGGCCGCTGCTATCATCGAGTCCGCCAGGGGACTGGGAGCCCAGGTGGCGGCCACGACCCACTATGCCGAGCTGAAGGTATACGCCATGACCACTCCAGGGGTGGAGAATGCCTCGTGCGAATTTAATGTGGAGACCTTGGCCCCCACCTACCGCCTGGTACTGGGTATTCCCGGAAAGTCCAACGCCTTTGCCATCTCACGCCGGCTGGGCCTGCCCGAGTATATCATCGAAAAGGCAGCCGCCCGCCTGGATGCGGAAAACGTCCGTTTCGAGGATGTGCTCACCCGTCTGGACCAGCAGCGCCAGGAGATGGAGAGAGAACGGACAGAGGCCCGCCGGCTGAAGCTGGAGATGGAGCAGTCGGCCAGTAAGGCCCGGGAGTACCGGGAAAAGCTGGAGGCGGAGCGGGCCAAGGTGGTGGAGAAGGCCCAGGCCGAGGCCCGTGCCATCATTCAGGAGGCCAGGGACGCCAGCGACCTGGCCATATCAGAGCTGAAGGAGCTCCAGAAGCGGAGGGACCTGGACTGGCAGCAGGTCAATGACAGCCGGGCGGAGGCCCGCCGCCTGCTCAACGAGGCGGAGCGGGGCATTGGCGGTCCGGCCCAGGAGGTGGAAACCCCGCCGCCAACCCGTCCTGCCGTGGCTGGGGACACTGTGGAGCTGGTGTCCATGGGGACTAAGGCCACGGTTCTGTCGGTCAATAAAGACGGCTCCCTTCAGCTTCAGGCCGGCATTTTAAAGATCTCCGCGAAGCAGGACGAGGTCCGGGTAGTGGAGGGGGAGAGCCAGTCCCAGAAGGAGGCCCGGCGCATTGTCGCCCGGGCGGAGCATACCCTGCGTACCGCTGCCGTCCCCTCCCAGGTGGATTTGCGCGGTATGATGACCGACGAGGCCATCGCTGTGCTGGAGCGATTCCTGGACACCGCCATGATGGGCAAGCTGGAAACGGTGACCATTATCCATGGCAAAGGCACAGGGGCGGTGCGGAACGCGGTGCGGACCTATTGCAGGCGTAGCCGGTATGTTAAGTCCTTCCGTCCGGGCCGCTACGGCGAGGGCGAGGACGGCGTCACAGTGGTTGAGCTGAAGTAGCGGGGCACCCCTCAAAGGAAGGCTCTTCGCCCAGCGGGATGGGGTAAGAACGGGTGAGACGAACAGCGTTTTGAGTTTGTGGGGGAAGAACAGGCGAATTTTCCGCCAAGAATTTGACGGATCATCCCTCTTGGAAAAGATTTCTAGAAAATCCCGTTGGTTACAGGAATTTTTCCTGTAAGGAAAGAGTTAGATTTGTGAAAAATGTCATTGACGAGAACGGGATAAATCTGGTATGCTTAGACCATATAAAACGACCAGTGCGGAGGTACAGCCATGTATAGTCAGGAAGCAGTCGTGAACAATCAGGTCGGTCTGCACGCCAGACCCGCCACTTTCTTTATCCAGAAGGCCAACGAGTTCAAGAGCTCTATCTGGGTGGAGAAGGAGGAGCGCAAGGTCAATGCCAAGAGCCTGCTGGGCGTTTTGTCCTTGGGCATCGTCAAGGGTACTCCAATTAAACTGATCGCGGACGGGCCCGATGAGAAGGAAGCGGTCGAAGCACTCTACAAGATGATCTCCTCCGATTTTTCTGAGTAAGGCATTTCCCATGAAAAGGCACCGCTTGGCGGTGCCTTTTTTGATATTTCCCCAAAAGGAGGGAGCGCGCCATGACCTTTGAGGAACTGAAAGAAAAAGCCCATAGCCTGCCGCTGAAGCCCGGCGTGTATATCATGCAGGACGCAAAGAATACTGTCATCTATGTAGGTAAGGCGAAGGCGCTGAAAAACCGGGTGAGCCAGTACTTTGCGAATCTGGCCTCCCATACGGAAAAGACTAGGGCCATGGTATCCCAGATCGACCACTTTGACGTCATTGTGGCTGACAGCGAGTTTGAGGCCCTGGTCCTGGAGTGCTCTCTCATCAAGCGGCACCAGCCCAGGTACAATATTCTGCTGAAGGACGATAAAGGCTATCCCTATATCCGCCTGTCTAATGAGGCGTATCCCCGCTTTTCCCTGGCGGCCCGACCGGCGGAGGACGGAGCGAGGTACTTTGGGCCCTACGCCAGCCGCCACAGCACCCAAGCGATTATCGACGCCCTGCGTACCGCCCTGCGCCTGCCCTCCTGCCGGAAGAAGTTTCCCAGGGATATCGGCAAGGAGCGGCCCTGCCTCAACTTTCATATGGGCAAGTGTGACGGCTACTGCCGGGGGGATGAGCTGAAGGCCCAGCATGACCAGGCGGTGTCCCAGGCCGTGTCCCTGCTGGAGGGGCGGTTCAAGGAAGTACAGGCAGATCTGACCACAGAGATGGAGCGGGCGGCAGAAGAACTGCGCTTTGAACAGGCAGCCCAGCTGCGGGACCGACTGAGAGCCATCGAGCTGCTTGGAAAACGGCAGAAGGTAGTGGCCGGCTCCTTGGCGGATACTGATGTGGCCGGTTTTTTCCGAGGGGAGGCCAAGAGCTGTTTCGTGGTCCTCCACTACATGGAGGGGGAGCTGGCCGCCAAAGACTTTGATCTGCTGGAAACCCCGATGGAAGAGGATGAGGAGAGCGTCCTATCCTCTCTGGTCCGGGAATACTATGTGGGCCGTAACCGTCTGCCCCGGCAGATACTGCTCCCTTGTGAACTGGTGGACCAGGTACCATTGACCCGCCTGCTGTCCGAGCAGGTGGAGCGGAAAGTGGAACTTGTCACCCCCCAGCGGGGGGCCAAGATGGACCTGATCCGCTTGGCCAACCAAAATGCCCAGGAGGAGGTGGAACGGGCCACCACACGGGAGGAGCGGCAGAACAAGCTGCTGGAGGCGCTGGGGAAGATGCTGGGGCTGGAACAGCCGCCCCGGCGGATGGAGTCCTACGATATCTCCAATCAGGGAGCCAGCGACATTGTGGCCTCCATGGTGGTATATGCGGACGGCAGGCCCCTCAAGCGGGATTACAGGCGCTTCAAGCTGAAGGACATGACCGGGCCGGATGACTACGCCTCCATGGAGCAAGTGCTTACCCGGCGCTTCCGCCGCTATCTAGAGGGGGATGAGAAGTTTGCCGACCGTCCCGACCTGCTGCTTATTGACGGCGGTCATGAGCATGTAAAGGTGGCCCAGCGGGTGCTGGAGTCAATGAGGCTGGAGATCCCCGCCTTCGGTATGGTAAAGGACGACCGGCACCGTACCCGTGCCCTGGTCCATCCGGATGGGCGGGAAATCGGCATCCAGTCTATCCCCGCGGTGTTCGCCCTGATCGGCCAGATCCAGGAGGAGACCCACCGTTTCGCCATCGAATACCACCGTCAGCTCCAGTCGGGGCACATGAAGACCTCAGTGCTGGATCAGATCCCCAGTGTGGGCGAGGCGCGCCGCACCCAACTCCTCAAACACTTTAAGACCATCAAAGCGATCAGAGGAGCCTCTCTGGAGCAACTCCGGGAGGTGGTGCCCAGGAACACCGCTCAAGCGGTATATTATTATTTCCATCAGGAGGAACAAGACCATGAAGATCCAGACCATTGAGAACAGGATGCCGGAGCTGATCGGCGTCCTCACCCAAGTGTGGGAGGATTCTGTCCGAGCTACCCACAACTTCCTGATGCCCGGAGACGTGGAGCGCATCAAGGAGTATGTGCCCCAGGCCATTGGCGGGATTGGGAAGCTGGCGGTGGCCTTTAACGAGCAGGACCGTCCCGTGGGCTTTCTGGGCGTGGAGGGAGAGATGATCGAGATGCTTTTCCTGGACCCCGCGGTGCGGGGCAATGGTTTGGGTCGGTCCATGATGGACTACGCCGTCAAGAATTTCGGTGCCAGCAAGGTAAACGTCAACGAGCAGAATAGGGGAGCCAAAGGATTTTATGAGCACATGGGCTTTTCCGTCTGCCGCCGGACGGACACCGACGATCAGGGGAGGCCTTATCCCATCCTGTATATGGAACTGAAAAGGGCATGACTTAGGAGGAGAAGCGCCGTGGACAGAAAAAAGCTATGGCTGGACTGGGCGGTGGAGCTCCAGAGCTTGGCGCAGGCCGGGTTGTATTATGGCAAGGACAAATTCGACCGGGAGAGGTATGCCCGTATCCGGGAGATCGCCGCGGAGATACTGGCCTTCCAAGGAGATATGCCGCTGGAAAAGGTAAAGGACCTGTTCTGTTGCGAAACTGGGTATCAGACCCCGAAGCTGGCCACCCGGGCCGCTGTTTTTCAGGGGGAGAGGATTCTCCTCGTTCAGGAGCCGAAGGGGTGGGCTCTGCCCGGAGGCTGGGTGGACATGGATATCTCCGTAGCGGAGAATACCGTGAAAGAGGTGCGGGAGGAGGCAGGACTGGAGGTGAGGGCAGACCGGCTGATTGCCCTTCTGGATGGGGAGCGGCATCACACCACGGTGTATCCCTGGAAGGTGACCATCGCCTTTGTCCTGTGTACTCTGTTGGGCGGAGCATTTCAGGAGAATCTGGAGACGACGGCCAGCGGTTGGTTCCCTCTTGATTCCATGCCTCCGCTGGACTGGGAAAAGACGACTCGGGAACAGTTGGAGCTATGCTTCCGGGCCAGAGCGGCGGTGCACTGGCATACTCTTCTGGAGTGAGCGGGTTCTTCCTGGAAGCCTGATCGTAGAATAAATCGCTTTCCTTTTAAGAGAGGAGAGCAGGGCCGTGGAAGGAGCAAAATTTTCTCTTGCAAATCCTCTGACTTTCATGTATAATATTCCCTGCATCAGATACCAGCCGGTGTGATGGAATTGGTAGACGTAGTGGACTCAAAATCCACCGCTGGCGACAGCGTACCGGTTCGAGTCCGGTCACCGGCACCACGTCGGAGCAAGCTTTGTATCGCTTGCTCCGACTTTTTTTGCAAAAGTCAGAGCGCGCTCACGCCGCTGCTCCTCCTTTCCAAATCGAACCCGCTGCGCTGGATTACGATTTGGTATCGTAGCTTCGCTGCGCTTTTATTGCGTGCATGAAAATATGGATTTTAGTCGCTCTTTGCCTGCCCGCAATCCTTTTGCTTTTTGCGGATTGCGGGCTTTTTATGTTATTTTATCTTCTTCTTGATATGAATTTTTTGAGTTCTTTTCCGCATCTCAGGACTACTTTTGGAGCGGCATTGGGAGTTTATTCCGGCTGCATCAAAACATCGACAAGCTGGCAAAGGGATTATAGACGAATAAAGGTGGAGAAACGGCGTATAAGACAGAAAAAAAGAGGTATCGCTGGCGGTAGATCACTCTGACCGAAAATTGACGAAAAAAACCGAAATCCCGGTCACCCAAACTGCATATTTTCCCTTATTCTTATATTGAGAAATAAAAAGGAGGGGAATTGTGTGGAACGAACCAATCACCTATCAGACAACTTAAAAGCATACAAGGAGGGAATGGGAAAAAGTCTTTCAGATTTTGCCAGGGAACTCAGCATTCCAAAGTCGACAATTCAGGCGGCGATGGCCGACGGAAATACGACATTGGATACCCTGATCCGCATCGCCAATGCACTAGGAGTTTCGCTGGATGAACTGGTATTCGGAACGGTGTCTATAGAGGCGGCAGGAAAAGCGAGATGCCTTCTGCGCCAGGTCGAGTGGTATCATTTTTTGCCAGCGGACAAGCAAGAGGCTTTTCAATATCATTTTGGGGAGATACTAAAGCTGTTGTAATATGAAAAACATGACTTTTGACACATCCGCGGAGATGACTGATATTTATGACCTGTTGCTCCGCTTGGGAGTTACCGCGAACTACATAGGCTTTTTCCATACAGCCTTCGCGGTGCATCTCGCGATCCAGGAGCCGGAGCGGCTTCTGCTGGTAACCAAATGCCTATACCCTGAGGTGGCGGGGCAATACCAGACCAACTGGAGCTGCGTTGAGCGCAACATCCGGATGATAGCAGAAATTGCGTGGAACCGCGGCCGTCCATTCCTAGAAGAGCTGGCCCGCCATCCACTGATGAACAGACCAAAAGCCTCTGAATTTTTGGCGATTTTGGCTGCCTATCTTTTGCCCCGCCAGTATGGTGATACATGAAATTGGGAAAAGGAGGGGGAGGCATCCGTTTTAGCGGATGCCTCCCCCTCCTTTTTTGGCGGGTTTGTCGTCTGCCCTATGAAGGGCTGCGAAGTAGCTGCCCACGGGCGGCAGGGGTTTACATGATGTGCTCCTCGGCGCAGTTGTCCAGGACGCGGAAACCCATATCCTCTCGAGTGGCCACATGGAAGTGGGCGATGCTGGTCGGGTCGAACTTGGGACACAGACGAAGCTCCGGACTCAGACGCAGGTCCTCCACAGAATTTCTAAATTCCTGCTTTTTCACAGAGATCACCCCCGGAAACAGTATTTCCAATCCCAGCCGCCGCTATGAGCAGATGAGCGCAAAATAGCTTCCGCAACCGGCGGTTGTCAAATTGAATACAGCTTTTGGTTGCGCTGTTCACTGAAATTTGCTATGCTGAACACCGACTCAGGAACAAAACAAAAGAGGGGGACAGTATGGAATTTCAAAATCGGCTTTATGACCTGCGCAAGCGGTCTGGGCTTTCTCAGGAGGAACTAGCCAATCTGGTGGGGGTGACCCGCCAGGCGGTGCAGAAGTGGGAGGCAGGCACAAGCCGGCCTGATATGGATAACCTGACCGCCCTGGCCCGGTATTTTAACGTGACGCTGGACTGGCTCATCACTGGTCATGAGATGGAATCATGTGCCGCCGCCCAGAACGGCCCAGTGGTGGTGGAGAACCACTACCATTATAACAGCTGGCACTATGAGTATAAAAGCAAGTGTACCGTCTTTGGGCTGCCGCTGGTCCATATTAACCTGGCACAGCGGGGCTTCTGTGTCGCCAGAGGTGTTGTTGCCATCGGCAATGTTTCGGTGGGTGCGCTATCCATCGGGGTCTTTGCGCTGGGGGGAATCACAGTAGGGGCCTTTGGAATGGGGCTGTTGGCCCTGGCCGGAATGGCCCTCGGCCTGCTCGCGATGGGCGGGATCGCTCTGGGGTATGTGGCGGTAGGAGGTTGTGCCTTCGGCTATCTGGCCATTGGAGGAAGCTCTGTCGGGATATACGCCGCCGGTGGCGCGGCGATGGCCCGGGATGTGGCGGTAGGCAGTGCGGCTACCGCGGACCTTCTGGCCATAGGACAGGATGCCCGTGCGGCGATGACG
>NZ_JAOQKF010000015.1:43328-83282 GCF_025567565.1 Muriventricola aceti | reverse complement strand
AGGGGACAGCCAGCAGCATCCCGCCAATGCCGAGGACGCCGCCGCCAATGGTGACAGCAGCCAGCACCCAGATACCGGGCAGGCCAATGGAGGAGCCCACTACCTTAGGGTAGATTAAATTGCCCTCAAGCTGCTGCAGGATCGCGATAAAAATCAGGAAGAACAGCGATTGGAAGGGTGATACAGTAAAGATCATAAAGGCTCCCACACCGGCGCCGATGTAAGCGCCGGCCACAGGGATCAGGGCAGTAAAGCCGATGAGAGCTCCCACCATGGAGGCGTAAGGGAACCGCAACAGCATCATGCCGCCCATACACAGCAGGCCCAGGATGACGGCTTCTGTACACTGGCCCACCACGAAGCGGCGGAAACAGGAGTGGAGAGTTTCAAGAAAGTAAACCAGATGGCTGTACCAGGCCGGCTTCAGATAGGTCTTCATAACTAGGGAGATCTGGCGGCCCAGCTTCTCCTTGCCCAAGAGTAGATAGATGGAGAAAATGATGCTCACGACGGCGGTAAAGGCGGTGGAAACCGTGGCGGAAACCAGGGACAGTACCGAGCCCATGACACCACCTACTCCCTTGACCAGCCACTGAGTAATGGAGGTGATGACCTCCTTCCAGTTAATGGAGCCATCTGCCAGCGCGGTGCTGGAGATGGAGAAGAACTGGGACAGGTCCAGATTTTCACTCAGCTTCTCCAGCATAGGCACTACCTCCTGGATGAGAACCAGGGTACACTCTAACAGCTCAGGAAGAATCATGCGGATGAGGAGGAAAACGATGGCGATCAGACTGGCAAAAGCCAAAAGCAGGCAGACCGGCCGGCGGCTTTTGATGACAAAGGGACTTTTGGTATCGGGGAAGTACCAGCCCTCATACAGGCTCATGAGGATATTGACTGCGTAAGCGATAACGGCGCCCAGAACCAGGGGGAAGGCGGCCCCCAGCCCCAAGAGGAGCAGGGAGGACAGGGCTCCCCAGTAGTGGATAGCCAGATAAAGGAGAAACAGGACCACACCCAGCCGGGCAGCCCCCATCCATTCCCGTTTCATTACAGACCCTCCATCATATGGATCTTCAGGTAGCCGCCCTCCACATTGGTCTCCTCGATGAACTGGGGGACGGCGGGGATCATCAGCTCCCGCTCCCCGCCCCGGATGACATAGACATTGTTGGCGGGCAAAGTGAGAATGTCTTCTACCTTGCCAAGGACTTGTCCAGACTGGGCGTCACGGGCTTCTAGCCCATAGATATCGGCCAGGAAAAAGGCGCCCTGGGGGAGACGGGCATCCTTACGGTCGATATACAAGATGGCGTTGCGCATGGCCAGGGCAGAGGGAACGTCACAGATCCCCTGAAACTTGATGATAACCATGTTTTTATGGACGCGAGCCCGCTCTACCTGGATAGGCCAATGGGACTGATCTACATAGAGGGTTTTGAACTTGCACAAAAATTCCGGGGAGTCTGCCCAGGGCTGGACCCGGACCTCTCCCATGACGCCGTGGACATTGGTGATCTTGCCCACTTCCAAATATTGTGCCGGCATGGCATATCCTCCGTTGCAGAAAATTTTATATCATAGGCGGCGGAAAGCCGCCAGGAAAATGGAAAGAAAACAAAAGCGCAGGAAAAGCCTGCGCCTTTGTTTTAGTCGACGATCTCTACGGAAACACGTTTTCCAGACCGTTGAGCAAGCGAGCGGACCAGGACACGGATCTCCTTGGCGATGCGGCCCTGGCGGCCAATCACCTTACCCATATCCTCGGGAGCCACCCGCAGCTCCAGGACGGTTTCGCCGTCGCCCTCGGCCTCGGTGACGGACACCTGCTCCGGGTGCTCCACCAGGTTTTGGGCGACATAGGTCAGAAGCTCTTTCATTGTGTGCAAAACCTCCAGCCTTACAGAGCACCGGCTTTTTTCAGCAGATCACGGACGGTCTCAGTGGGCTGAGCGCCGGTCTTGATCCAGGCCTGAGCGCGCTCCACATCCACATTCAGCTCGGCGGGGTTGGCGACAGGGTTGTAAATGCCGATCTCCTCGATGAAACGGCCGTCCCGAGGATAGCGGGAGTCAGCCACCACGATACGATAGAAGGGAGCCTTCTTGGCGCCCATGCGGCGCAGTCTGATCTTAACCATTTATATTCACCTCCAAATGAATTGATAGATTTATATGGAAAGCGCGCGCGGCGCTTTGCCAACCTCATCAGCGCGGAGTCCGCTCTGCTTCAGATACACTTTGGGCATCTGGCGCTCCGCTCCCTGGGGCCTATACTGGCGGCTGTCTCAGAAAGGGAATCCCCGTCCCATTCCAGGCATCATCCCGCCCTTTTTTCCCATCATCTTACGCAGGCTTCTGGGCATCTTGCCGCCGGAAAACTGCTTTGTCATGGCCTGAAGCATCTCAAACTGCTTGAGTAGTCGATTTACATCCACCACCTGAGTGCCAGATCCGGCGGCGATGCGTTTTTTTCGACTGGAATTGAGAATACTGGGATTTTCCCGCTCATAGGGGGTCATGGAAGTGATGATGGCCTCCATTCGCTGGAGAGCCTTCCCATCCAGCGCGGCCCCTTCCAAATCAGAGGCCTTGACGCCGGGAAGCATACCGGCGATATCAGACAGGGAGCCCATGCCCTTTAGCTGGACCATCTGATCATAGAAGTCGGACAGGGTAAACTTGTTTTTCCGTAACTTCTCCTGAAGCTCCAGAGCCTTCTTCTGATCGAAGTTTTGCTCCGCCTTCTCAATAAGGGAGAGAACGTCGCCCATGCCGAGGATGCGGCTGGCCATCCGGTCGGGGTGAAAGACCTCGATTTGGTCCAGCTTTTCCCCCATGCCCACAAACTTGATGGGTTTTCCAGTTACTGCCCGGATGGAGAGGGCAGCGCCGCCCCGGGCGTCGCCGTCCAGCTTGGTGAGCACTACACCGTCGATATCCAAGGCGTCATCAAAGGCTTTGGCGGCGTTGACCGCATCCTGGCCGATCATGGCGTCCACTACCAACAGGATCTCAGTGGGAGAAACAGCGGCCTTGATCCTGCGTAGTTCATCCATCAGTGCTTCATCCACATGGAGCCGTCCGGCAGTGTCCAGGAACACCATGTCATTGCCATGTTTGATTGCGTGCTCCACCGCGGCCTTGGCGATATGCACTGGATCTGTCTGCCCCATCTGAAAGACGGGGATGCCTAACTGCTCGCCCACTACCTCCAGCTGCTTGATGGCGGCGGGGCGGTAGATATCGCAGGCGGCCAGCAGGGGCCGCTTGCCGTTCTGCCTCTTCATCAAACCGGCCAGCTTGGCGCCGTTGGTGGTCTTACCGGCGCCCTGAAGGCCAACCATCATGACCACCGTAGGGGGCTTGGAGGCGATGGTCAGCTTGGCGCTGGCCCCGCCCATCAGCTCGGTAAGCTCCTGGTTGACGATCTTAATGATCTGCTGGGCCGGGGACAGGGCCTCCAGCACGTCGGCCCCAACAGCCTTCTCCGTGACCTGGGCCACGAACTGCTTGACCACCTTATAGCTGACATCGGCCTCCAGAAGGGCCAGGCGGATTTCACGCATGGCCTCCTTCACATCGGCTTCGGACAGGCGGCCCTTGCCCCTCAGCTTTTTAAAGGCGGCGGACAGCTTTTCAGAAAGTCCTTCAAATGCCATGGATTACTCCTTTAACAGCTGGTCAGCGGTATCCCGCACCCGGAGGGCCAGCAGCTCCATGTCGGCCTGGTCCCGCTGTGCAGCCAATTCCACCAACTGCTGGGCGTCCTGGCGGAGCTGCTCCAACTGGCTGTGCATGGTGTGGAACCGCTTGATCAGGCCGGTCTTGTCCTCCAACTCGGTGAGGATGGCCTCGGCCCGGACGATAACATCCCGGACTCCCTGGCGGGTGATGCCATAGTTCTCGGCAATCTCGCCCAGGGACAGGTCCTCGTTGTAATAGAGGTCATAAAATTCCTTCTGGCGGTCAGTGAGCACATCGCCATAAAAATCATAGAGCATGGCCATGCGATAAGCCTGACTTTTCATAGGTCCTGACCTCCTCAAACAAAAAATGTAAAGGCAATTAACTTTACAAACGGAATCATACCATATTTTTCTCCTGTTGTCAAGTCAAATTCCTTGCGGGCAGAGGGCTCTGCTTTGGTATATTCACCCAGAAGGAGGGGGAAACTGGAGAAATAGCGGAGCGAAGAACCGGAAGTGGTCCGGCCGCGCGCCGCGGTGACTTACACTGACAGGAGGTACATCGCCATGTCCCATACCCCCAATGTCCCCATGGACGACGCCCATCTGACCAAATACGCCGTCAACGCCGCCCGGGAGCTGAAGCCGCGGGGGAAGGTGCCAATCCGACGGCTGGTCCGAAGGCTGAAAAGGGATCTGTCCATCCTGAACCGGGTTCAGGAGGAGCTGAGTGAATGGAGCCAGAGGAAAGCGGTCCTGCCGCCCAGTGTGGAGTGGCTGCTGGACAACCACTACCTGGCGGTGCGGGAGGGGGAGGAGGCCCTTCGGGCACTGAAGAAGGCCGGTCCGCTTCGTGGGGACGGACAGGGAGGGGCCCTGCTCCAACGCTGTGTCAGGGGAGGAGTGTGGGCGGTCCCTCACCTGGAGCGGGAGCGTTTGACCTGGTATTTGAAAGCCTTTCAGACTGTTCAGCCGCTGACGGAACGGGAACTATCCCTGTTGGTCCCGGTCCTGGCGATAGAATTGATCCAGGAGCTGGCCCAGGAGGCCGGACAGTTGGAGGAGCTCCGGCAGGGGCGGACTGACCCTGGACGGCTGGAGCATCTCTTTTCTGCCCTGCGTGCGCTGGAGGGGGAGAATTGGGGCCCTCTGCTGGAGGAGATCAGCCGAGTGGAAGAGATTTTGACCCAGGACCCCTCAGGCCACTATCCCCACATGGACGACGACACCAGGCGGCGCTACCGCCAGCAGGTGTGCCGCCTGGCCAAAAAATTCCGCCTGGAGGAGAGCCAGACCGCCCGTAAGGCCCTGGAACTGGCCAAACGGGGGACTGGGGCTGCCAGACATATCGGCTGGTACCTGTACCGGCAGCCTCTGGGCCGGGAGAAGCGCCTTCCCTCCGGGCTGGGCTATGGGGGGGCGGTGGTTGGGCTGTCTCTGGCTTTGGCGGCGGGCCTGTGGGTGGCCGCTGGGAGCCTGTGGCTGTCCCTGCTCCTACTGCTTCCCCTGTCCGATATCGTGAAGAACGTCCTGGACTTTGGCCTGGTTCGGATAGTGCCTCCCCGGCCCGTCCCCAGGATGGAGTTGGAGGGAGGTATCCCAAGGGAGAATCGCACCCTTTGCGTGGTCGTGTCCCTGCTCACCGGGGAGGACAGCGGCCCCAAGCTGGCCGCCCTGCTGGAGCGATACCGGCTGGCAAACCGGGACAGCGGTCCAGAGCTGCGCTTCGGCATTCTGGCCGACCTGCCTGACGGCGCTGCCCCCATGGGAGAGGAGGGAGCTGCCTGGGTGACCAGCGCCCATAGAGCTATCCAAGCTCTCAACGAGAAATACGGCGGCGGTTTCTATCTCTTTTTCCGCCGGCCGGCCTTCAGTGCCCAGGACGAGAAGTATATGGGCTGGGAGAGAAAAAGGGGGGCCCTCACCGAACTGGTCCGTCTGCTGAAAAGGAAGTCGACCGGCCTGCGGACAGAGGTGGGGGAGGAGGACTGGCTGCGTGAGGTGACATATGTCATTACACTGGACGGCGACACCAGCCTGAACGTAGGCACCGCCCGTGAGATGGTGGGGGCTATGGCCCATCCCCTGAATCAGCCGGTGGTGGACGGACAGCGGCGGGTCGTCACTTCTGGACACGCCCTCTTCCAGCCGCGGGTGGCCGTGGAACTGGAGGCGGCCAACCGGTCCTTTTTCTCCCGTGTCTATGGTGGCCTGGGGGGCGTGGACCCCTATGGCTCCACAGCCAGCGACGTGTACCACGATCTCTTTGACCAGGGCACCTATACCGGAAAGGGAATTTTCCAGGTGGAGGCCTTCTTCACCTGCCTCGATGGCCGTTTTCCGGAGAACGCCATCCTGTCCCACGACCTGCTGGAGGGCAGCTACCTCCGGGCGGGCCTGCTGGGGGAAGTGGAGCTGACCGACGGCTGCCCCTATAAAGTGTACGGCTATTTTGCCCGGCTCCACCGATGGATCCGGGGGGACTGGCAGCTGCTGCCCTGGCTGAAAAACCAGGTTCCTGATGGCCAGGGTGGGACCGAGGACAATCCGCTGTCCCTTCTGGCCCGGTGGAAAATCTTTGACAATCTTCGCCGCTCTCTGTCTCCGGTGGGCACCCTGGCAGCCCTGGTGCTTGGCATCTGCTTTTCGGGCCGGGCTTTCGCCTGGGCGGGGGGCGTGGCGGTGTTGGCCGCCGCCTCCAACCTGCTGCTCTCCGGAGCGGAGCTGGCTGCCAGGCGGCGGAACGGTAAACACCGCCGCTACCATTCCACGGTCATCGCCGGGCTGGCGGGAGTCATCCTGCAGACCGCCCTCCAGCTGGTCCTTCTGCCATATCAGGCATATACCGCCGCCACCGCCGCCGCAACGGCCCTGTGGCGGATGGGCGTCACCAAGAGGGGCCTGCTGGCCTGGGTCACTGCCGCTCAGGCGGAAAAGGGGAGAGACGGCCTATGGTTCTACGGGAAAAAATGCTGGTTTTCCGTGGTCATAGGGGGTGCCGTGCTTCTTCTGGCCCAACTGCGCATCGGACGGCTGGTGGGCCTGGTGTGGCTGATGGCTCCAGCTCTGGCCTGGGCCATCAGCAGGCCCGGCAAAAAGGGCAAGGAGCTGCCCCCCACGGACCGGAGCTTTCTCCTCCACCAGGGGGCCCTCATCTGGGGATATTTTGACGCCTTCCTCCGGCAGGAGGACCACTTTCTCCCTCCGGACAACTGGCAGGAGCAGCCCAGCCAGGGACTGGCCCGACGGACCTCCCCCACCAACATCGGAATGGCTCTGCTGTCTGTCATGGCGGCGGCGGACCTGAAGCTGATCCCGCGGGAGCGGGGGATCGACCTCATTTCCCACATTCTGGATACGATAGAGGAGCTTGAGAAGTGGCGGGGACATCTGTACAACTGGTACGACACCGCCTCCCTCCGGCCCCTCCAGCCCCGGTATGTGTCCACAGTGGACAGCGGCAATCTCCGGGGCTGCCTCATCGCTTTGCGGGAGGGGCTGTACCAGTGGGGGGAGGATGTACTGGCCCGCCGGGCGGAGCGCCTGTCCGACGCTATGGACTGCGCTCCCCTCTATGACCGGGAGAGGAGGCTGTTCTCCATTGGATACGAGGCGGAGCGGGACCGGTTGACGCCGGGGTGGTATGACCTGATGGCCAGCGAGGCCCGTCAGACCAGCTTCATCTCCGTAGCCCGTGGAGAGGTCTCGCCCCGGCACTGGCGAAGGCTGGGCAGGATGATGCTGGGGGACAACGATTACAGCGGTATGGCCTCCTGGACGGGGACCATGTTCGAATACTTCATGCCCAACCTGCTGCTGCCCTGCGAGCCAAATTCCTTTATGTACGAATCCCTGTCCTTCTGCGTCTATGCCCAGAAGCGGCGGGGGAACAAGACACATACTCCCTGGGGCATCTCGGAATCCGCCTTCTACGCCTTTGACCCCGGCATGAATTACCAGTACAAGGCCCACGGGGTCCAGGCCCTAGGGCTGAAGCGGGGGCTGGACTCCGAGCTGGTAGTCTCACCCTACTCCTCCTTCCTGGCCCTCCTGCTGGCTCCCCGAAGCGCCCTGCGCAACCTGCGGAGACTCCGGGATATGGGACTGGAGGGGCCCTATGGTCTATATGAGGCGGTGGACTATACCCCTGCCCGGATGACGGAGGGACAGGACCATGAGGTGGTCCGTTCCTATATGTCTCACCACTTGGGGATGAGCCTGATTGCCATTGACAACGCCCTCAACGACAATGTGATGCAGCGGCGGTTTATGAAGGACTGCGACATGGCCGCCTATCGGGAGCTGCTCCAGGAGCGGGTCCCTGTGGGGGCGCCTATCATGCGCCAGACGGAGCGGGACATCCCGGAAAAACTCAGGCCCGTCCAGGGCCCCGCTTTGGTGCGGGCAGGGCGGGAGTTTGGGCGTCTGGCGCCGGAGTGCCATCTGGTGTCTAATGGTAGCTGGTCGGTCCTGGCCTGTGACAACGGCCTTACCGCCTCCCGGATGGGGGACTGCCAGATCACCCTGGCCAAGCTCGGACAATACTATGCCCCGGCCGGAATATCCTTATTTTTCCAGGGGAGAGAGGGGATCTTCGGCCTGACCCCGGCCCCTCTGTACCAGAAGGGAGAATATAGCTGGGAGTTTCACAGCGCCGGAGCCGCCTGGACTTTTACCTGGGAAGGATTGGCCACCCGGACCACCCTGGCCGTCCCCCGGCGAGAAAACGGGGAGCTGCGTAGAGTAGAGCTATCCTGGACCGGGGAGGGGCGGCTGGAGGGCGAGCTGCTCGCCTATCTGGAGCCGGTACTGTGCCCACTGGCCGATTTCCAGTCCCACCCCGCCTTCTCCCGCCTGTTTCTGGAGGGAGAGCTGGATGACCACGGCGTTCTCTTTCAGCGCCGTCCCAGGGGGGAGGAAAAGGTCCTGTCCCTGGCTGTCCTCTGGGAGGGGGAGGGGATCACAGCCTGCCTGGACCGGGCCTCTGCCCTTGGCAGGGGGGGTCTCAGGGCTCTGGGTGGCCGGAGGGCCGGTCCCCTGGAGCGGGGGGTGGGCACAGATCCCTGCCTGATGGTCCGCTTCCCGGTATTACTGGAGCCAGGGGAGCGGGCGGTGTTCGCCCTGGCACTGGGAGCTGGAGATACCCCGGCCGCGGCCTCCACGGGAGCAAGGAACATCCTGAGAGGACAGGCGGGGGAGGCAGCCTCTCTGGCTCCTTTGGCGAGAAAGCTATCCCTGACAGAGCGGCAGGGGATAGAGGCGTTCCAACTGCTGTCCCGGCTGTCCGCGGCAGAGGAGCCGGGGGAACGGCCGCCAAAGAGCGCCCTGTGGCCCTATGGAATTTCGGGGGACTTTCCCTTGGCGGTGGGTCCAGTGACCGAGGGGGAGGGGCGAGAACAGGCTGTCCTCTGGTGCCGGTGGCACCAGCTCCTGACCCGTTCTGGATATCCCTTTGACCTGGTCCTGCTGGTGGAAGAGGGGGGCGACTATCGCCGCCCCCTGCGTACTGCTCTAACCGAGGAACTGAAGACGCTGGGGGCCGAATCGGCTCTGGGGGCGAAGGGGGGAATCCACCTGGCGGACAGCGGAGCGGCCCCTGCCGCTCTGGCTTGGGCCAGGGTGATCCTCCCTATGGGACCGGGAGAGCAGAGAGAGGAAAAACTCTCCCCCGCCACCCCGGTCCGCCTCTCCCTGGCCCAGCCGGAATGGAGGGCGGGGGAGGAGGGGACCGTTCTCATCCGGACAGGGAAGGCGCTCCCTCCAGTGGGCTGGAGCCAGGTGTTATGTAATTCTCAATTCGGATGGCTCACCGATGAGACAGGAAACGGGCTGCTCTGGACAGGGGGAAATTCCAGGGAAGGAAAACTGACTCCATGGAGCAATGACCCTCTGGCAATCGGTGGACCGGAAAAAATTATGGTAAGCTTAGAGGAGAAGGAGTGGTCTGTCTTTGCTGATGGCGACGGCTGTCCCTGTACGGTCACCTACGGACCGGGCTTTGCACGGTGGGAAAAGCAGATGGGGACAGGACGGCTGGTAACAGAGGCGTTTGTACCTCTCATTGGGACAAAGCGGATCCTGACCTTCACCCTGGCAGGAACAAGCGGGACACTCTCCTACCGCATGGGAGAGGGGGAGCCCATGGCCCGCCCTCTTGCCCAGGGACTGCCTTTGACTCTGGTCACAGAGCCGGGACACAGAGGGCTGGAATCCCGGTTTTCCACTAAGCGGTATTTGGATTTGAGGGGCGAGACCCTGACATGGTGGAGGGAGCGGGTGTCCTCCCTTACCTTGTCCACCCCGGACCGGGCGCTGGACCACTACCTCAACGGCTGGTGCCTGTACCAGGTGACTGCCTGCCGACTGATGGCGCGGACCTCCCAGTACCAGAACGGCGGCGCCTTCGGCTTCCGGGACCAGCTTCAGGATGTGGCTGCGCTCCTGTATACCTGGCCTCAGCGCGCCAGAGAACAGCTGCTGTTGGCCGCCTCCCGTCAGTTTGAGGAGGGGGATGTCCAGCACTGGTGGCACCCGCCGGCAGGGGCCGGTGTACGGACCCGCATCTCGGACGACTTGCTGTGGCTGCCCTGGGTGCTGTGCCGCTACTGCTCTGTCACCGGGGATTGGGAGGTACTGAAGGAGCAGGTCCCCTATCTGACATCCAGGCCCCTGGAGCCCAAAGAGATGGAGCGGTATGAGATCCCTCAAGTCAGCTCCAAGACAGATACCCTTTACCACCACGCCCTATCTGCTATCCAGTGCGTCCTGGACCGGGGAACCGGGTCCCATGGACTGGCACGGATGGGCGGCGGGGATTGGAACGACGGCATGAACCGGGTTGGGGCCGCCGGAAGGGGTGAGTCGGTGTGGCTTACCTGGTTCCTGACTATGGTGCTTCAGGATTTTGCCCCCCTCTGCCAGCGAAGCGGGGAGGAGGAGCTGGCCCAGGAGCTGCTGGCCCAGGGAGAGAAGTACCTGGCGGCGGCCCAGGCGGCCTGGGACGGGAACTGGTACCGCCGGGGCTACTATGACGATGGGACTCCCCTGGGCAGCCGGGAGAGCGATCAGTGTCAGATCGACTCCATCGCCCAGTCCTTCTCCGTACTGCCCCAGGGAGCGGACCGGGAGAGGGCGGACCGGGCGGTGTCCGCCGCGCTGACCCGGCTCTTTGACCGGGAGCGACAGGTGGTCCGTCTCTTTGATCCTCCTTTCGACGGAAAAGGACGAAAGGACCCCGGCTATATCAAAGGCTACCCGGCCGGTGTGCGGGAAAATGGCGGGCAGTATACCCACGGCGCGGTCTGGCTGGCCATGGCCTGCTTCCGTCTGGGAAGGGCAGGGGAAGGCTGGGAGGTGCTGCGGGCGCTGCTGCCTGCCTGCCACGCGACGGAGGGATACCGGGCGGAGCCCTATGTTTTGGCTGCCGACGTATCCTACGCGACCGGCCGAGAAGGACAGGGAGGCTGGAGCTGGTATACCGGGGCGGCGGGCTGGTTCTGGCAGGTGGCGGTCCAGGAGCTGCTTGGACTAAAGGTCAAGGAGGGACGTCTGCGGGTACAGCCCAGACTGCCATCCGACTGGCCGGGCTATCAGGCGGAGTGGCGGCTGGAGCGTGGTACGCTGCTGATCCGGGTTGAGCGGGGAGAGGCTGATGTGGCCCTGCTGGACGGACAGCCTGTGGACGAGGTGGCGCTGAAGGAACTGGAGGGAGAGCATCACCTGAGGGTGGTCATCCCCTGAGCTTGGAACAGCGGTTCCAGGGCGGGGCCCTCTGGAGGGAGCGTGGGAAAAACAGGCTCGATTAGCCATGGAGAGAGCTCCGAACCTGTTCACAGCTCTTTACTTTCCCTGCCAAATCGTGGTATGATATCCAAGCTGAGAAAAAAGGGTTCGTCCCTTTTTACTATCCGGAGAAAGGAACTGTTTTATGTCTGAAACGACTCGCCGGGAGCTCTTTCCCGGTGTGTGGCTGCGTACGGTCCACACCGACAAATTCAAAAGCTCCTATCTTTCTATCACTCTACTGGCTCCCCTGGACCGGGACACGGCGGCGGCTAACGCCCTGATCCCCTATGTCCTCCGCCGTGGCACGGCCGCCCACCCGGACATGGAGACCCTGTCCGCGGCTCTGGACGAGCTGTACGGAGGCGCCATTGAGCCGCTGGTCCGCAAAAAAGGAGAGACCCAGTGTGTGGGCTTTGTGGCCAGCTTTCTGGACGACGCCTACGCCCTGGAAGGAGAAAAGATTTTGGAGTCTGCAGCCGCCCTTCTGGGGGAGATGCTGCTCTCTCCCTACACCCAGGACGGCTGCTTCTGCTCCGAGTATACGGACCAGGAGAAGAACAACCTGACCGACCGGATCCGGAGCCAGATCAATGACAAGCGGACCTATGCCACTTACCGCCTTACTCAGCTTATGTGCGGAGAGGAGGCCTTTGGGGTGGACAAGCTGGGGGATGAGGAGAGCGTAGCGGCCGTCACCCCCGACTCCCTTTGGCGGCGCTATCAGGAGCTGCTGAAGGGGGCGGCCATTGAGGTCTACTACTGCGGCTCCGCCCAGCCCGAGCGGGCGGAGGGGGCCCTGCGTACCGCTCTGGCTGCCCTTCCGATAAGCGGAGAGCGCCTGGACCCGGATTGCGAGGTACGCATCACGGCCGGACCCCAGCCCCAGGTGGTGGAGGAGGCCATGGACGTGAGCCAGGGCAAGCTGGCCCTGGGCTTCCGCACCGGAGGCGTTACCTGCTGGGAGGAGGACTACCCGGCCCTGACCATGTTCAATGCCGTCTTTGGCGGGACTACTCTGTCCAAGCTCTTTATGAACGTCCGGGAGAAGCTGTCCCTGTGCTACTACGCCAGCTCTATGCTGGAGAAGATGAAGGGGCTGGTCCTGGTATCCTCTGGTATCGAGTTTGACAAATACCAGACGGCCAAGGACGAGATCCTGTCCCAACTGGAGGCCATCCGCCGGGGTGAGATCCAGGACTGGGAGCTGGAGGGAGCCAGGCGCACCCTGATCGGCGGCCACTTGGCCACGTTGGACGACCAGGGCCGGCAGGAGGAGTTCTGGCTGGGCCAGGCCGCCGCCGGCCTGGATACCACCATCCCGGAGCTGACCGCCCAGTTTGAGGAGGTCACACGGGAGCAGGTGTCCGCCGTGGCCCGGAAGCTGGAGCTGGACACTGTATATTTCCTGAAGGGCAAGGAGGGTTGAGCCATGGAAAAGCTGGAATTTTCCCGGGTAGGGGAGCGGATGTACCACGAAAAGCTGGCCAACGGACTCAATGTGTTCGTATTCCCAAAGCCGGAATTTCAGAAGGGGTATGCCTTCTTTGCCACCAACTACGGCGGCATGGACATGAAATTCTGTCTGGACGGCCAGTGGCATCAGAGCCCGGCCGGTGTGGCCCACTTCCTTGAGCACAAGATGTTCGATACCAAGGAGGGCAACGCCCTCCAGGACCTGGCGGCCAACGGGGCCTCCCCCAACGCCTTTACCAGCTCCGCCATCACGGGCTACTACTTCGAGTCCACGGAGAAATTTGAGGAGAACCTGCGCATCCTCCTCTCCTTTGTTTCTGTCCCCTGGTTTACTCAGGAGAGCGTAGACAAGGAACAAGGCATCATCGGACAGGAGATCGGCATGATCGAGGACGACCCGGACTGGAAGGTCTTTATGAACCTGATGGCCGCCCTGTACCAGCACCACCCCATCCGGGTGAGCGTGGCGGGCAGTGTGGAGTCCATCTCCCACATCACCGCCGACACCCTGTACGCCTGCCACAAGGCCTTCTACGATCCGGCCAACATGGTGCTGTGCGTGGCGGGCCCTGTGGAGGCGGAGCATATCTGCCAGGTGGCCCGGGAGATCCTGCCCAGGCAGGCGGGCTCAATCGCCGCCAAGGACTATGGGGAGAAGGAGGCCGACCGTGTGGCCAAGTCCCTGGTGGAGGAGCGGATGGAGGTGTCCACCCCCATCTTCCAGCTGGGCTACAAGGGCGACGCCCCCCAGAGGGGCGAGAGTGGTCTGCGTCAGGAGCTGGTGGCCGAGCTGGCCCTGGAGGGCCTATTGGGCAACTCCACTCCGCTGTATTCCAAGCTGTACCGGGAGGGGCTCATCAATCAGAATTTCTCCTACGGGTATGAGTCTTATCCTGGCTGTTCCTTCCTGTGCGCCGGGGGGGAGTCCAAGGACCCGGAGGCGGTCCGAATGGCGGTGGCTGAGGAGGCCGGTCGCATCGGCCGGGAGGGCATTGACGGCAAGCTTTGGGAGCGGTTGAAGAAGGGCGTCTACGGCAACAAGGTCCGGGGCCTCAATTCCTTCGAAAACCTGTGTGTGGGTCAGGCTCGATCCTTCTTCGCCGGGGTGAACTTCCTCCAATTTGCGGACTTGTTCAGCTCCATCACCAAGGAGGAGGCGGAGGACCTGATCGGCCGCTGGGTCACGGAGGAGCGCGCGGCCCTGTCTGTGGTCCGTCCCAGAGAGGGGGGGCAGGCTTGATTAATACGGTGACCTTTCCAGGTCTGGGACTGGAATTTACCCTGAACAGAGTGGCGCTTACGGTACTGGGCCGGCCGATCTACTGGTACGGCATCATCATTGTGTCCGGCCTGATCCTGGCAGTCATCCTGTGCTCCCGGTGGGGAAAGCGATTCGGGATTAACGAGGACCAGATCCTGGATATGATGATCTTCGCTGTCCCGGCTGCCCTGGTAGCCATTCGGGCCTACTATGTGATATTCAACCTGAGTATCTTCCAAAATGCGGACGGCTCTCTGAACTGGGGAAAGATACTCAATTATGGCGATGGCGGGCTGGCCATCTATGGGGCCATCATTTCCTCGGTTATCGTACTGCTAATCTTCTGCCATGTGCGGAAGATCAGCTTCCTGGCTTTTGCCGATTTGGGGGTGCACGGCTTGTTTATCGGCCAGCTGGTAGGCCGCTGGGGCAACTTCATGAACGTGGAGGCATTTGGCGGCGTCACCACCCTGCCCTGGCGGATGTGCGGTCCATCCATTGCCGAGGATATGCTGCGGTGGGGCTATGTGGACCAGGCCGGCTACGAGGCCATCCTCAGCGGAACGCTGGGGGTACATCCTACCTTTTTTTATGAATCTGCCTGGAACTTTGTGGGGCTGATTTTGGTCTATCTGGTAGGCAGAAAGCGGAAGTTCGACGGACAGTGCTTCCTGTTCTATGTGTTCTGGTACGGGCTTGGCCGGGCCTGGATCGAGGGCCTGCGTACCGACAGCCTCTATTTCTTCGGCCTGGAGCTGTTTGGGGTGCCGATCCGTACCTCACAGGCGCTGGCGGCTATCTCGGCTGTGGTGGCGGGAGCGGTCCTGCTGTTCCTGCTGCTGAAAAGGGGCCACAGCCCGGAAAAGCTGTATGTAAACCGTCTGGCGGCTCAACGGGTGGCCGGAGCAGCGGAACAGGAATGTCAGGGCCCAGACACCACCGAAGATGGAGACGAGGACAGCGAAGATACCACCCAGAAAGAGAAAAATGAGGAAGGCAGAGGAGAGGATTAACCGATGGCAGCGATCGTAATGGACGGAAAGGCTCTGGCCGCCAAGGTAAAGGAGCGGGTCCGCCGTCAGGTGGAACAGCTTGACATAAAGCCTGGGCTGGCTGTGGTGTTGGTTGGGGACGACCCCGCCTCCCGGGTCTATGTGAACGGAAAGAAAAAAGACTGCGGAGAGTGCGGAATTTACAGTGAGGAGTACGCCCTGCCGGGGGAGACCACCCAGAAAGAGCTGTTGGAGCTGGTGGCCGCCCTGAATGACAGAGAGGATATTGACGGGATACTGGTGCAGCTGCCTCTGCCCAGCCACCTGAATGAGAAGGAGGTGCTGCTGGCTGTCCGGCCGGATAAGGACGTGGACTGCTTTCACCCCTTCAATGTGGGACAGCTGATGATCGGGGAGGAGGGCTTCAAGCCCTGCACCCCAGCTGGTGTTATGGAACTTCTGCAGGAGTATGGGATCGACCCGGCAGGGAAGCACTGTGTCATTGTGGGCCGGTCCAATATCGTAGGGAAGCCCCAGGCCATGCTGATGGTCCAAAAGAATGCCACTGTCACCATCTGTCACACCCGGACCAGGAATCTAAAAGAGATGTGCCTCCAGGCAGATATTTTGGTAGCTGCCGCCGGACGGGTCGGCCTGATCTCCGCGGATATGGTGAAGGAGGGGGCCGTTGTCATCGACGTGGCCATGAACCGCAATGAACAGGGGAAGCTGTGCGGCGATGTGGACTATGGCTCAATAGTTGACAAGGCGTCTTACATTACACCTGTTCCGGGCGGGGTAGGCCCGATGACCAGGGCTATGCTGATGGAAAATACCCTGTATGCGGCCAGACAGCATGGAAAATAAATAGATAGGTCAATCAATATAGTAAAGAGAGGATTGGGCGCAAATCTATACAAATTTGCGCCCAATCCTTTCGCCTGATTTCTTCTGTTGAGCTCCTCTGAATGATAAAGCGGGTGTTTCAGGCATTTCTCACTGCGTCAAGGGATTGAAGAAGACACATCTTTTGGTGCCAACAGAATGACCATTGGAAAAGGAATAGTCAGCTAGAGGCTAAGACAGTCTTGCATTTTTGCCTGAAAACAAATATAATAAAACATACTTCCTGGTGCTTTTGGGGAGTCCGTGGGCGCAGGACATACTTATGAGCATCCATGAAAGAAAATTGGGAACAAATACACAAGATAGCAGATCATCGATGAGATTTTTAATGCGCGGTGAGAACCGGAATTTCGCTTCATACGGCAGTTGGATTGGATGAAATATCCGATTCGATTGGCGATTCATTGAGCAACTAAAAAGAAACATGGAAACAACACTGACAGGAGAAAGAAGGAGTAACTATGACAGCCCAGGAAAAAAAGCAGTTAGAGATGATGGCCTGTAAAGTGCGCATGGGCGTGATTGAGGGGACACACAGCGCGAAGGCGGGTCACCCCGGCGGCAGCTTGTCCGCCGCGGACCTGTTCACATTTCTCTATTTTAAAGAGTTGAGGGTAGACCCAAATAGGCCAGGCTGGGAGGATCGGGACCGATTTGTGCTCTCAAAAGGACATACGGCGCCGGGGCTGTACGCGGCTTTGGCGAACAGAGGCTTTTTCCCAGTGGAGGATCTTTTGACGCTCCGGCACATTGGCAGCTATCTTCAAGGCCATCCAAATATGAATGAAACTCCAGGTGTAGATATGTCTACTGGCTCTCTGGGGCAGGGAATATCCGCGGCCGCGGGGATGGCTCTGGCAGCGAAATATCAGGGCAAAAGCTGCCGGGTATACGCTCTGCTGGGCGACGGAGAGATCCAAGAAGGGGAAGTCTGGGAGGCTATGATGTTCGCTCATCACTATAAGCTGGACAACCTCTGTGTCATTATCGATAACAACGGATTGCAGATTGACGGAAATGTCGCGGATGTGATGAACCCCTATCCGATTGTTGATAAACTGCGCGCCTTTGGCATAGAGACCATGGAAATAGATGGACACGACTTTGAGCAGATTGAAGCGGCTTTTTATATGGCCAGAGTGACCAAAGGCAGACCTTTTGCCATTGTGATGAAAACGGTCAAAGGGAAAGGTGTCAGTTATATGGAGAATCAGGTCGGCTGGCACGGAAAAGCCCCGAATGATGAGGAATATGAGATTGCCATGAGGGAATTGTCAGCCCATCTGGCAGAAGTGGAGGCGATGTAAAATGGCGGATATCAAAAAAATCGCGACCCGCGACAGTTATGGACGTGCTTTGAAAGAATTAGCTGCTCAACATAAGGACCTGATTGTGTTTGACGCCGATTTGGCAGGGGCGACCAAAACAAATGTCTTTCAAAAAGAATATCCTGACCGTCATTTCGATTGTGGGATCGCAGAGGGAAATATGATGGCGGCCGCGGCAGGGGCTGCGGCTATGGGACTGGTGCCCTTTGCCTCCACCTTTGCCATGTTCGCCGCTGGAAGGGCTTTTGAGCAGATCCGTAACTCAATCGGCTATCCCCATTTAAATGTGAAGATCGGCGCTACCCATGGGGGAATTTCGGTAGGAGAGGACGGGGCGTCACATCAGTGCTGTGAGGATTTCGCGCTGATGCGCTCCATCCCTGGAATGGTTGTCCTCTGCCCTTCTGACGATGTGGAGGCAAGGGCCGCTGTTAAGGCTGCTTATGAGCATCAAGGGCCGGTTTACCTGCGCTTTGGCAGACTGGCTGTGCCTGTATTCCATGATGAGGATACGTTTACATTCCAGATTGGCAAGGGCGAGATGATTCAGGACGGAACTGATGTAGCGATCCTCTCGACCGGTTTGATGGTCAATGAAGCGGCTGAGGCGGGAAGAATCTTGAAAGAATCAGGGATCAGTGCCCGTGTGATCAATCTCTGTACTATCAAACCACTGGATGAAGAAATCGTCCTGGCCGCAGCCAGGGACTGCGGCAAAATAATCACCTGTGAAGAACACAGTGTGATTGGCGGATTGGGTGAGGCCGTATGCGCGCTGCTCAGTGAAAAGCATCCTACTCCAGTAAAGCGCATAGGTGTAAATGACGAATTTGGACACTCTGGCCCCGCCGCTGCTCTGCTGAAGGAGGCTGGCCTGTCCGCAGAGCATATTGTCGAGGTGGCGAAGGAATTTTGTAACTGACGCACGGCTGTCCGTGCGGCGAAAGAAGTATTTAGAATCTTTATAAAGAACTTTATACGAAAAATACCTCTGTCCAGATTTCAGTGTGGGACAGAGGTATTTTTGTTAGAGAACTTCTCTTCCTTTACACTGCTATGGGACTATGCCGGAAAGGAAGCATCCTGATACCCTCACTGTTTCATAGAAAAAGGAGAGAGAATTTTTTTCAGCATCAGTCCTAGGATGCTGATTCGTCAAAGAAGAAAAAAATATCTTCCACGGTAGTATCAAATACCTTGGCGATGTCCATGGCCAACTTTAGGGAGGGGTTATACCTGCCGTTTTCCAGATTGCCTATGGTCTCCCGGCGTACCCCCACCTTCCGGGCCAGATCTTCCTGACTAAGTCTGTCACGGGCCCGCAATTCCCGGATGCGTGTTTTCAGGCTCATTCCAATCCTCCCGCCTCTCTCCACTCCAACCAGCTGTGGTACAGACAGAAGAAGATGACACCGGCGGCCCAACTGATCCCGAGGGCCTGGGGCATGGGATTTGCCTGGGGAGCCAGGAAATGGAATAGAAACAGGCAGGGCCAGATCAGCGCGAACTGAAGCAGGAAGGCGCCAGTGGCCGCTTTACGGACAGAGAGTAAGAACAACTCGTCAGGGTTGACCCACAGGTATCGAAGAAAAACCAAAAAACCGAGAAAACAGAGATAGTCGCGCTCTCCGGTGGGGAAATAGAGCAGGCTGGCTAGCGCGGGAAGGGCGGCCAATGAGAGATAGTTGAATGGATGTTTCATATACTCCTCCTGTACATCAGTGATGTATTGTTATGTGATATATTTTTATCATATGTGCGAAATATATCATATAAAAATAAAAATGTCAAGGAGAAAAATTCAGTTTCCCACTGGTATGCAGCTTGAGAGTCCCTAGGATGAGAGAGGAAAATATTTTACTGGTCATATCCCAGGGCCTGTCCTCATAGGATAAGGCAAAGGTCGGTGGAAAAGAATGGAACAAATGATACGAGAACAGGCATATCGGCAGGTCGTGGGCGTTCTGCCGCCCAGACTGCGGCAGGAGGCATTCTCCCTCCCGCTCCAAGATCAATGCCGAGCGGAGGAACTGCGGCTCCGGGTGGGACAGCCCATGTCGGCGGTATTTCCAGAGGGAGAGAGGCCGCTAGGCGGGGAACCGGTGCGAGCGGGTGAGCTGGAGCAGCTGGTGGAGATTGCCAGCAGGGCCTCGGTTCATGCCGTACTGGACCAACTCAGACGAGGATACTTGACGGTGGAAGGGGGGCATCGGATCGGCCTGTGTGGCACCGCTGTTCTGCGGGAGGGAGAAATTCACAGCTTGCGGCAGCTTTCCTCGGCGGCCATCCGTGTGGCGCGACAGGTGAGGAATGCCTCTGACCCGGTCTTGGGCAGGCTGTGCCCAGGCGGGAAGCTAGTCAGTACGCTGATTCTGGCTCCGCCGGGGGCCGGAAAGACTACGCTCCTCCGGGACTTAGTCCGCCGGGTGTCGGACGGAGATGGTTGCCAACCGCGGCGCGTATCCTTGATGGACGAGCGTGGGGAAGTGGCAGCCCTTTACAGCGGCTGTCCTCAGCTGGATGTAGGCTCCAGAACTGATGTAATGGAGGGGTGTCCAAAGGCGCGGGGGCTTATGCTTCTGATGCGGGCGATGAATCCCCAGGTGCTGGCTGTAGATGAGATTACGGCGCCGGAGGATGTAGCCGCCCTGAGAACCGCGGCTGGCTGCGGAGTTACGTTGCTGGCCACGGCCCATGGGAACAGCCGGGAAGACCTGGAGCGGCGCCCCCTGTACCGGGCGTTGATGGAAGCAGGTATCTTTCAAAAGCTGCTCCTCATCCGACGGGAGGGCGCTGGAAGGAGCTATCAAATAGAGGAGTTGGGATGAATGATAAGACTTTTAGGTGCCACCCTGCTGGCCGCCGGATGTGCTTGGATTGGGTTTCGCGCCTCCTGGGAGATGCGGGCCAGAGGAAGGGCCATGGGAGAAGTGGCGGAGGGACTGGAACTGCTGGAACGGGAGCTGGAGCTGGGGGGAGCCCCCCTGCCCCATCTGGTGGATGACCTGTCAGGCCGGACAAGGGGACAGGCCAGACTGCTTTTTCAGGATCTCCGGCAGGCGCTGGAGCATCTGGATCGGGAGGGGCTGTCCAGGTCCTGGCCCACTCTGATAGACCGCCGGAGGGAGCTGGGAGAGAGTGGGCGGGCCTGCCTCTATCCCCTGGGCGAGCTGCTTGGGCGCTATGACAGCCAGGCCCAGATACAGGGTATCTCCGCTGCCCGCCGCCATTTGGAGGAAGAACGGGAGAAGGATGCGGAAGAGAGCCGGCGGCAGGGCAGGGTGTGTCAGGCCCTTGGGCTGACGGGTGGAGCATTTTTGGTCATCCTGCTGATCTGATCTTGACACGAAAGAGGGGTTCGCATTGGACGTAGATCTAATTTTTAAGATCGCCGCGATTGGGATCGTGGTGGCGGTACTCAACCAGGTTCTGAGCCGGGCTGGCCGGGACGAACAGGCTATGATGACCACCTTAGCCGCCCTGGTGGTGGTCCTGATGATGGTGGTCCAGGAGATCGCCAGCCTGTTCGACATGGTAAAGACCCTGTTCCGCCTCTGATATGGACCTGATGGTCAAGGTGGCGGCGGGGGCCATCACGGCTGCGGTGCTGGGAGTAGTCCTGCGGAAAAACACCCCTGAGCTGGCTCTGCTGCTGGCCCTGGCGGCCGGGCTGTGGATGGTCGCCCTGGTTGCGGACGGCTTGGGGGCAGTTGTGGCCCTGATGGAGGAGCTCACCAGTCTGGCCGGCCTGTCGGAGGAGCTGCTGGAGCCAGTGGTCAAGACAGTGGCCCTGTCTATCCTGACACGTCTGACCGCGGAGGTATGCAAGTCAGCCGGTGAGGGAGGGGTGGCTGCCTTTGTGGAGACGGCTGGAACAGTCCTGGCCCTGGTGGTGGCCCTGCCGCTCGTCCGAGCGGTGGTACTGATGATGACGGAGATGCTAAAATGAAAAAGTTTTGTATCCTGCTGCTGGCCCTCCTATTGAGTGCTCCGCTTTGTTTCGCCCAGGAGGCGGAGGTGCCGGGAATGGACGAGCTGTGGGACCAGGTGGAGAGCTACGGCGTGGAGGCGGATGGGGGATTGGACCAGGGCTTGTCCAATCTTTTTTCCGACGCTCTGGACCAAATCGGCTCCTTGCTCCGGACCAGCATTGCCACAGGGCTGAAGCTGCTGGCGGTGGTCCTGCTGTGCGCCATGGCAGAGGGGGCCGCCCAGGGCAAGAGTGAGGGACTCCAGGCGGTGGAGATCGCCGGGGCGCTAGCTATCACCGCACTTACCATGACAGATATGGCAGTCATGATCGGGATGGGGCGTGACACCATCGGCCGGATGGGAACCTTTTCTGAAACCCTGCTCCCGGTGATGGCTGTACTCACCGCCGCCACCGGAGGGGTGACGGGAGGAGCAGTCAGACAGGGAGCCACAGTCCTGTTTTCCCAGCTTCTCATCACCGCCATGGACCGGCTCCTGATCCCTATGGTATATGCCTACGTGGCGGCTAGCTGTGCCCATGCGGCGGTGGGTAATCCCGGACTGAAAAAACTGGCGGGGCTGCTGAAGGGGGCCGCTTCTTTCCTGTTGACGGCCTTCCTCCTGGCCTTTGTGGGCTATCTGACCGCCAGCGGAGCTATCGCCGGAACGGTAGACGCCTCGGCGGTCAAAGCGGCCAAGCTGGCTATCTCCAGAGCTATTCCAGTGGTGGGGGGAATTCTGGCCGACGCCTCGGAAACTGTGCTGGCCGGGGCGGGTGTGCTGAAAGGGACGGTTGGGGTGGTTGGGATGTTGGTGGTGCTGGCCATCTGTCTGACTCCTTTCCTGCGGCTGGCCCTGCAATACCTGATCTATAAGGCCACGGCGGCCCTGTGCGCCACTGTGGCACAGCCCAGGCTGAGTCAGTTGATCGACGCCATCGGCGGCGCGTTCGGCCTAGTGCTGGGGATGACCGGCGCGGCGGCTCTGGTGCTGCTGGTCAGCTTGGTGTCTGCTATTATGGCGGTGATCCCATGATGGCCGGGGTCGGGAGCTGGCTGCTGTCTATCACGGGGGCCTCTGTCCTCTGCGCCCTGGCTGACGGCCTAATGCCCGCCGGACCAGTGAGGCGGGTGGGACGGCTGGTCTGCGGCCTGATGTTGCTGGCGGTCATCCTCGCCCCTCTGGCCCAACTGGATCTGGAAGGGGGGCAGCGTTGGCTGGAGGAATATCACCTGGGCCTGGAGGATAGAACACAGGAATTGGAGCGGCAGGTGGATGAGCAGATGAAAACGATCATAGAGCAGGAATATGCCGCATATATTGTGGACAAGGCGGCAGAACTTGGACTGACCTGCACCGCCCGGGTATCCTGCCGGGCAGGGGAGGAGGGGCTGTTCCTACCGGAGCGGGCGGAAGTATCCGGCTTTCTGACAGAAGGGGAGCGGGAGCGGCTGTCCCTGGTGATCCAGGAGGACCTGGGCATCCCGGAGGAGGAGCAGGCTTATGTTGAGGAGGGGGAACTGCCGTGAAGCTGGATTGGCCGAAATTGGCTCTGAGGTGGAAGGAGGCGCTGGGAAAATATAAATATGTGCTGCTGGTTATCGGGCTTGGGGTGGTGCTGATGGCCCTGCCCACGACAGGCCAGAGAGACAAAGGCCAGGAGGGGGCCCAGGCTCCTGCTGAGGGCTTTGATCTGGAGGCCTTCGAGGAGAAGATGGAGCGGGCTCTTTCCCAAGTGGAGGGGGCTGGAGAGGTCCGGGTGGTACTGACGCTGGACAGCGACGGCCGCCAGATATTGGCCCAGGACCAGGAGCGGGACCGGGAAGGGGGAGGTTCCTCTACCACAGTTACCGTGGGGCGGGGCTCCGGACAGCAGGAAGTAGTCCCTCTCCAAACACTGGCTCCGGAGTTTCGGGGGGCGCTGGTGGTCTGTCCCGGCGGGGGAGATCCCCGAATCCAGCTGAGGCTGCTGGAGGCAGTGTCCGCTTTGACGGGACTGGGCACGGACCGGATATCCATTTGTCAGGGAAATACTTAATTTATATCAGGGAGGAATCGACATGAGAACGGGTAAGAAGGGGACCGGCTGGTCCCAGCTGTGGAAGCGCAATGCGGTGGTGGCGGCCATTGCCCTATTCGTGTGCGCGGCGGTCTATTTGAACTGGAACTATGAGCAGGAGGCCCAGGCGGGCAAGACGCTGGGCCAGTCCACCATGGTAGGCGGAGAGACAGAGGATCCTCTGCTGTCCAATGGAAGCGGGACCGCCGATGTGGGCGGGACGGCCAGTGATACAGGGACAGCGTCAGCCTCCAGCGACTACTTTGCCACAGCCCGGCTCAACCGGCAGCAGGCCAGGGACAGCGCCCTGTCCCTTCTTCAGGACGCCGCCGCCCGTGAGGATGCCGATGAAACGGTAAAAGAGCAGGTCAACGAGACTATTCAGACCATGGCCGATTACACGGTGACGGAAGCTCAAATTGAAAATCTGGTGGTGGCAAAGGGCTATACAGACTGTGTAGCCTTTATTGGAGAGAACTCTCTGTCGCTGGCTGTTTCCGCGCCGGAGGGCGGATTGGTGGAGGCAGATACCGCCAAGATCGTGGACGTGGTCAACCAGGCAGCCGGTTTTACCGCCGATCAGATCAAGATTATCGAGGTGGAGTGACAAGGCGCGGGAAAGTTTTCAGACCGCAGTTGTCAAACGGAGAGAACTGTGTTACAATAAGCACGAAGTAAGGAGGACGCTTGGGGGCGTCCGGCTTCTCTGATGAAAACTGCGATCTAAGGAGCGTGGCAAACCATGAGTGAGAATAAAGAGTACGTTTCCCGCTCGGATGAGCTGGGCAATATCCATATCTCCGAGGAGGTGCTGGCTGCCATCACCGCCGCTGCCGCTCTGGATGTGGAGGGGGTCAGCGGTCTGGCCGCCAATCTGGGCAGTGATATCGCCGAGCTACTGGGCAAAAAGAACCTGGCTAAGGGCGTGCATGTCAGGATGGAGGACGATAAAGTGGAAGTGGAGCTGTCCGTCCTGATGGGCTATGGACACACCATCCCTGAGATTGGAAGGGCCATCCAGGATGGTGTCAAGAGTGCCATTGAATCGATGACCGGCTTAGAGGTTTCAGTGGTCAATGTGTCGGTGGCTGGGATCACATTCCCGCCGAAAGCTTGAATCAAACTGTGAAGCCTCTGGCAATGCCAGAGGCTTTTCCGTATTTATGGCAAACCGGGAAAAGAAGGGGCCCGTGGTAAATACCACGGGCCCCTATCATTTAAAGGTCACAGACTCCTTACTTGACCATGGATGCGACCTCGGCAGCGAAGTCATCCTCGGCCTTTTCGATACCCTCGCCAGTAGCGAAGCGGGTGAAAGCCTTGACAGTGATCTTGCCGCCCAGCTGCTTGGCGATCTCGGCTACATGCTTCTCCACAGAGATCTTGTTCTCCTTGACAAAGGCCTGCTGCAGCAGGCAGTTTTCCTCGTAGTACTTGCCCAGCTTGCCCATCACAATGCCTTCCTTCACCTTGTCGGGCTTGGCGGCCATCTTGGGATCGTTGGCCATCAGAGCCAGCTGGATCTCCTTCTCCTTGTCCAGCACCTCCTGGGAAACGTCGGACTTGTCCAGGTAAGAGGGGTTCATAGCGCAAATCTGCATGGCGATGTCCTTGCCCAACTCAGTGACCTGCTGGGGCTCGATGCCCTCAACGGCCAGATTGACCAGCACACCGACCTTTCCGCCCATGTGGATATAGGGGACGTTGACGCCTTCAGCATAGCGGACGAAGCGGCGGATTTGGATGTTCTCGCCAATGGCCAGCACCTTGTCGGCGGTGACATCGGCCACGGTACGCTCAGTGCCGGGATAGCGGCAGGCCTTCAGAGCCTCCACATCGGCGGGGGCCTCCTCGGCCACCACCACGGCCAGGGCCATAACGAAATCCTTAAAGACGTCGTTCTTGGCCACAAAGTCGGTCTGGGAGTTGACCTCGATGATGACGCCTACACCCTTTTCCGTAACAACAGCGTAGGAAACACCCTCGGCGGCCACCTTGCCGGCCTTCTTGGTCTGGGCGGCGAGGCCCTTCTCACGCAGCCACTCGATGGCCTTGTCAAAATCGCCCTCAGACTCAGTCAGGGCCTTCTTGCAGTCCATCATGCCCACGCCGGTCATCTCGCGCAGCTTCTGTACGTCCTTTGCGGAAATAGCCATAATAAATTACCTCCATTTTATCTCAAGCCGGCCCACCGGCCCGGCTGTATGTCAAAATAAGAACAGCGCCCGCCCGCGCGGGCGGGCGCTGTGTGATGCGAATGGAATGTGTTTGCTTACTCAGCAGCGGTGGCCTCGGCCTCAGCGGCGGGAGCCTGGTCCTGGCCCTGCTTGCCCTCCTGGATGGCGTTGGCCATGACAGAGGAGATCAGCTTGATGGCGCGGATCGCGTCGTCATTGCCGGGGATGACATAGTCAATCTCGTCGGGGTCGCAGTTTGTGTCCACGATGGCGACGATGGGGATGTTCAGCTTGCGGGCCTCGTTGATGGCGTTGCGCTCCTTGCGGGGATCGACCACGAAGAGGGCGCCGGGCAGCTTCTTCATTTCGGTGACGCCGCCCAGGTACTTCTCCAGCTTGGCAATCTCGCCCAGGTGCTTCATAACTTCCTTCTTGGGCAGCATATCGAAGGTGCCGTCCTCCTGCATCTTCTTCAGCTGGTTCAGACGCTCCACGCGGCCGCGCATAGTCTTAAAATTGGTCAGCATACCGCCCAGCCAGCGGGCGTTTACCCAATACATGCCCACACGGCCGGCCTCTTCCTTGATGGCCTCCTGGGCTTGCTTCTTGGTGCCCACGAACAGCAGAGTCTCACCCTTTTCGCCCAGAGAACGGACGAAATTGTAGGCCTCCTCCAGCTTCTTCACAGTCTTCTGCAGGTCGATGATATAGATACCGTTGCGCTCGGTATAGATGTAGGTGGCCATCTTGGGATTCCACCGGCGGGTCTGGTGGCCGAAGTGAACGCCGGCCTCCAGCAGCTGCTTCATAGATACGACTGCCATAGTTTGTTTCCTCCTGTTTTTCAGTTCAATTCTTCTGGGGGCATCATATCCTCCGCCAACCCAACTTCTGGCTGGGCACCGGGCGAAAGATCCGCACTCCCACGCATAATGCCTTGGTAGTATACCATGGTTTTCATGGTTATGCAACAAAAAAATGAAAAAATCTGTAAAAATCAGATTATTCTTCGATTTCTGCTCCGCACGGGTGGGTAGGGGCCGCCTCGTGGGTCCGATCTGTCGTCACATAGGACCAGAACCGCCAGCCGCCAGAGAGGTGGGAGCACTGGAAACCGCGCTGGCCAAGCATACGGCAGGCCAAGTAGCTGCGCAGTCCGCTGTAACAGTTGACGTATACGGGTTTAGAGGGATCCAATTCTCCCATCCGATCCCGCAGCTCATCTACGGGAATGTTGACAGCGTCCGGACGGATGAGGCCCTGGACGGCCACTTCTTGGGGAGTGCGCACATCCAGCAGAGTGACAGAGCCATCCTTTGGAATGGACTCCACGTCCGACCAGTGGAATTGGGAAATGGCTCCATTCCGGAGGTTCTCAATGACATATCCAGCCATATTGACCGGATCTTTGGCAGAGGAATAGGGCGGGGCATAGGCGAGATCGAGCTCAGTTAGCTCGGCGGCGGTCATCCTGGCCCGGATGGCGGTGGCTAGCACATCGATCCTCTTATCCACACCGCCGAAGCCTACGATTTGGGCCCCCAGGACCCGACCGCTGGATGGGTCAAACAGGGTTTTGATGGTCATGTTTTCAGCGCCGGGGTAATAGGTAGCGTGGGAGGCGGAGTAGGTGACCGCCTTATCATAGGGGATGCCAGCGGCCTGGGCGGCCTTTTCGTTCAGACCGGTGGAGGCGGCCGTCATGTGGAACAGCTTGATGATAGAGGAGCCCTGTGCCCCGGCATAGCGGCTCTTCCGGCCACAGATATGGTCGGCGGCGATGCGGCCCTGCCTGTTGGCCGGACCGGCCAGGGCGATCAGGGCCTTGCTGCCGGATACAAAGTGAGTCAGTTCCACAGCGTCACCTACGGCATAGATATCTGGGTCAGAGGTGACCATGTGCTCATTGACCACGATGGCGCCCTTGGCTCCAAGGGTCAGACCAGCCTCTCGTGCCAGGTCGGATTCTGGAGTGACACCGATGGCCAGCAGCACCAGGTCAGAGGGGATAGGGGCGCTGTCCTTTACTAGGGTGTAGAACTGCCCATCCATCTCCTGGAAGCCCTGCACTCCGGCGTTCAGTCTCAGGTCCAGCCCCTGACCGCGGAGGTAGGAGTGGACCTCCTGGGCCATGTCCCAGTCAAGAGGTGGCAGAACCTGGCCGCTCCGCTGGAGTAGAGTAGTGGCAACCCCAGCGTGGAGTAGATTCTCAGCCCCCTCTAGCCCGATGAAACCACCCCCGACCACCACAGCGGAACGGGGACGGTGCGACTCGATGTAAGACCGGATGCGCAGGGTGTCCTCCACTGTGCGCAGAGTGAATACTCGGCAGTCGTCTACGCCCGGCAGATCGGGCTTGACCGCCCGCGCGCCGGGAGAGAGGATAAGCTTGTCATAGCCTTCCACATATTGTGTGCCGCTGGCCAAATCCAGGACTGTGATGGTATGGCTCTCCTGGTGGATGGCCAGAGCCTGGTGGCCCACCCGTACATCGATGTTGAACCGGGCGCGAAAGCTCTCCGGCGTTTGAAGGGTAAGGGCGTCCTGGGCTCGGATGACCCCTCCTACATAATAAGGGAGGCCACAGTTGGCATAGGATACATAGCCTGTGCGCTCCAGGATCACGATTTCCGCGGTCTCGTCCAGCCTGCGGAGCCGGGCGGCGGCGGTGGCCCCGCCGGCCACACCGCCGATGATTACAACTTTCATAATAAAACTCCTCTCTTATTCCAAGGGGCCGCGGTAACCCGCAAGCCCGCCGAGATTAGATGCCTGGCAGCCCATGGCCCGGAGCGTGGAGCAGGCCTGGGCGCTTCTGGCCCCACTGTGGCAGTAGACAAAGACAGGCCGGCCTTTTGGAAGGGGGACGGCCCCTAACTGGTCTAAGGGCAGATTAATGGCCCCAGGCAGATGGCCGGAACGAAACTCCTCCGGAGTGCGGATGTCCACCAGAAGGGGGTCAGACAACTGGTCTAACTGGGTCAGTTGTTTGGCAAGCCGCCTGCCCGGCAGAAAAAAATCAAAGGGTCCCATGGAAACGCCTCCCTAGAACTTATTGAATATAATTTATCCCGGTGTGGGAAAAAATTCTGTGACAAGGTCACCGTATGGACAAAAATCACTGAAAAACAGGAGAAAGGGAAGAAAATCTTTCCCCTTCCGCATAGACTAAAGGGAGAGGGGGCATCGCAAGTGGAGCAGAGAATGGAAATGGTCGGCGGTGGGACGCTGCTCCTGCGTCAGGAGGGGCCTAGAGTACGGCTGGAGGCGGAGCGCCCATCTGATGGAAGGGGACTATATAAGGTATGGCTCCACGGCGACCGGGGTGGAAAGCTGCTGCTGGGAACCCTGGTTCCTGAGGGAGACCGCCTGCGATTGAGCCGTACCTTGAGCGTTGGAGAACTGGAGCGGGCAGGCTGTTGGCCCGACTTCCGGGTCGAAGCGCCGCTGGCCTTTACCTTTTCTGAGGAGAGGGGAGGGCGGTGGTACTGTGAACAGCATCCGGACCGGCTGGTGTCCGACCCGGTGCTCCGAGGGCAGCTTCGCTCCCCTATGCCATGCCGAAGGGGGCGGGAAGGATTCTGGCTGGCCGCGCCCTTCCGTACAAATGCGCCGGTGCCGATGAACGCCCTGTTTTGTCTGGCCCGCCTGGAGCGGCTGGAGGGCGGGCCTCACCTGGTCTGGGAATTTGATGGGGAGGGAAGACCAAAGAGGCCGCATAATCGGGAATGAACAGGGCAGACTAACTTCCAGTACGGGGATCTCCCCAAGAAAAAGGAGGAACATCTATGCCCAATCTGACCACAAAAGAGCTGGCGGGCCTGTCCGACCAGCTGGACTTCGAGCGGGTGCTGTACAGCAAGTACCAGACCGCCGTCCAGGAAACAACCGACCAGGAGCTGAAGACCTGCTTCCAGAACCTGGCTGGCCAGCACCAGCAGAATTACACCTGCCTGCTGAAGTATCTGCACTAAGGAGGACGAGAGCATGAACGACCAGGAACGCATTACAGATTTTCTGAATAGTGAGAAGAAAATGTCCCTGAACTACGGTATTTTTGCCTCTGAGTGCGTGAGCGTCCCCTTGCGGGATGAGTTCCTCAAGCTGATTAACCAGAGCCACCAGACCCAGACCCAGCTGTTCACCACAGCCCAGAGCAAGGGCTGGTACAGCCCCGAACAGGCGCCCCAGGATAAGATTAGCCAAGCTTACACCAAGTATTCAAACCAACAGCCCACCGTATAAGGAAGCGGAGGGAGGGACTAGGCACGGTCCCTCCCTCTTGCAGATTGACCAGAAAAATCCTGCAAAAAAGGATTGACAAACGGGCTGCCTAGGTTTACAATAATATTACCAGCGGAAGATGCTGCCGCGGGGAGAGCCTGGTGGTTCTGGCAAAAACGAAGAAATTGGATTTTATTTTGGTGCGGTATAAAGTCAATTCTATACGTTAGCCATCCCGCGGAAACGGCCGAAGCTTTGGAAATATTCAAAGTTGGTTGTCAGTCTGCGGGCATTTTCATGCTGGCGGCGATACGAATGAGAGAGGAGGCGTGCGGAATGAATCAGCGAAATCATTATGTAACTCAGGGCGGCTCCTATAGCTGCAAGCGATGGCGACATTCTGTGCGCGGATATTGGACCTGACAGTCCGTGCATCCACAACATATTGGAATGTTGGCTCCATCGTTTGCGGCGCAGGCGGTGGTATTTTTATACCTAATTTTAGAAACAAGGAAGGAGGTGTCCGCATGACGATGCCTAAGCGTGAAGTGAACAATATCTGGTCCCGTGTCCGTGCCGACGTGGACGTGGATGACTTAATCTTTGAGTATGACAGATATCACTCCTATGAGGATGGTGATTCGTGCAGTGATCGGTGACCGGGGAGTGCATCCCCATGCCGCGGGGAACAAGCGGCAGAAGGCCGCAGCAGGTTTGAAAAGACCATGCTGCGGCTTTTTCTGCTCTTTGTTAAAAAGTAAGAGGAAGCGATACATCTGGAAAGAGCGCCCCCGGATAGAGGGAGAGGGAGTGAAAAACGCAGAATAATTCTTGATTGAGGTCTTGCTTTATGGGAAAAATTATACTAAAATAGCGGTAAGCGTTTTTTAGATGGCGGCTGAAATTGTGCCGCGCGATGATTTTTTGATTTTGTACCGCGCAAAAAAAGCAATACGGAGGTCGATCAACATGAGAAAAGTAAATATTACGGAGACCGTACTGCGTGACGCCAACCAGTCCCTGATCGCCACTCGGCTGCCTTACAGCAAGTTCGAGCCCATCCTGGAGACTATGGACAAGGCTGGCTTCTACTCCGCTGAGGTCTGGGGCGGCGCTACCTTTGACGTCTGCCTGCGCTACCTGCAGGAGGACCCCTGGGAGCGGCTGCGTAAGATCCGTGCCAAGATGCCCAACACCAAGCTGCAGATGCTGCTGCGTGGTCAGAATATCCTGGGCTATAAGCATTACCCGGACGACGTAGTTCGTAAGTTTGTGGAGTACTCAGTCAAAAACGGTATCGACATCATCCGTATTTTCGACGCCCTGAACGACGTGCGTAATCTGGAGGTCGCCATCGACGAGGCCGTCAAGCAGGGGGCCCATGCCTCCGGTACCATCTCTTACACCACCAGCCCGGTCCACACCCAGGACACTTTTGTGGGCATGGTGAAGGATCTGAAGAATATGGGTGCTTCCTCCATCTGTATCAAGGATATGTCCGGTATTATGGGACCCCAGGAGGCTTATAATCTGGTGTCTGCCATCAAGGACGCCGAACCGGATATGCCTGTTGTCATCCATACCCACTGTACCACCGGCTTGGCCTTCATGACCTATATGAAGTGTGTTGAGGCGGGCGCCGATGTGTTGGACTGCGCAATCTCCCCCATGTCCGGCGGTACCTCCCAGCCTGCTACCGAGACCATGGCCTATGCTCTGCGGGAAATGGGCTTCCAGGTGGATCTGGACGACAAGGTGCTGATCAAGATGGCTGACTTTTTTAAAAATGTCCGGGCTGACTTCCTGAAGGACGGCACTCTGGACCCCATCTCGATGGCTACCGATACCCAGTGTCTGAACTATCAGATCCCCGGCGGTATGCTGTCTAACCTCATCTCTCAGCTGAAGATGATGAACGCCATTGACAAGCTGGACGAGGCTTTGGCCGAGACGCCCAAGGTCCGTAAGGATCTGGGTTATCCTCCCCTGGTTACCCCTACCAGCCAGATGGTAGGCTCCCAGGCTGTGCAGAATGTTCTGGCCGGCGAGCGCTATAAGGTGGTAGGCAAGGAGATCAAGGCATATTGCCGCGGTGAGTACGGCCGTACGCCCGCCCCCATTGATCCTGAGATTCAGAAGAAGATCCTGGGCGACACCCCGCTGGTGGAAGGGCGCTATGCTGACACCCTGGAGCCCGTCTTTGAGAAGACCAAGGCGGAGCTGGGCGCCACCGCCAAGAGTGATGAGGATGTGTTGTCCTACATCGCCTTCCCTCAGGTGGCCATGGCCTTCTTCAAGGACCGGGAGGCTGGCTTCCCCAAGAAGGAGGAGCCCAAGAAGGCGGCCGCTCCCGCTGCCGCCAAGGCCCCCGAACTGCCCCCCCTGCCTGCCTGGCAGGGTCATGTGTACTACACCGGCGTGTCCGCTCCCGCGGGCCATGGCTATACCGCCCGCCCCATCGAACCCTTCGCCGCTTCCTATCAGCCCCCCCACCTGGTAATGGGCGCTCAGGGCGGCGACTGCACCGGAACCTTTACCATCACCATCGACGGCAAGCCCTTCCAGGTGGCCGTTGAGCGAGCTGACGGGGCTGCTCCCGCCGCGCCTGTGGCGGCTGCCCCTGTGATTGCTGCTCCCGTGGCCGCCCCTGTGGCTGCTCCTGCCGCCGCTCCCGCCCCCGTCCCCACGCCTGCTCCCGCTGCGGCTCCTGCCGCCACTGTGGCCGCCGGTGAGACGGCAGTCAAGAGCCCCATGCCTGGCAACATTTTTAAGGTGGAGTGCTCTGTGGGCCAGTCTGTGAAGGCAGGCGATGTCCTGGTGGTTCTGGAGGCCATGAAGATGGAAATTGAGGTTTCCGCACCTGCGGATGGCACGGTCAAGGCTGTTTCTGCTGCGGTAGGAACCGCCGTCAATACGGATGACCTGCTGGTCGTCCTTGGCTGACCGGTTAAAAGAATAGGAACTGGGTGAGAAGCAAGGCTTCTCACCCAGTTTTTGCTTGCTGGCAGTTAACGGATTTCTGGCTTGAAAAAGGCGCTGTTTTCGTGGTAAAATAAGAAAAGCTGTATGGACATTTTGTCCTGCGGACAGGCAAGGAGGCACAGAAATGAAAGGTATCGTTCTAGCGGCGGGGAAGGGGACCCGCCTTTATCCCATGACTAAGCCGGTGTGCAAGCCCCTGCTGCCGGTCTATGACAAGCCTCTGATCTATTATCCAATCGCCATTTTGATGCAGGCAGGCATCTCTGACATTTTGGTTATTGTGCCTCCCGGAGAGATTGAGACCTTTGAGGCCCTGCTGGGAGATGGCAGTCAGTATGGAACCCGTATCTCCTTTGCGGAACAGCCGGTGGCCCGGGGTATCGCCGACGCGCTGCTGATTGGCCAGAGTTTTGTGGGGAACGACCGCGTCTGCCTAGTGCTGGGGGACAACATCTTCTATGCCCCCACATTGGCGGCCACTTTGAAGCGGGCGGCTGCCAACGACCGGGGTGCCACTGTCTTCGGCTATTGGGTAGAAGATCCCCGCCCGTTTGGTGTAGTGGAGTTTGACAAGGACGGCAGGGCGATTTCCATTGAGGAAAAACCTCGCTATCCTAAGAGCAACTACATTGTACCGGGGCTCTATTTCTACGACCACCAGGTTATGGAGATCGCTCGCCACCTGAAGCCGTCCGCTAGGGGAGAGTTGGAGATTACCGATGTGAATCTGGAATATCTCCACCGGGGGGAACTTCAGGTCATCCCTTTGGAAAAGAACTTTACCTGGCTGGACGCCGGTACCGCCGACAGCCTTTTGGAGGCGGGACAGACCATCCGCAATATCCAGGATACCACTGGGCGCTATGTAGGCTGTCTGGAGGAACTGGGCCTTTACGAGGGCTGGATCACAGAGGAGCAGGTCCATACTATTGGCAGCGAGCTCTCCATGACTCTGTATGGGAAATATTTACAGTGCCTGTAAGGAAAAAGCGGACTGTTTTTGGGGAGGATAGAGGATATCATGAAGGTAAAAGGCGCGTATTTCAGCCCGTCCGGAGGGACCCGGCGGGCTGTGGAGCTGATTTGCGGCCTGTTTGGCCCCGCAGAGCTGCTGGACCTGGGCGGCCGGGAACGGAGCGCCGCCCACTATGGACCGGACGAGCTGCTGGTGCTCGGCCTGCCGGTGTATGCCGGGCAGATGCCTGCTATCCCCGGACTGCTGGATGGACTTAGGGGAGAAAACACTCCCTGTGTCATAGTAGCCGCCTACGGGAACCGACACTATGACGATACGCTGGCCCAGATGAAGCGGTGGATGGGGGCACAGGGGTTCCGATGTGTAGGCGGGGCGGCTGTCGTCACGCCCCACATCTTTGCCCCTACCCTTGGAGCGGGCCGGCCTGATGAAGAAGATATGGCTGTTTTGACGGAGTTTGCCAGGGGAGTTAGGGAGAAGCTGGATCAACTGAGCTGGGCAGAGGCTGACGTTCCAGGAGATCCAGAGCCCGTACCCAGGCCCGCCGTTCCAGTGAAGAAGGACCGGGATTGGGATATCTGTCTGGGCTGCGGTTTTTGCGCCCAGGTCTGCCCAACAGGGGCCATGGACCAGCAGACACTGCTGTGGGATATGTCCAAATGTATCAGTTGTATGGCCTGCGCGGCCCGGTGTCCCGTGGGGGCGCTTGGGTATAACAGTTCGGCCCTGGCCAGCCGACTGACGGAGAAATTTTCTCAGCGGCGTCCGGTGGAGATATTTCTGGATGGGGAGGGCTGAGAGCCGATGAAGCATATCCTCATGCTGGCCACCGGCGGCACCATCGCGTCCAAGGAGAGCGGGCGGGGGTTGAGTCCTGCCATTACCTCAGAGGAGATATTGAGCTATGTCCCCAGTCTGGGCAGCCTGTGCCGGGTGGAGGCTGTCCAACTCATGAACCTGGACAGCACGAATGTTGGTCCTGCCCATTGGCTGGAGATGGCCAGCGCCATCCGGGAGCGATACGACCGGTATGACGGTTTTGTGATCACACATGGCACCGATACCATGGCCTACACTGCCGCCGCGCTATCCTATCTGATCCAGGCTTCCCCCAAGCCTATCGTTATCACAGGCTCCCAAAAATCCATTTGTCTGCACGACACTGATGCCCGGATGAACCTGTATAACAGTTTCCTCTATGCGGCGGATGATGATTCCCACGATGTCAGTCTGGTCTTTGATGGAAAAGTCATCCTAGGCACTCGGGCCCGGAAGGAGCGGACCAAGAGCTATAACGCCTTTTCCAGCGTGGATTATCCGGAGATTGGCGTTATCCGAGATGGCAAGCTGATCCGCTACCTGGCGCCAAAACAGTATATGGATGGGGCGAAGCCCACCTTCTATGACAAGCTGGAGGAGCGGGTATTGCTGCTTACCTTGATTCCCGGCATGGGAGCGGAGGGGCTGCGGCGGCTGAGGGACAGCTACCAGGCGGTCATCCTCCAGTCCTTTGGGGTGGGCGGACTGCCGGGCGGGGAGAGCGGCCCACTGGCCCAGGCTATTGGAGAGTGGCTCGACGCTGGGAGGACCATCGTGATGATGACCCAGGTGCCCTATGAGGGCAGCGATATGGCGGTCTATCAGGTGGGCCAGCAGGTCAAGGAGAAGTTCCAACTGCTGGAGGCATATAACATGACGTTAGAGGGGGCCACCGCCAAGCTTATGTGGGTGCTGGGCCAAACCCAGAGTCCGGAGGGGGTCAGAGCCCTGTTTTACCGGCCGGTGTGCCATGACCTGATTTGTTAAATAAATATCAAATTTTGACGGAAATCTTGCGCATTTTTCGTTAAAAATTGCAAAAAATGTGATTATTCGACAAGAAAATAGCAAGATATGAGAATCCAAAAATCAGCTAGATATGGCAAAATATCTGTATCAGTTGGAGGTGCCGGCTTGGGCTTTTTCCGCCGTTTCTCGACTTTGGTGCTGATCCTGCTGCTCATCCTTCCGCTGGCGCCGGTCCAGGCGGGGGCGGAGGATGCGTCCCAGGTCAATACTACCACAGTTCTGTTTACCCACGATCTCCACTCCCATTTTCTGCCCCAGGCGGATGGAACGGGAGGGGAATCGGGGGGCTATGCCCGGCTGAAGACTGCCCTGGACCGGGAGCGGGAGAACTATCCTAATGCTCTGGTACTGGACGGAGGGGATTTCTCCATCGGGTCCCTGATCCAGACGATGTACACCACTCAGGGAGCGGAATTACGGACCATGGGTGCCCTGGGTTATGATGCCGCTACCGCCGGCAACCACGAGTTTGACCACGAGGGGACGGGCTTTGCTCAGATGCTTAACGCGGTGGTCCTCAGTGGGGGACCCTCGCCGGCGCTGCTCATGTCAAATTACAAGCCGTCTCCTGAAAATCCGGATCAGCTCAATATCCAGCGCGCCATGGCGGCATACGGAGTTCAGGATTATATGCTGCTGGAGCGGGGTGGCGTGACCTATGGCATTTTCGGATTGATGGGAGAAAATTCCGCCGCATGTGCCCCCGCCTCTGGCTTTGTTCTGGGCGATGTGGAGGAAAATGCCCGGCGGTGCGTGGATGCCCTGAAGAGCCAGGGGGCGGAGTTCATTATTTGCCTGTCCCACAGTGGGACCAACGAAAAAAAGAAGCTGTCTGAGGATGAGCGGCTGGCCGAAGAGGTGGAGGGTATTGACCTTATCATCTCTGGCCATACCCATACCACTTTGAAAGAGCCGCTGGTGGTTGGGGACACCTATATCGTATCCTCCGGTCCTTATTGTGAGAATTTGGGCTCCATCACTCTGAATTGGTCAGCGGAAGGAAAGGAGCTGGCCGATTACCGGCTGATCCCCATCGACGAGACGATGCCAGAGGACGGGGAGATATCGGCTCTAGTGGAGGAGTGGAAGGGGCTGGTGGAGGGCGGCTATCTGTCCCGGTATGGTTTGTCTTATGACCAGGTGCTTACCACTCTAGACTTTGACCTCACGGCCCCAGAGCCCGGCATACAAACTGGAAACGCCTTAGGTGAGTTGGTAGCGGATTCCTTCCTGTGGGCGGTGGAGAATTTAGAGGCCGACGTACCGGATGGGCCTGTAGTGACTGTTACGGCCGACGGAGTCCTCCGTGCCCCACTGTACGCCGGAGAGGTCACCACCTCTATGGCTTTTGATGTGCTGTCCATGGGCGTGGGAGCGGACGGGACCTCAGGTTATCCCCTGGTGTCCTGTTATCTTACCGGGAAAGAGCTGAAAGCGGTCGCGGAGGTGGACGCTTCCGTCACCCCCATCATGCCGGTTGCCCAGCTCTATATGGCTGGAATGGAATATTCCTTCAACACCCACCGGATGTTCTTCAACCGGGTGACTGAGGCGCGCATATACCAGGATAAAAGCCGGACTGAGAAAGCACCGGTCCTGGGAGGCGGGACTTCAGCGGAAGACGTGGGCTTCTCCGTGACACGGCAGGAGCGTGAACACACAGAGATAGACGACGACCAACTCTACCGGGTAGTCACCGGGATGTACTCGGCCCAGATGCTGGGTACCATCCAGGAACGATCTTTTGGGTTGCTATCGATTGAGCCCAAGGACGAGAACGGCCAGCCTGTCACCGACTTCACCCAGCGTATCATTTACGACCAGTATGGGAATGAGGTAAAGGAGTGGTACGCTCTGGCGGCCTATCTACAGTCCTTCGCAGAGGATGGATTGCCTGAACGCTATTCAGGCCCGGATGGGCGGAAGGATGTCAGCCAAAGCTGGAATCCGGTCGAGCTGCTGAAACGTCCTAACTGGATCACACTGGTGGCGCTGCTGGTGCTGATCCTGGTCGCTGCCCTGGTGGTCGTTTTGGTCCGCTGGGCAGCGCGGCGCCAGAGAAACCGACGCTATGGTGGGCGTGGGCACCGTTGGAGAAGAATGATGTGATCCCCGCGGCAGGGGCCGCGTAAAATAAGGAGTTTGGGCGCCGGGGGGATCCCGGTAAACAATTCAACAAGGAGGATCCGCAGTGAAGAAGTATGAGATCGCAAAGAAAAAGACGCTGACACCAGAGATCGGCCAGATCTCGGTGTACGCGCCGCTGGTAGCCGCAAAAGCAAAGGCTGGTCAGTTCATTATCCTGCGCGTGGATGAGGAGGGGGAGCGTATTCCTCTGACCATCTCCAGTGCGGTGGATGGGCTCATCACCGTTATTTACCAGAAGATCGGCGGCACGACTTTGGCTTTGGACGAGCTGAACGAGGGCGACTGCCTCCACGACTTTGTGGGCCCTCTGGGACAGCCTACTGAGGTAGAGGACCTGGGCCGTGTAGCCGTTCTGGGCGGCGGACTGGGCTGTGCCATCGCACTGCCTGTGGCCCGAGCGCTCCATGAGGCCGGGAACCAGGTGGACCTGATCGGCGGCTTTAAGACTAAGGATATCGTCATTCTAGAGGAGGAGATGAGCCAGGCCTGTACTGACCTGCACATCTGCACCGACGACGGCACCTACGGCTACCACGGTTTCGTCACCGGAAAGCTGGAGGAGCTCATCAACAGCGGGGTCAAATTTGACCATGTATTCGCCATTGGCCCCCTGATGATGATGAAATTTGCCTGCAAGCTGACAGAAAAGTACGGCATCCCTACTACCGTCAGCATGAACCCCATCATGATCGATGGTACCGGGATGTGCGGCGGCTGCCGGCTCACTGTGGGCGGCGAAGTGAAATTCGCCTGTGTGGATGGCCCCGACTTTGATGGCCATAAGGTTGATTTTGATGAGGTTATCGCCCGCAACGCCACTTATAAGGAACATGAGGCCAAGGCGAAGGAGAAGCATCTCTGCCGCCTGGGAGGAGGTGCCATGAATGGCTAATATGCAGATGAACAAGACTCCGATGCCGGAGCAGGAACCCAATGTCCGCAACGCCAATTTCCAGGAGGTGGCTCTGGGCTACACCATGGAGCAGGCTCAGAACGAGGCACAGCGGTGCCTGAACTGTAAGAATAAGCCCTGTGTCAGTGGCTGCCCGGTGGGCATTCCCATTCCTGACTTTATCGCTAAGGTGGCCGAGGGAGACCTGGCAGCCGCCTATCAGCTTCTGTCCGACGCCAATGCCCTGCCTGCCATCTCCGGCCGGGTGTGCCCTCAGGAGACCCAGTGCGAAGGCAAGTGTATCCGCGGCATCAAGGGTGAGCCCGTGTCTATCGGCCGCATCGAGCGGTTTGTGGCCGACTGGGCTGCCGCCAATGGCATCGCCAATGTGGCCACCGCACCCAAGAATGGACACAAGGTGGCGGTCATTGGTTCCGGCCCTGCCGGCCTGACCTGTGCTGGTGAGCTGGCCCGCATGGGCTATGACGTGTCCGTGTTCGAGGCCTTCCACACCCCTGGAGGTGTTCTCAGCTACGGCATCCCCGAGTTCCGTCTGCCCAAGGCCATCGTGAAGCGTGAGGTGGAGAACCTCCAGAAGATGGGGGTAGACATCGAGCTAAATATGGTGATTGGCAAGGTATTGACCATTACGGAACTGTTCGACATGGGCTATGAGGCTGTTTTTATCGGCTCCGGCGCCGGATTGCCTATGTTTATGAAGATTCCTGGAGAGTCCCTGGTGGGTGTGTACTCCGCCAATGAGTACCTGACCCGTATCAACCTGATGAAGGCATATAAGCCCGATGCCGAGACACCCATCCTCCACAGCAAGAAGGTGGCTGTGGTGGGCGGCGGCAACGTGGCCATGGACGCCGCCCGGTGCGCCAAGCGCCTGGGAGCCGATGTCCATATCGTATACCGCCGCTCTGAGGCGGAGCTCCCAGCCCGTGCCGAAGAGGTCCACCACGCTAAGGAGGAGGGCATCGTATTTGACCTGCTCACCAACCCTGTGTCCATTGAGGGAGATGAGAAGGGCCATGTCCAGTCCATCACTTGTGTCAAGATGGAGCTGGGCGAGCCTGACGCCTCCGGCCGCCGCCGCCCTGTGGTCATCGAGGGCAGCGAGTTCAAGATGGAAGTGGACGCGGTCATTATGGCCCTGGGTACCCAGGCCAACCAGATGAGCTATGGGGATACTCCCGGTCTGGAAAAAACCAGAAAGGGCTGTGTGGCGGCGGAC
>NZ_JAOQKF010000015.1:0-43144 GCF_025567565.1 Muriventricola aceti | reverse complement strand
CCGGGTCCTTTTCTTGTTTGGAACAGACGGGAGAGAAAGGGCGCTTACAACTTAAAATCCTCATCCGTGAGTACCGAGGTGGCCAGTTTGGTGGGGCGGGGAGGAACCCGACGAAGGGGGTCATACTGAAATGAACGGCAGTGTGAGCTGGGGGACATAATTCCCCGCTTGGGACAGGCCACCTGGTCCTCGTTCAGCGTGCGGCCGTGGGCGCAGTAGGCGCATCTGGGCTCGATTTTCTTTTGAAACAAATTCATGGCGGGCCGCTCCTTTTTTCATCTTGCCCATATTATAATACAGATCTTCCCCTTTTTCCACTGCTTTTTTTTAGCACATACAGAGCCAGGGCAAAAAAGACCAGCCACATCCCCCAGGCCCAGGCGGCCGAAATGGTGAGAGCACGGTGGAAGTCCAGGGTAGCAATGGCCTCGGTCTGTTCCACCAGGTAGGAGGCGACGGATATTTCCTGGGGAAAGAACCAGAGCAGCCCGCCTATGAGGGCGGCGGACAGAGCGCCGTGGAGCAACTTCCCGGCCACATAGGTGCGCAGGGACAGGCCGCTGTCCCCCAGAAAGGCCATGACCTGGCAGTGGACAGACACTCCTGCCCAGCCCAGCATGAAGGCGGCCATGGATAGCCGGCCGGTCAGGGCCCCCTCCGTGAGGGAGGACACACCGGAGGACATCTCCAGCAGTCCAGTGAGCAGCTTCTGGGCCCACTGTTGGGACAGGCCAAAGGGGGAGAGAAGGGTGGACAGAAGAGCGGATGAGGTAGACATAAGACCGGAAAAGGTGAAGATACGAATGGCAACCGTAAAGAAAAGGATGAAAGCGCAGATGTTGAGGGTGGACTGAAGTGCCCCGGTGACAGAACGGGTAAAGGCGGCGGGAAAACTGGTGGCCTGAAATTGTGGCCCAGCCTGCCTCCAACGGCGGGGACCTTCCTCCGGCCGGTAGAACCGGAAGAGTAACCCAATGAGAAGGGAGGCGGCCAGATGCGCGAAATAGAGCATGAGTCCCGCTCGGCCGCTGCCAAAGATTCCAGTGCCCACCACTCCCAGAATAAAGGCCGGACCGCAGTTGTTGCAGAAGGCCAGCATCCGTTCCGCCTCCGTTTTGGAGCACTGGCCATTCTCATACAGGCTGATGGCTGTTCTGGCCCCCACAGGGTAGCCGCCCACAAACCCCAGGGCTAGGGCGGTAGCGCAACTGCCATTGACCCGAAACAGAGGTGCCATGACCGGCTCCAGAAGCCTGCCAAGATAGCGGGACATTCCAAGTTCTACTACTAAGGAGGACAAAACGAAGAATGGAAACAAGGAGGGGACGATGACATTGGCGCACAGCTTCAGTCCATCCTTCATGGCCCCCATGGACTGCTGTGGCCATACCACAAGGGCGGCGGCGGAAAGGAGCAGCCCCAGACCGAGCAGAATGTCCCTGTACCTTTGCTTGCCCAAAATCCGACCCAAAACTATCACCTCCCGGAACAAAGCATATGGCTGAAAGGGGAGAAGGATGCCTGTCCTGAAAAAAATGTTTCAAATCGAGGGGTGGAGATGAAACCAAACCAGACCCTGCGGTGTTATGATAGTTGAAGCGCGTTTCAACAGAAAGGAGGGGGGAAATATTCTGGAGGAAGAGATCGTGCTCAGACTGAACCGGGGAGACCCAGCCGCGCTGGAGGCCCTGATAGACTGCTATGCTCCCTATGTCTGTGGGGTGGCGGCCCGTATTCTACCCGGCCGCCCAGAGGAATGGGAGGAACTGGCGGGCGACGTGTTTCTGGCCGCCTGGGACAACCGGAAAAAGCTCCGGCCAGGGCAGGTGAAGGGGTGGCTGTCCACAGTAGCACGAAACCGGGCGTTCAACCGCCGGCGAGGTCATCGAGAGGACCTGCCCCTAGAGGAGGATATCCTACTACTGCAGTCGGACCTCCCCCAGAGTGAAGCGGAGTACAGGGAGCTGCGGTCAACACTATCCCTGGCTCTTGGCAGCTTGGACCAGCAGGACCGGGAACTATTTGTGCGTCACTACTACTATGGCCAGACGGTGGCAAGAGCGGCGGAAGAGATGGAACTCAACTTGTCTACCGCCAAGACGAGGCTGCGTCGGGGCAGAGAGAGGTTGAAGAGATTTTTACAGGAGGTTGGTTATGAACCAATGGAAAATTGAGATTTCTGAGCTTATGGAGCAATACACGGATACGGAGTTTATACCGGAGGAGGAACATGAAGTGGATGTGGATCTGATTAAGAAAAGAGTGATAACTGCTGTACAGGGAAAACGCCATACAGCGCGGCGGACCGGGTTGGTTGCCGCGGCACTTGCGGCCTGTTTGGCGCTGGTGGGCTGGGCCTACGGAGAGCAGATCTATACCCTGATGTCAGGCGACCAGCTAAGTATTGGAGAAAACCATATAAGCATCTCGCTATCCACAGGGTATGACGAGGCGGGTACTCCTCTTGTGGTGTCTTGGGAGGCTGGCAGGCTGTGGTTTGTAGCTGATGGCCAGCATATAGACATTACAGACCGGATCAACGAGAGCACTCCATATATTTATAGCTCAGAGGACGACGAGGGAAACCGTACTGTCGTCGTAGTGGGAGGTGAGCCTGAGCGTTGCGGCTGGATGGAACGGTGGGAGGCCGCCGATGGCATGCGTGCTGCTGAGGTGTATGACAGCATGACTGGCAGTGGTGAGAAAGAACCGGCTTGGCTGGTCAACGCCAGAGCTCAACTGGGTATTACCGAGTAAAGAAACGGGCAGAACAGCGTATGAGCTGGCCGCCTTGCTTTTTCTTCCAGGCCCTGATAGAATAAAAATAGGCCCTTCACCACAGGTGCTGGGCCTATTCTGATTCTATGCCAGTGCAAGTGAAAAGGGAGGGAACTCAATGGAGCGATACCGGGTGGTGGACACGCCTTTGGGTCCAATTACATACCTTCTGGTGAAGAAGCGGGTAAAAAACTTGAATCTTCACATTCGGCGAGATGGCACGGTAGTTTTATCCATCCCCACACACTGTCCTCTGGAGCAGGCTGACCACCTGATTGCTCAAAAGGGCGGCTGGATTATGGATGTGCGAGCTCGTATGGCGGATCGAACTGTTCCTTTGCTCCCTGGCCCTGATAGAGAAGAGTGCCTCCGTTTGCTGGAAGATGCTGTTGGCCGGGTTTATCCTCTGGTAGAGGGACTTGGAGTGGCACGCCCTCTGTTGAAGCTGCGGAAGATGAGAAGCCAGTGGGGCAACTGCCACTGGAGCCAGGGGTATATCACCCTGAATGTGGCTCTGGCCCGGTGCCCAGAAGGGCTGCGGGACTATGTGGCGCTTCATGAGCTGGTCCACTTTCTTCACCACGACCACGGCCCCGGCTTTTATGCCCGGATGGATACACTCATGCCGGACTGGCGGCGGCGGCGGCAGGAACTGAAAAAATACAGCGGTGCACTTGAAACCGCGGGATGAGGGTCCGGCACGGTACTGTGCCGGACATTTAAACTTTAAAATTTATCGAAAAACAATAAAAATATATTGACAATCGGTTTTTGGCGTGCTAGGCTAGGGTAGCAAAGGGGGAATCTTCCATGGAAAAGACAGGGGTACAGAAGCTGGCAGGCGTTCTGAAAATGCTGGTCGTTGGCATGATGGTGCTGAATGTAATTGCGCTGTTGTTCGTACCTTGGCTGGTGACTTCAGCGGACGAGCTGCATCTGTTTCTGGAAGAGCGGGTGCTCCATCTGCTTCGGATTCAGCCGTATGGCGAGGACGACATAGTGATTCCCATAATTTTTGTGGCTCTGGCCGGCTGGGGAGAGGTCTGGCAGGATACGGTCTGCGCCCTGTACACCCTTTTTTTGCTGATTTGCGGTGTGTGCTGCTTTGTGATTCTCAAGCAAGCCAAAGGGATACTCAATACCGTTCTGGAGGGAATGCCGTTCCAGATGGCCAACGCCCGCAGTATGAGGCGGGCGGCGGTCTGCTGCTGGATTATCACCGGGATGGCGGCGGTGCGGCTGATCGGGGAGCTGATATGGTTGAAAAACACGGCTCCTATTTATACCTATAACACCCTGTTCATCCCCATCTTCCTGATGGGCGGGCTGCTGTTCCTGGTTATGTCCGCCCTGTTTCGCCAGGCGGCGGAGCTGAAGGAGGACCAGGACCTGACAATTTGAGGGGGCGGGTCTGTGAAGATTGTAGTCAATTTAGATGTGATGATGGCCAGAAGAAAGATGTCCCTGGGGGAGCTGGCCCAGCGGGTGGATATCACGATGGCGAACCTGTCCATTTTAAAGAACAACAAGGCGAGGGCCATCCGTTTTTCTACGCTGGAGGCCATCTGTGCCGCCCTGGACTGCCAGCCGGGGGACATTCTGGAGTTTGTCCCTGACGGGGAGGGGGAGCCATGAGCTGGATAAAAAGGCACAAAAAGCTGGCGCTATTTCTGGCGCTGGCCCTGATATTTCTGGGTTGGTGGTGGCAGCGGAGTCAATTTACTCCAGAGCGATGGGCAGCCCAGCCCGGTGAGCGCCACCACATTGTAGACGACCTGCTGACTTAGTACGGCGGCTTGAAGGGGATGTCCCAGGAAAGAGGTGGTGTCCCTGCTGGGACCGGACACCGATGGGGACCAGCAGGAGGAGAGGTTGACACCCGACGGTCGAGAAGTGCGAGAGCTTTTGGCCTATCCCATCGGGAGCTACGGGTTGGGATGGGGCTACCTGTTTGTCTATCTGGAGGACGGGGCCGTAACGGAGAGCAGGACCTATGGGGACTGAGGCCTGAAAAAGCACGGCTGGACCTATGGGGAAAGGAGGGCTTCAAGACCGGATGGAAGGAAAATTTGGAGGCAATATGAAACGGCTTTTAATCATTTTATCGCTGGCGGTGCTGCTGTGCGGCGTTCTTCTGGGGGAGCTGGGGCTGGGCGGCTCCGGAATGGAGAGACATCTGGAAAAACAACTGGGGATCGACCTGCCTGCAGGAGCGGCAATTACCTATGAAGACAGCCACGGAGGATTCCACGGCGACGGGGTGCTCACAGTTGTGGTGGAGTGTTCAGATCCCGATAAGGCGGAGGGGCTGATTGACGATATCTCCCAGCGCTGGAGGGAGAGCCCCATAGAGCCGGAGCTGTGGGAGCAGTTTCGGGCGGCATGGCGGCAAAACGGCGAACAGATACCCCCTCTGCCGGAGGAGCCACGGGGCTTCTGGTTTTACCGGGACAGGTTTCAGGAGCAATATGGAAAAAAGTGTGAGTTTAACCCGGTGCTGCAAAACTGCACCTTTGCTCTGATGGATACGGAACAGGGAAGGCTGTATGTACTGGAAACAGACTTCTAGGATTTTGGAGGAAAAAGCGTTGAAGACAAGGGAAGGGCGCTGGAAACAGATGGTTGCGATTGGGGCTGCTTTGGCGCTTTTGGCGGCCTTTTTCTGGTGGCAGAACAACGGCCTGACGGTGAGCCGGTACGAGTTTATGTCCACGAAGGTCCCGCGGGAGTTGGACGGATATACCATCGTCCAGCTCTCCGATCTGCACAACCACCGCTTTGGGGATGGCCAGCGCCGGCTGCTGAAGTTAGTGGAGGAGCTGGAGCCGGACCTGGTCCTGATGACAGGAGATCTGGTGGATCGGAACCGAACGGACCTGATCCCAGCTCTGGAGCTGGCAAAGGGGACGTCAGAGCTGGCGCCTACCTACTATATCACCGGTAACCACGAGTGGTCGATTGCAGACAGAGAGCGGACGGAGCTGCTGGAGGGGATGACCGAGGCCGGAGTCGTGGTGCTGGAGGACCGATGCGCCGTTCTTCCGGTGGGGGAGAGCTGCCTGGTGCTGGCTGGGCTGTCAGACGAAAGCCTGCGGGATGGAACGGTAGATTGGCTGATGGAGGATGTTCCGGATGGATTATCCATCCTGCTGGCCCACGAGCCCCAATTTATTTCCGACTACGCCAGGGCCGGAGCGGACCTTGTATTTTCCGGCCACGCCCACGGCGGCCAGATACGGCTGCCTTTTGTGGGCGGCCTCTATGCGCCGGGGCAGGGATTCCTGCCCAAACTGACCAAAGGGCTCTATGAAGTGGAGGACACCACTTTGGTGGTGTCCCGGGGACTGGGCAACAGCACCTTTCCATTCAGGTTCTTAAACAGGCCGGAGGTGGTGGTGTTGACCCTGAGGACAGAGGACTGAACAGAGGAGAAAAGAAATGAGAAAACAGATAATGACCGCGCTCCTGACTCTGTCCCTTGTGGGGACTCTCTCCAGCTGCTCCCTGGTCGGCTTCTGGCTGTCCGGCTGCGGCGGAGAGAAGGCCGACCTTGTAGTGGTAAATGAAAGCTCCGCAGTGATCGATGGGATCTCTGTGACAGAAAGCAGCCAGACACAGTCGGTTTCCAGTGAGGATGGGAGCGGGCTGCTAGAGTGTGGAGAGAGTTACGGCCTGGAGCTGGCTGGGACGGGGGAATGCGTTGTTGTTCTCTTTGACTGCTGGCAGCGGGAGTTGGCCCGCAGCTATTTGGAGTTTCAGGGGGAGCGGCTTTTCCTTACCCTGAAGGACTGGGGGACCATGACCTGTACCACGGAGAATACTATGAAGTGAATGAATAGGGAAAGGATGGAGAAGAGATGAAAGAGAATATCGGCCGTGTGCTGCTTGGACTGTTGTTGACTTTCTGTCTGGTGACCGTTGTGGGGATCCCCCTCTATATTCACTTTGTCTGGCCTTTTCTGCCGTAAAAGTCTGATAGAGGCGAAGAGATGGACGAGCTGCTTATGATAGGCACTGCCTATATAGCCTTTCCAATAGCTCTGCTGGCAGCGGCAGTCTATGGTGTGAACAGTATCCGCCGCAAGGACCGGCGCTATTGGGTGCTGTCGGGAATTGCTCTGGGGAGCTTCCTTCTCCTGTGGGGCGGAAATAAGCTGTTGGGGTTGGCCTGGAGAAACCGTCCTGCTCTGATCCTCTGTCTAACGGCAATAGTAAGCTTTCTGGCCTGTATTTGGTATGTGACCGTCAGGGGTTGGAAGAAACGTGTTCCTCAGGCGGTCCTGGTGCTGTGTGCTATGGTCCTGTCCAGTGTCGGCCTGTTCTGGGGCCTGTGGGGGATCTTTGTCACTTATGGCGGAGGGGAGAGAATACTAGCCCATGAGGGCTGCTTGCTGGTAGAGGTTGACCGCTCTTTTCTGGACCCCATGTACGACTACTACGAATACCGCGGGCCGATTTTCCGGGGAAGTCGAGAGATATACAGCACAGTGGGCGGAGATCCGCCCCGGCTGGAGGATGACGGAACAGCCTAAAAGGTGGGTTGATCTATGGAATTGATAGTTACCCTGGCGGCGTGGACGGTTCAAGCGGGAGCTGCTGCCCTGCTGGCTGCCCTCCTGGCCCTGGCCGCCAGTCTGATTCCTTTGGTCAGAAGAGTGAAATGGAGGAAACGCTGGGCCGCCGCCGGTGGTGCGGTCATTTTAATGCTTGCCCTTCTGTGCGGTCACCCCCTCCTGCGGTACCATAAGGGAGTTGAGCCCCTGCCACCCGACCTTCAGGCGGCGGTGATGAGGTACAGCCGGGGACTATATTCTGACAGACTCCCGCTGGTTCCCGTCTGGGTCCAGGTGGAGAGACGGCCACCTGGGTCCATAGCCTCCTGGACCATTCAATATTTCTGCTGGGGTACGGTGTCCATGGAGCTGGAGGAGGGGGGATGGCCCAGCGTCACAAAGCCGTTGGGATAAAGAAAAGGTTTCCCACAAGTTTCACCTCTTTCCCTCATACAAATAGGGGAGAGGTGATTTTTTATGGATAGAAAGCCACGGCGACCCGGTCTGCTGGAGCGGACAGCGGAGGCCCTGGACCTGCCCGCTGACGCCCTGGCAGGACTGCCCCGACTGGAGTTGGTGGGGGACGGGGAACTGAGAATGGAGAATCACAGGGGTATCCTGGCCTATGGTAAGGAGGAGATCCACGTCAGCGGCGGCGTGTTTATTGTAAAAATAGCGGGCGAGGGGCTGGAGCTGCGGGCCATGACTGGGCTGGAACTGCTCATCACCGGGAAGATACGCCAGATAGAGCTGGACTAGGAGGGGATCGGGATGAAGCGGCTGATGAATTTTCTGCGGGGAATGGCCGACCTGAGGGTTACCGGCCTGTTCCCCGAACGGTTGATAAACCTCTGTGCCCAGAACGGAGTGGAATTCTGGGGCGTAGAATGGCTGGATGAGCATACTCTGCGCCTCACAGTCCGCCGCCGACACTTGAGACAGCTCCGGGAGCTTGCCCAGAGAGTAGGCTGCGACGTCAGTCAGGAGGGCAGCCGGGGGCTGCCGGACTTTCTCATCCGCTTCCGGACCCGGTATGCCTTCCTAACGGGCCTCGCCCTGTCCCTGTGCGCCGTAGCCTTCCTGTCCCAATTCATATTGACGGTGGAGGTCAAGGGAAACGAGAGAGTACCTACCGCCGTTATCCTAAGCCAGCTGAGACAGCTGGGCGTCCGGCCCGGCGTCTATGGCCCCGGCCTGGACCGGCAGCAGCTGGCTCAGGAGACCCTGCGGGAAATGGAGGAGCTGTCCTGGGTGGGGATCAACCTCCACGGTACCCGCTTGGAGGTCATCGTGCGGGAGGCGGTCGCCTCCCCGGAGCGGATAGACGAGAAAGGATATTTTGACATCGTAGCCGAAGCAGATGGCATTGTCACCCACATCGAGCCGGAGCAAGGGGATGCGGCAGTTCAGGAGGGGGATACCGTGTTGGCCGGAGAGGTGCTTATCTCCGGCACTGTGACCATGGAGCCTCCCAAGTACAGCGACCTGCCCACCCGCTACTATCAGACCCATGCCAGGGGACGGGTGTGGGCCCGGACTTGGCGGACGCTGACGGCACAGATCCCCCTGGAGGCGAACACCAAAGTATATACGGGGGAGGATCGGAAGGTCTGGTCCCTGAAATTTTTAGACCGCCGCATCGAAATTTTTGGAAACAGTAGCATTTCCTGGCCATTCTATGATAAAATAACCACAGTGCGCCAACTCACCCTGCCGGGGGAGCGGGCTCTTCCTATCTCATTGATCCAGGAGAGTTATCGCGCCTACGAGCTGGAGAGCAGGGAGCTAGACCGGGAAGCGGCCCAGCGATTGCTGGAGGAACAGCTGAAAGACCGTCTGGAGCGGTTGATTGGGGAGGACGGACAGATAGATTCTATCCGATTTTCCGCCAAGGTGGAGGATGGGCAGCTGAAGGTGACCGCCCAGGCTGAGTGCCAGGAGGAGATCGGGAAAGAGGTCCCAGGTTCCGCCCCGCCAGAGGAGCACGGCGAATCAGAGGAGCAGGCCTCCTCATAAACAGGAGATAAGTAGGAATGACAGAACAGAGCATCAGCCTGGAGCGAATGGAGGAGACCATCAGCGTGTTTGGCTCCTTTGACGAGAATATCCGCCTCATCGAACGGGAGCTGGGGGTGACCGTAGTCAGCCGTGACTCGGCGCTGAAGATATCCGGTGAGGACCCGGAGGGTGTCATGCGCGCCGTCCGAACGGTGGAAAGCCTGATGACCCTGGCCGCTAGAGGGGAAGCCATCAATGAGCAGAACGTGCGCTATGTGATCCAACTGGTCCGGGAGGGCAGTGAGGCCCAGATTCACCAGTTGGCCAGCGATGTGCTGTGCGTCACTGCCAAGGGCAAGCCTATCAAGGCCAAGACCCTGGGGCAGAAAAAGTATGTGGAGGCTATCCGGGACAATGTGGTAACTCTTGGTATTGGTCCCGCGGGCACCGGTAAGACCTATCTGGCGGTGGCCGCCGCGGTGGCGGCCTTCCGGGCCAAGGAGGTCAACCGCATCATCCTTACCCGCCCGGCGGTGGAGGCGGGGGAGCGGCTGGGCTTCCTCCCCGGCGATCTGCAATCCAAGGTAGACCCCTACCTCCGGCCCTTGTATGACGCTCTCTTTGAGATGCTGGGGCCCGACACCTATCAGAAGTATCTGGAGCGGGGCAACATCGAGGTGGCCCCCCTGGCCTATATGCGGGGCCGCACGCTGGACGACTCCTTCATCATCCTGGACGAGGCCCAGAACACCAGCCGGGAACAGATGAAAATGTTTTTGACCCGCCTGGGCTTCGGATCGAAAATCGTCATCACCGGCGACATCACCCAGATCGACCTGCCGAAGGATGTGGTGTCCGGCCTGCGGGAGGCCATGCGGGTGCTGAAGGGCGTGGATGATATCGCCATCATGCGGCTGGGAGAGGCCGACGTGGTCCGCCATGCTCTGGTCCAGAAGATCATCAAGGCCTACGAGGTGGATGAGGAGAGGCGGTCCACCAAGAAGGAGTTTAAGAAATGACCCGTTTTTCCTGGCATGGCTATGAGGTGGAGGTGGACAAAACAGCCACCTCCGCTTGGTATGCCGAGGCGGAGGATTGGGGCTGCGCCTGCGGCCGCTGCCGGAATTTCCTGACCCTGGCACGGGAGAGAAGGCTGCCGGGCGAGATTCTGGAAATTCTGGACAGGCTGTCTGTCCCGCCTGCCAGGGCAACCTATGTGTGCGAGCTCTACCACGATAAGAACTGGAAAGAAAAGGGACTGCTCTACCAGTTCAGCTGGCGGATTGGCGGGGCGGTCCTGGCTGTGCCGCCGGGAGAAAATGGCCCGGGGTGGGGGCCGCTGATAGAGCGGCCCTGGGGCGGCCTGGTGCTGGGGCATGAGGACTATCCCTATGGCGCTCCGGATTTTCCAAAACAAAATTTTGACCTGGAGTGCCAGATCTGGCTGCCCTGGGTGCTGGACGAGCCTGTGGCTGGGGCGGCAGAGTAGAAGTGGCTGTTATGGCGGAGCGTTGAAGCAGAAAGAGAGAAGGTGCCGTTTATGTGGATGATATTCTGGGGCCTGCTGTTGTTTGTGTTTTTTGACTTTCGTATCAATGGCATCGTGTTTACACCGGATTTTGTCGGCTTTTTCCTGGTGTGGCTGGGGATGATTCGCTGTCGCGGAATCCAGACCTTTGCCCGGTACTACTGGACGGCACTTGTGGCCTGCGTCTTTTCAGGGGGGCAATATGTGTTCACCGGATTCACTGAGTATACCAGCTATTTGGGGGAACTGGAGTTGTCATTCACCCTGGTACGCACAGTGCTTCAGGCGGTGGTTACCTATGTAATCGTCAAAGGAATGGTGGAGCTTGAGACAAATACAGGACAAAACTTGAAGAGCAGGGGGCTGTTTTACGCTTGGCTGCTTATGGAAGTGGTCAGCGCCTGCGGTACCGTGCTGACATATTTGTTGGATTCTCTTCTCGTTTCCATAATCACTATAATCGTTTCCGTGATAGGCGTGGTCTGGTATCTGGTGAAATTTTACCAGTGCTTGAAAATGATAAGCCGGGATGGAATCAGCCTACAGCCCCGGAGCAGTAAGGAGTAATTATAATTATGGTAGAGGATACCAAGCGATATTTAGCCTATATCTGTCCCCGCTGCCGCCAGTCGGTCATCGTGGAGCGGGACCTGTTCTCTCTGGCTGCCTCCAAGGCCCACATCAAGTGCCCCTGCGGCAAGTCGGAGATGACGGTGGAGTTTCTGCCCAGCCGGGTCCAACTCACGGTGCCCTGCCTGTTCTGCGGTCGAGAGCACGCTGTGTCCTGCTCGTCCCACGCCTTCCTGCGGGAGAAGGCCCTGGCCTTCTCCTGTGCCGCCTCTGGCCTGGATTGCTGCTATGTGGGGGAGGAGGGGCCGGTCTACGCGGCCACCGCCCGTTTGGAACAGGCGGTGGACAAGCTGGGCGAGGACGAGGTGAGCCAGGGTGCGTTCCTGGATGAGATCGTCATGGAGGAGGTGCTGTCTGAGATCCGGGACATCGCGGCCCGCGGGGGCATCTCCTGTGCCTGCGGCAGTAAAAACTGGACCTTTCAGGTCAATTACAGCTCCGTAGACCTCATCTGCGCCGACTGCGGGGCCCAGATGCGGGTGCCGGCCGCTACCGCAGATGACATCGATGACATCTGCTGCAAAGATACCATTCTGATCCGGGGAAAGGAAAAAAGATGAGCCTATTTTATGAACACCATTTTCGATTGAACGGTCTGGATATCGACGGACATGGAATGTGCAAGGCCTCGGCCCTGCTCAACCACCTCCAGGACGCCGCTACCTTGGCGGCGGAGGCAGGTGGCTTCCACCGGGAGATGCTGATGGAGCGGTACGGGGCCTTCTGGATGCTGGCCCGGTCCTGGTACCGGCTGGACCGGCCCCTGCGGTTCGAGGACCAGCTGACTGTCCGCACCTGGCACCGGGGGGATAGGGGGGCCATGATGTATCGGGATTACGACATTTATGCCGATGGACAGCTGGTGGGTGAGTCCGTGTCCGGTTGGGTGCTGGCCAGCTTAGAGGGACATAAGCTGATGCGCCTGTCTTCGGTCACGGAGCTGGCTGGTACCGGAGGGGGAGAACTGTGTAAGACTATGACGCTCTCCAAGCTCCACTGCCCGGAGGAGCTGGTCCAGGTGGAGCGTCGGCCCATGCGGTACAGTGACAGCGATTTGAACGGCCATGTGAATAATACTCGGTACGCTGACTTCGCCTGCGACGCGGTAGAAATGGACAGGCTGGAGGAGGACCGGTTCCTGGCCTCGATGCAGATTGGCTATTTGGCCGAGTGCAGGCCGGGAGAACAGCTTGATATCCAATCCGGAGGGCAGGGGGACCAACGCTATGTCCGTGGATTGGACGAGAGCGGCAAATCCCGCTTTGAAGCGGCCCTGTTTTTTGGCAAAGCGGTTCCTTGACAAGAGACGCGGCAGAGCGTTACAATAACTTAACTATACACACTGGAAAGAAAAGATATGGCCCGGCCCGCCGGGCAGAAGAAAAAGGAGTTGTAGATATGGTCAATCAGGACGCCGCACAGAAGTTTGTCAAGCAGGGCCTTACCTTTGACGACGTGCTTCTGATCCCCGCCGCCAGCGATGTACTCCCCGCGGACATCGACCTGCGTACCCGTCTGACCCGGAAGGTCCATCTGAATATCCCCCTCATCAGCGCCGCCATGGACACCGTGACTGAGTACCGGATGGCCATCGCCATCGCCCGCGAGGGCGGCATCGGCATCATCCACAAGAATATGTCCATCAGCCAGCAGGCGGAACAGGTAGACATGGTCAAGCGCAGTGAGAACGGCGTTATCACAAACCCCTTCTGGCTGGGGCCCGGCCATACACTGGCTGAGGCGGATGAGCTGATGGCCAAGTACCGCATCTCCGGTGTGCCCATCTGTGACAATGGAAAGCTGATTGGCATTATTACCAACCGGGATATGAAGTTCGAAACAGACATGAACCAGCTCATCGACAATGTAATGACCAGAGAGAACCTGGTCACCGCCCCAGAGGGGACCACCTTGGCTGAGGCCAAGGAGATTCTCCGCCGGCATAAGATTGAGAAGCTGCCCATTGTGGACAACGAGTTCCGGCTGAAGGGCCTGATCACCATTAAGGATATCGAGAAGGCGACGGTGTATCCCAACTCCGCCCGTGACGAAAAGGGCCGCCTGCTGGTGGGTGCCGCCATCGGCGTTACCGCCGATGTGCTGGACCGGGTGGCAGCCCTGGTGGAGGCGGGGGCCGACGTGCTGGCTCTGGACTCGGCCCATGGCCACTCCCAGAATATTCTCAACTGTGTCAAGCGTATTAAGGCCCTCTATCCCGACGTACAGCTCATCGCCGGTAACGTAGCTACTGCCGAGGGGACACGGGCCCTCATTGAGGCAGGGGCCGACTGTGTGAAGATTGGCATTGGTCCCGGCTCCATCTGTACCACCCGTGTGGTGGCCGGCATCGGCGTACCCCAGATCACCGCGGTGTATGACGCCGCCTGTGTGGCCGCTGAGTATGATATCCCCATCATCGCCGATGGCGGCGTCAAATATTCTGGTGATATCGCAAAGGCTCTGGCCGCCGGCGCCAGCGTGGTCATGTTGGGCTCTCTGCTGGCTGGCTGCGAGGAGTCACCAGGCGACACCGAGGTGTTCCAGGGCCGCCAGTTCAAGGTCTACCGGGGTATGGGTTCCCTGGCGGCCATGAACCAGGGCTCCAAGGACCGCTATTTCCAGCAGAACAACAAGAAGCTGGTTCCCGAAGGGGTAGAGGGCCGAGTTCCTTACAAGGGACTGGCGGGCGAGACCATCTACCAGCTGATGGGCGGCTTGAAGGCCGGTATGGGCTACACTGGCTGTCACACCGTAGAGGAGCTGCACAGCAAGGCCCAGTTTATGCAGATTACCGCCGCTGGCCTCCGGGAGTCCCACCCCCACGATATCTATATCACCAAGGAAGCTCCCAACTATACCGTCAACCCCAGCTGACATATCAGGTACAGAGCCGCGCATGAGCGCGGCTCTGTTTTTGAAGGGAGGAAGATGACATGGAGCGATATACAAGGACTGTAGACGGAAAAGTTACGGTGGCCCCGGAGGAAATGGCAGCGGCTCTGGAGCGTCTCTCCGCCTTTGAGGATATGGCCTGCGGAGTGGAGCGGGAGCGGGAAGAAATCTCTGCCCGCCTGGAAGAGCTGCGAAATAGAGGAAGGGAGAAGACCGTCCAATTCCGGGAACTGCTGGCACAAAAGCTGGTCAACAACAATATGAAGTCGGATACACTGAGAGAGGGCCTCTGAAAAGGAGGCCCTCTTTCCTTATGATGAAAAGAGTGTCAAGGACTTTTTTTGACTGGAATAACGTGATACAATATCAGAAACGACTGAAGAACAGATCTCCTGGGATGCCGGGAAGAGAGAGGGGACAAAAAAGATGCTGAAGCTGATTCTTGGCCGCGCGGGAGCGGGAAAGACCACCGCGGTACTGAAGCGTCTGTGTCAGGCCGGGCAAATGCGCCAGCAGGTCCTGATGGTCCCTGAGCAGCAGTCCCATGAGGCCGAGCGTGCTCTGTGCCAGATGGGGGGGAACGGGGCCTCTCTCTGGGCTGAGGTCTTGTCCTTCAGCCGACTATGCGGCCGTGTCTTTCAGGCCGCTGGTGGCTTGGGGGAGCGGGAGCTGGACGGGGGCGGGCGGCTTCTGCTTATGTACCGGGCGCTCAAGGAGACATCAGAGGTCCTGACGGTGTATGCCCGCGCATCGCAGCGCCCTGCTTTCCTCACCGCTCTGTTGGCCACTGTGGATGAGCTGAAGAGCTGCTGTATCCCCCCTGAGGCGCTGATTACCGCGGGGCAGGAAGCAGGAGGCCCAGAAGGGAATAAACTCAGGGACCTGGGGTTGATTTGTGGGACTTATGACGCGCTCACGGCAAACGTGGCACTGGACCCTAGGGATCGCCTGACCAGAGCGGCTGAAAAGCTGAAGGAGTGCCGCTGGGCTGTGGGCAAGGATCTGTGGTTGGATGGATTTACAGACTTTACGCCCCAGCAGGAGGAGGTCCTGGGCCAGCTTCTGGTCCAGGCGGAGCATATGACTGTCACCCTGACCTGCGACCACCTGGAGGAGGATGAGGATGGGACAGGCATCTTTTCCCCAGCACGGAGAACGGCGGCCCGACTGATTAGACTGGCTCAACGGGAGAGAATAGGCTATAAAGTAGAATGCCTTGTCGGGGATTTTGCGGCAAAAGAGCGGCCGCTCCAATTTTTGGAGGGGCATCTCTTCGGTGGGGGCCTGGAGAGCCCCATTTCCTGTGAAGGGGCCGTCACTCTGTTTCGGGCCAATACCATGCGGTCCGAGGTGGAGTGGGTGTCATCGCGCATTTTGAGCCTGGTACGAGAGGAGGGCTACCGCTTTCGGGACATTGGTCTGGTGGCCCGCGATTATGGCGCCTACCAGGATTTGATAGAATCGGTGCTGCCCAGATATGGGATACCCGTATTTTCCTCCGCTATGGCGGATATTTTGGAGAAGCCCGTGCTCACCCTGGTCACCGCGGCCCTGGATACTGTGGCGGGGGGCTATGCCTACGAAGATATATTCCGCTATCTCAAGACCGGACTGACGGACCTGGGGGAAGAAGACCGAGATCTGCTGGAAAACTATGTTTTGAAGTGGGATATCAAGGGGAGCCGCTGGACGCAGACAAAGGAATGGACTTGGCATCCTAGAGGATATGGCATCCCCTGGGAGGAAGAGGACCGTGCCCTTCTGGAGCGATTGGACCGCGCCAGAAGGCAGGTGACCGCTCCTTTGGAGGAACTGAGAAAGGCCCAAAACAAGACGGGAAGAGGACAGGCGATTTCCCTTTACAGATTTTTGGAGCGCATTGGCTTGCCAGATCAGCTGGAGGCACGGGTAGAGGCGCTGAAGAAGCGGGGAGAGCTCGCTCTGGCGGAGGAGTACCGGCAGCTCTGGGAGATCCTCTGTGGCGGACTAGAGCAGTGCGCTGCTTTGCTGGGGGAGAGAGGAATGGACCTGGAGGAGTTTGCCGGCCTGTTTCGGCTGGTCCTGTCCCAATATGATGTAGGAACGATCCCGGTTTCCCTGGATCGGGTGACCGCCGGTGAAACCACCCGTCAGACAGGGCACAGGGTGAAGGCTCTCTTTCTATTGGGGGCGGATGACGGCTCCATCCCCAGGGTTGGGGCGGCTCCTGGCCTGCTGTCAGATGATGACCGCTCTCTGCTGGCGGTATACGGTCTGGAGCTGGACCAGTCCCAGCGGGAACTGCTCTTCCGGGAGATGACTACGGTCTATCAGATCTGTGCCCGCCCCAGCCACCGCCTAGTGGTATCTTGGGCTGTCCAGGGGCCTGGAGGTGAGGAGCGAAGGCCCTGTTTCCTGGCCCAACGGCTGCAGCTGCTCTATACTGATTTGGACATATGCCATGAGGAGGAGCTAGAGGGGCGCTTCCGGCTGTCCGCCCCTCTGCCCGCCCTGGAGCAGGCGGGGAGAAATACGAGGCTGCGGGAGCTGTTGGGCAGCCTGTCTGGCTTGGAGAGCCAAGTGGACAAGCTGGAGCGGGTGGCTGGCTGGGAGAGAGGGCAACTCACTAGGCAGACGGTGGACCAGCTGTATGGGAGACGGGTGGCCATGTCCGCCTCACGGATGGACAAGTATAAATCCTGCCACTTCTCCTATTTTATGCGGTATGGCCTGCGGGCAGAGCCTAGAAAGCCGGCAGGCTTTACAGCGCCGGAGTATGGCACATTTGTCCACTATGTGCTGGAGCATGTCCTTCAGGACGATATGTTCCGCCAGACAAGACTGCCTGGGATGGAGCCGGAAAAATTAGATGAGGATACGCGCGGCCGGCTGCGACAGCTCACCCGCCAGGCGGTGGACCGCTATGTGGCCGAGGAGCTGGGAGGGCTGGAAGGCCAGAGTGACCGCTTCCGCTACCTGTTCCACCGACTGCTCAGATCGGTCCAGGCGGTGGTGGACAACGTGGCGGAGGAGCTTCTTCACTCCAGCTTCCGACCTATCTCCTTTGAGCTGGGTTTTGGAAAGGGGGAGGACCTGCCGCCAGTCGAACTGACTGTGGATGGAGTTACTATCAGCGTTTCTGGGTTCGTAGACCGGGTGGATGGATGGGTCCACGACGGGCGACTCTATCTGCGGGTGGTGGACTATAAGACGGGGCGAAAGTCCTTTGATCTTACTGAGGTTTGGAACGGCCTGGGCCTTCAGATGCTTCTTTATCTCTTTACTCTGGAAGAACGGGGGGAGTCCCTCTATGGGCTGCCAGTAGAGGGCGCCGGGGTGCTGTATCTCCCGGCTCGGGACGCGGTGGTTCGAGGAAGCCGGACGATGAGTGAACAGGCATGGCGCAAGGCGTTAGACAGGGAATTGGTCCGAAGCGGACTGGTCCTGGATGACTCCGCCGTGCTGGAGGCTATGGAGCACGTCTCTGAAGAAGGGTACCGTTTCCTTCCCCTGAAGGTGTCCAAGTCTACTGGAGCTATCACTGGAGACGCCTTGGCCAGCGCAGAGCGCCTGGGCCGCCTGGGCCGCCACATCCAAAGGGTGCTGGGGGAGATCTGCGGAGAGCTGGCCCAGGGCAACATCGCCGCGGATCCTTTCTGGCGGGGACCGGAAAAAAATGCCTGCCGCTTCTGTGACTATGCCGCCGCCTGCCACTTTGAAGAAGGGCGGGGTGGGGACCGTAGGCGCTGGCTACCCAGTATGAGCGCCCAGGAGTTCTGGGAAAATATGGGAGAGGAACTATGAAATGGAGATCAGATTACACTATATAGAGCAGGGAGAGGGCTTTCCACTGATACTGCTCCACGGAAATGGGGAGGATCATACCTACTTCAAAAGGCAAATGGAACCATTTGCCGACCATTTTCGGGTGATTGCTGTGGATACTCGTGGACATGGAGAGAGTCCACGGGGCACTGGACCGTTTACACTGTCCCAATTCGCGGAGGACTTGAAATCGTTTTTCGATCAGCATGGTATCTCCAAATGTCATCTCTTGGGGTTTTCCGATGGAGGAAATGTGGCCCTATTGTTTGCGCTGAAGTATCCGGACCGTGTAGAGCGGCTCATACTAAACGGGGCAAACTTGGACCCGTGTGGCGTAAAGCTGAAGACACAGATTCCCATAGTGCTGGGATGGGGGCTGTGCCGCCTGTGTGCCCTGTTCAGCCAACAGGCAAAACAAAATTGGGAGATGCTGAATTTGATGGTAACCCAGCCGCATATACACAGGGCGGAACTGGCGGGACTGGACATGCCGGTTCTGGTAGTGGCGGGGGAACAGGATATGATCCGAGAGAGCCACACTCAGTCAATCGCGGCCAATATCCCAAACAGCCGGTTGGTCATCCTTCCTGGTGACCACTTTATAGCCAGGCGGAATTGGCAGGGCTTCAATGATACGGTGCTGGAGTTTCTATTGGACCGGAGCTGAACAACAAAAAGAGGAGAAATCAAATGGAGAACAGTAAAAATATCCTGATTATTAATGATATGCCGGGCTACGGCAAGGTGGCTCTGGCCGCCATGCTGCCCATCCTGTCCAATATGGGCCATAGTGTCTACAACCTGCCCACCGCCCTGGTGTCCAATACTCTGGACTACGGGAAATTTACCATATTAGATACCACTGACTACATGGTAAAGGCCATCGAGGTGTGGAAGCAACTGGGATTTCAGTTTGACTGTATCACCACCGGCTTTCTGGCTTCGGCGTCCCAGGTGGGCATTATCCGGGACTTTATCGCCAGCCAGAAGAAGGAGGGCCTGCTGGTCATGACCGACCCTATCATGGGGGACGACGGTAAGCTCTATAACGGTGTCACGGAGGAGACGGTCGGGAATATGCGCCGCCTCATTGGGGTAGCCGACGTAATCGTCCCTAATCTGACGGAGGCAGAATTTCTGTCCGGCATTTACCAGGGGGAGGAGGCTCTGTCCCAGTCACAGGCCAAGGAGGTAGTGGACCGGCTGCGGGGGCTGGGCCCACGATCTGTCGTGGTTACCAGCGGTGTATTGAAGGAGAGTGGGAGCCATGTAGTCTGGGGCTATGACCACAGAAGCGGGGAATATTTTACGATCCCCTACCGGTTTATCCGGGTGCATTTCCCAGGGACAGGGGATATGTTTTCCGCCGTCCTGGTGGGGGAACTCCTGGCTGGAAGCCCCCTGCGCCCTGCTGTGAAGCGGGCCATGGACGTACTGGAAAAGCTCATCTTTCTGGAACAGGATGAGATTGAAAAGAACAAGGGTATCCGCATAGAAAAGTTTTTGAGCGTGCTCAAAGAGTGAAGAAAGTGGAGAGAGGAAGGAAACCACTTATGTGGGCTGTTTTTGCGCTGTTGTCAGCACTATTTGCCGCCCTGACCGGAATTCTGGCCAAGCTGGGGATGGAGGGAATCAATTCCAATCTGGCCACAGCCTTGCGTACCATAGTGGTACTGGTTATGGCTTGGGGGATCGTCTTTGCCACCGGAAAGCATACAGGCATCGGTGACATCACCGCCAGGAGCTGGATGTTCCTGTTCCTGTCCGGTCTGGCTACCGGGCTGTCCTGGATCTGTTACTTCCACGCCCTTCAGATTGGTGAGGCCAGCAAGGTCGTGCCCATTGACAAGTTCAGCGTGGTCATTTCCATGGTACTGGCCTTCCTCGTCCTGGGAGAAAAGGTGACAGTGCTGAAGGTGCTGGGCGGGCTGCTGATTACGGCTGGGACCTTTGTGCTAATCTTGTGAGGAACTGCCGGAGACGGCTGACAAACAGCGGGGGAACGACTGGATCCCCTGGAAAGAGAGGGGCGGTGGCATTATGGCCTTTGCGCTGACAGAGGAACAACAGAAGATCGTAGACGACCAGGGCGGAGAGCTGCTGGTATCCGCCGCCGCCGGGTCTGGTAAGACCCGGGTGCTGGTAGAGCGGCTGCTGGACCGCGTGGACCGGGAGGGAGTTGATATCGACCGCTTTTTGGTCATAACCTATACCAAGGCTGCGGCCGCGGAGCTTCGAGGGCGTATCGCCCAGGAACTGGCTGACCGCCTGGCCCTGCGCCCGAACGACCGACACCTGCGACGTCAAACCATACTGGTGTATCAGGCCCAGATTTCCACCATCCACGCATTTTGTTCTGTTCTTCTGCGGGAGAGCGGCCATCTGCTGGATCTGGACCCTGACTTCCGCCTATGCGATGAGGGGGAGAGCCAGGACATTATGGCACGAGTTCTGGAGGAGGTACTGGACTGCCGTTATGAGGGGTTGGAGGAGGAGAGTCCCTTTGCTCAACTGGCAGACACCCTCGCTGCCGGGCGGGACGACAGCCGTCTGGCCCAGATCGTGCTGGACATCTACGGCCGAGTGCAGAGCCATCCAGACCCCGCCCGCTGGCTGGAGAGGCAGAAGGGGCTGTGGGAGCTGGACGGGGTATCCGATCTAAGCCAGACGGCCTGGGGAGAGCTGCTGCTGAACGAGGCCAGACATCAGGGCCAATGGTGCCTGGAGCGGCTGTCCCAGGCTGTGACGATGATTGGGAAGGACGAGCTGCTGGAAACCAACTATGGGACCTCCATCATGACCACTATAGAGGGGTTGGAGAGGTTTTTGTCAGAGCGGAGCTGGGACGGAGCGGTATCCGCCCTTCCGATCCCCTTCCCGCCGGCTGGACGGAAGAAAAAGCGGGAGCGGGAGATCAGCCCCATGGAGGAGTCGGCCGCTGTCCAGTCGGGTGAGCGGGTCAAACAGATCCGGAACCGCTGCAAAAAGCTGCTTGGAAGGATAGAGGAGCGGCTGACAGGGGACAGCCAGACCCTTTTGGATGAGCTGTCTCTGTCACGCCCCGCTGTTCAGGCTTTAATGGACCTGGTCCTTGATTTTCAGGCCGCCTATGCCAAGGAGAAGGACCGGCGGGGACTGCTGGACTTCTCCGATTTGGAGCACTTCGCGGTGAAGCTGCTTGCCGATGGTGCCGGGGAGCCGACGGAGCTGGCCCGCTATTGGAGCACCCGTTTTGATGAGATATTGGTGGATGAGTATCAGGACACCAACCAGGTCCAGAACGCCATTTTCTATGCCCTCTCCAACGGGGGACGAAAGCTGTTCCAGGTGGGGGATGTAAAGCAGTCCATCTACCGCTTCCGGCTGGCCGACCCCACGATTTTCCTGAATAAGTATGAGCGATTCGCCCAGGGGGACGAGGCGGAGGAGGGACAGCCCCGCAAGCGGGTGATGAGCCGGAATTTCCGCTCTCGGCCCCAGGTCCTGGAGGGGTGTAACGACCTTTTTCGAGCCATTATGTCCGTGGAATTCGGTGAGTTGGACTACACGGAGGACCAGGCCCTGGTGCCTGGAGGGACGTTTTCGGAGCCAGAGGAGCAGACAGATGAGACTGGACCTTACGCTCTGGAGCTGGATGGGCTGGACCTGTCCTTCTTGGGGGACCAGGAGGGAGAGAAGGCAAATAAGGACCTGCTGGAGGCCCGGTTTGCCGCCCAGCGTATCAGAGAACTGTTGTCCAGGCCTCTTATGGTGACGGAGGGAGAGAAGATACGCCCACTGAGACCCTCGGATGTAATGCTTCTGCTCCGTAGTCCGGGGGCGGTGCTGCACCACTACATACAAGCGCTTGGGGAGGAGGGGATCCCCTGGTCCGCCGACGGCGGACAGGACTTTTTCCAAACCACCGAGGTCAACGTGGCGCTGTCCATCCTCCAGATCGTGGATAACCCCCGGCAGGATGTGGCCCTGCTGGCCGCCCTTCGCTCCCCGGTCTATGGATTTTCCAGCGACCGGCTGGCTCAACTGAGGTCCAGATCCAGGGGGGACTTCTACACCGCGTTGTCCCAAAGGGCGCTGGAGGGAGAGGAGGACTGCCGGGAATTTCTGGATCAGCTGTCCCAACTCCGCTTTGGGGCGGGAGATAAGACCTGCCGGCAGCTGATCTGGCACATCTATGAGCAGACCAATATCCTGGGCCTGTTCGGTACCATGGAGCGGGGGGAGGAGCGGCGGAGCAATCTGCTGGCCCTGTATGATCTGGCCGGTCAGCTAGAGAACAGCGGCTGCCGCACTCTGTTCCAATTTTTACTTCGGCTGGAGCGGTTAAGAGAGTCTGGCGGGAAGCTCGCTTCTACGGCTCCCGGTCATGAGGGGGAGGGCGTGTCCATCCTGTCGATCCACCGGTCCAAAGGCTTGGAAAGGCCTGTGGTGTTCGTATGTGGCCTGACCAGGCGGCTGAACAGGGACGACCTGATGCGTCCGGTGCTGTTCCACCCTGTCCTGGGCGTAGGGCCCAAGGGACTGGAGCGAGAGCGCATGGTGGAGTATCCCACTGTGGCCCGTCTGGCGGTAGCCCGGCAGTTGGAGCGGGAGATGATGTCGGAGGAGCTCCGGCTGCTCTATGTGGCCATGACCAGGGCAAAGGAGAAATTGATCCTGACCCTGGCGCTCACCGAGGGGGCCAGAGCTCTGGAGCGGCTGGGGGAGGATCTGTCCGTTCCTATTTCCCCTCTGGCTCTGGAGCGGCAGCAGAACGTAGGACAGTGGGTGCTGCTCCACGCCCTGACCCGCCCGGAGGCAGGGGGGGTGAGGAAACTGGCTGGTCTGCCCGATATCAGGGCGGAGGGGCTGGGACCAGCCTGGAACATCCGCTGGATTGATGGAGCCCCCCTAGCAGAGGACCGTAAAACGGAAGGACGTTACACTGACCTGCCGGAGTTGGTACAGAAAGATATATCGGAGCTGGCGGCTCAACTAAGATGGACCTACCCGCAAATGGTTTGCGCCAATGTGCCTTCTAAGCTGACAGCGACCCAGATCAAGGGTCGTCCCCAGGATCAGGAGGCGGCGGAGGAGGCCGGGGAGCTGGTCGAGACTGTTGGGAGAGAGCGCGGAGTCATTTACCGCCCCCGGTTTATGACAGAAGAAAAGGGCCTGACTCCAGCCCAGCGGGGTACGGCCATCCACCAGGCGGTCCAATATATTCCCTTGGAGGGGGACCACAGCCAGGAGAGAATCGGTCAGTTGTTGGACCAACTGGAGGACAGGGGCTTTCTGACAGCCCTCCAGCGTGAAGCTGTATCCGCCCAGCGGTTGGCGGCTTTTTTCCAGAGCCCACTGGGAAAGGCCATGGCCCAGGCAAGAGAGTGCCGTAGAGAATTCAAATTTTCCATCTTGGTGCCGGCGGAGGAGTATTATCCCCGGACGGAGGGAGAGCATATCCTGCTCCAGGGCGTCATTGACGCCTGGTTTGAGGACGGGCAGGGGATCACAGTTCTGGACTTTAAGAGCGACAGGATAGTTCCGGGGGAGGAACTGGCCCGCGCTGAACAGTACCGGGCCCAGTTGGATGCCTACGCGCGGGCACTCTCCACCATACTGGACAGACCCGTGGCAAGAAAGGCGCTATGGTTTTTTGCCACGGATACCGCTGTGGAGCTGTAAGAGAACAGGTAAAAAGGCCGCCCTAGTGGGCGGCCTTTTCTGTGGATACGACGCATTTGTGCCATGGGAGGCGGATGAGCGTTCAACCACGCCTGGGCGTTCTCCGGCTTCCGTGGTCTTCCACCAGAATAATATCCTCTCCAAAGCGCCGAACGGCGCTCCAAGGGATGTATTTATCCTCCTCTCGGCCGAGCAGCCCAAAGAAGCGGCGGCGGCCGGGGACGACCAGGGCTCGTACCTGCCCAGTGTCCATATCTACTTCCATATCTCCTACGTAACCAAATCGGCTGCCATCCTCAACGCTGATGACTTCCTTATAGCGCAGTTCTGCGATACGAGTTTCCATCCTCATTCCTCCCGAATTCTGTGTTGATACAGGGTATGAGGGGAGAGATTGTCCCTATACATAAAATGGGAAAGGCCCCCTCGGACTATTCTGAGGGGGCCGGATCATATTTACTGTGCCAGCAGGTCCTTGCTTACTAGAAACTCTCGGGCGACTTCCTGTACGGAACGACCGTCGACATCCACGGCATAGGTCAACTCCACCATATCCTCACTGGATACCTGGTTGGTAAGCAGCTCCAAAACCTGCTCCAGATTGGGCGCAGCCTCATAAAAATCATCAAACAGGTCGTTGCGTACCAGAAATGCCCCATAGTACTCCGGGAAGAAGCCCTGGTCGTCCTCCAGAATGGTCAGGCCGGCACGCTTGTTCAGGCCGTCAGTGGCGTAGACCACCATGACGTCAAAGGCGCCCTCTTCTACGGCGTTGTACTTCAGAACCACGTCCACCGGCTTGGCGGACTGGAATGTGAGTCCATAGTAATCTACAAAGGGCTGATACTTCATGCTGCCCTCTTCGGTATAGAACTCATGCTCCGCGCCGAAGCGAAGCTCACCCGCGATGGGGATAAGATCAGAGATCTTGGAGACACCATAGCGGTCGATGATGTTCTGGGTCACGCCGATGGCATAGGTGTTATTCAGACCGACCTTGCCCAACATATGCAGGCCTTCTAGCTCACTCACTGTCTGGTTGACGAAGTCATAGAGCGTCATTCCCTCTGGAATGTCGGTGGTGTCCATCCCAAGGAAGGTGGTGAGGATGGTCCCGTCATAGCTGAACATCAAGTCACAGCTTGGATTGCTGCCCTTTAATTCATTGTGGTTGTTCACCTGAGTCATCTGGTCCAGGATCACCACTTCCAAATCGGTCTTATCCTCCACCAATTGCTCCACCATGGAATGCATCAGCTTCACCTCAGAGTAGTCCCCGTCATAGAGGGTGAGCTGGCCTCCCGTATCAGCGGGGAGAAACATAGATACCACCAGAGCAACACCGGCTACGGCTAAGACCGTGCTGCCCACGGCCTTGACAGGGGTGGGCAGCTTCTTCCGACTGTGGCTGGACAGCCTGTGTTCCATATAGCTCAGTCCAGCATCCAAGACAAAGGCCATGACCATGAGTACCAGTGTGCCCACGAAGATCATGCCCATATTTTCCTGACGGATGGCGGTGTAGAACAGGCCGCCCAGACCTCCTCCACCCACGAAGGAGGCAAACACGGCGGTGCCGATGGCGTTGACTGCGGCGATGCGGATGCCTGTGACCAGCATGGGGACCGCAAGAGGGACTTCCACATGGAGCAGCCGATAGGTCCCACTCATTCCCATGCCAGTGGCCGCCTCCTTCAGGTGTTCAGGCACCTGGGACAGGCCGAGAGAGGTATTGCGTACGATGGGAAGCAGGGAATATAGAGTCAAACCGATGACGGCGGTAGGGGAGCCGGGGTCCATTACCACCATGATGATGCCCAGCAGGGCCAGGGCGGGGACGGTCTGGATCAGGTCTACCACCCAGAGAATGGCTTTTCCAAACCGGGGAAACAGGTAGGCCAGCAGGCCCAGGGGAACACCGACGCCCACAGCCAGGATGAGGGCGGAGAGGACCAGAGAGAGATGGTCCCATATCAAAGCAACGTTCATTTCCCCACCCCGCCTTTCCGCAGGCCCCGGGGGACCACATGACGCTGGAGCAGATCCACCAGAGCGCCAAGTGTGAGGGCCAGAACAGCCGCCGGAATGGCCCCTTGGAGGATGAGCTCGTTGTTGTTACTGCTGACGCCCTTATAGACAAAGTCGCCCAGTCCGCCTTCTCCGATCATGGCGGCTAGTACGGCCCAACTGACGGTATAAACGGTGGACAGCCGAAGCCCACCGATGATGGTGGGCATGGCCAGAGGCAGTTCCACCAGATACAGCCTCTGGAAATGGCTCATGCCGCAGCCTCGGGCTGCCTCTTTATATTGGGGGTCCACGCCATTCAGTCCGGTGACCGTGTTTTTCAGTACAGGGAACATGGCGTAAATGGACAGCGCAATGATGACGGTGGCCGGAGTCATGCCGATTAGAATGAACAGCACACCAATAAAGACAATACCGGGTACCGTGTTCAAGATAGATAACAGGGGAAGCAGATACTTAGCCAGGGTAGGCAAGCGGGAAAGGCCAATACCCAGGGAGAGGCCCAGTACAAAGCCGATGGCCACGCTGATGAGGGTATAACCAGTATGTTCGGCGGTCTTTTGCAAAATGGACAGCAATACTTCGGACATACGCTATCACCCCCACAGCTGTTCAGCCATGGCGGAGGCCATGCTGGTCTTTGTGATGATGCCGGCCACCGTCTGATCGTCATTCAGGACGACCAGATAGGGGAAGCCGCTGGATACCAGCTGGTCGAAGCACTCCTTGGCGTTGTCGCCCCTGTGGACCGTGGGCGTGCTGTTACGCACCAGAGGGCCTATGGTCTTGACTACATGGCCGGTGAGGCGGATGTCGGCGATGGAGACAGTGCCCTGATAGTGACGGTACTCATCCACCACCAGCAGGGTGTCCACGTTGTGGTGCTGCATCCGGCTGACACACTCGTTGACACCACGGTTCTGGTTGACCGTAATGATTCCGGTACGCATGAAGTGGTCCACCGTCAGCTGTTCAGGGGAGGGCCCGGCGTGATGCTTACCCAGGAAATCCCGGATCTGGTCGGTGGCGGGATTTTCCAGCATCTCCTCCGGCGGGGCCATCTGCACAATATTGCCGTGGTCCATAAAGATGATGACGTCGGCCAGATCCAGAGCCTCCTCCATGTCGTGGGTGACAAAAATAATGGTCTTGTTCAGCTTTTGCTGCAGATTCTTGACTTCAATCTGGAGGGAGCGCCTGGTCATGGGGTCCAAAGCACTGAAGGGCTCATCCATCAGGACAACGGGAGGGGAGGCGGCCAGCGCCCGGAGGATGCCGATGCGCTGCTGCTGCCCACCAGACATCTCCGAGGGATACTTGTGGGCATACTGGTCAAAGGGCATATTGACCATTTCCAGCAGGTCATGGACTACCTGATCACACTTCTCCTTGGGCCATTTCAGCAGTTTGGGCACCACACAGATGTTCTGTGCGACGGTCATGTTGGGGAACAGACCGATCTGTTGTATGACATAGCCTGTGTGACGGCGGAGTTCTACCCGGTCCACGGCACTGATATCCTGGTCATTTAGATAAATATGTCCGCTGTTGGGCTGGATGAGCCGGTTTATCATCTTCAGCGTGGTGGTCTTACCGCAGCCGGAGGGGCCGATGAGAACGGCAAACTGTCCCTCCTGTATTTCAAAGGATAGATCATTTAATATGGTTTGACTGCCGTAAGAGAGAGAAACATGGTCGAATCGAAGCAATATAGACCTCCTTTTCCGTTGGCCGCAAGAGACGGCCGGGCCATAAGGAAAAAATCACCCCACATCAGAACAGAAAAACGCCAGTGGGGAAAATAGCGATTGGTATCCGCAGACAGAAATCTTAGGTGACTTTAAATGAGTGAAAAAGGGCATAATTCACAAAACTAGTATATCAAAAATTGGAAAAGCTGTCAAATTAATAAAATGTAAATTTTAGTCGATGAAAAATAAGGCAGTATTAAGAGCGTGAGGAGGGAGAGATTAAGAATAGCTTTACCAAATCTTAATGAATCCAGCAGTCTATCCTTAATATTTTCCTGTTAGGATCAGAAGCAACAAGACAGGGAGGCGAACAATATGGAAAGACTGCTGCTATCAGCCATTCTGACACTGACGGGCATATCAGGTCTGGCCGTGGCCCTGTGGGGAGGATATTACCTGCTCACCGGATTCATGTCCTGGAGAAAGCCAGTGGACTGTGGCTGGCACCCGGCCAGGACACGTTTCGCTATTCTGGTTGCCGCACGAAACGAAGAACTGGTCATCGGCCCCCTCATTAATAGTCTTTTAATGCAAGACTATCCCCAGGAACTGTACGATATCTGGGTCATTCCAAACAACTGTGTGGACAACACAGCACTGGCCGCTCGAAACTTCGGGGCCCGGGTGCTGGAGTGTCCCTTTCCGGTGCGCAGCAAAGGCGAGGTCCTTCGCTTTGCCTATAACCGCCTCCGGGGCCGGGAGTACGATGCGTGGTGCGTCTTTGACGCGGATAACGTGGTAGACAGTCGGTTTCTGACTGAGATGAATAACGCCTATATGTCCGGAGCCCGTGCCGCACAGGGCTATCGGGACAGCAAAAACCCTTACGATACCCTGATATCCGGCTGCTGTTCCATCTACTACTGGATGATGGACCGGTTTCACAACGGGGGCAAAGCGGGGATGGACCTTTCGGCCATGATCGGAGGGACCGGCTTCATGATTTCCTCAAAAGCACTGGAGAAGCTGGGCGGTTGGAACTCCTCCACCATCAGCGAGGATCTGGAACTCACTGCCCAGTGCGTTCTGGCTGGAGAAAAGGTATGGTGGGTGCCAAAGGCTGTCACCTATGACGAGCAGCCACTTACCTATGAGGAGTCCGTCAAGCAGCGCCGGCGGTGGTCCAGCGGCACGCTCCAGGTAGCCCAGGCCTATCTCTCCCGCGTTGGTTCCTCCGTCTGCCGGGAGGGAGGAGGCCGGCTGGCGGATCTGGGCTTTACTCTGATGATTCCAGCCTATCAGGTGGCAGCGGTAGCCAATCTCCTGCTGTCCTCTCTGGCGGCCGCTCTGTTCGGACAGACGGTCGGACAGGCTCTGGCGGCCTTTTTGGGCGCCCTGGTGTTCAATCTGGGCCTGACCGCCCTTGGCTCCACCCTGGCGGCCGGACTGGTGCTGGCTGTGGAGGGAAAATGGGACAGGCGTCTGTGGAAGGCGCTGGCCCTGTACTGGCTGTTCCTCCTGTCCTGGATCCCAATCACCTTTGGCAGCTTTGTGAAAAAGACCACCGTATGGGAGGAGATCCGCCATACCCGTGCCACCATCCCGGAGGCATTGACCCGGTAAAAAAGCCCCCGGACATCCACAAGATGTCCGGGGCTTTTTTTATTCGGGCTGGAAGTGGCTCTTGTCAGCCCCACACAGTGGGCAGGTATAGTCGTCAGGCATGGGGCCCTCGGTGGCCTCATCATAAATAAAACCACACAGATCGCAGATATACTTCACCAGGCATCCTCCTTTCTTCCTTGGTGGTCAGGGGCTATCAAAAGACCGATATCTTTACCGGCCGGCCCTAGAATAGAAGGCTCGCGTCAGCCGCCAGAAAAGTCAGGTGACAGGCTCAAAGTCACTGGCAGGCCGGCGGCAGATTGGGCAGACGAAATCAGGGGGCAGGGTGTCACTCTCATAGATAAAGCCGCAGATCTTACATACAAAGCCCTTGGGCTTGTCCGCCGCGGGCTCCTGGACAGGAGTAGATGCCTCACCTTTGACAGAGGCGGCCAATACCTGGGCCAATTCCTCCAACTCTTTCTCCTGACCTGGGGCAAGAGCGGACTTCAGAGTGATGGGCTCCTGAAGCAACTCCATATTTTTCATCTCACACAGTACCTGGGTCATCAGCTTCCCGCTGGCGGGGGCCCAGGAGCCGTTCTGGATCAGGGCTACCTTCCGGTTTTGCAGGTTGTGATGGAGCAGGTCACGGAGCAGGTGCTCCATAGGGTCGAAGATACCATTATTGAAGGTGGGGGAGGCAAAGACGATGTGACTGTACTTGAAGCAGTCGGACAGCACATAGGAGTAGTGAGTTACCGACACATCATACATTTCCGTCCGGATGCCCAACTCAGACAGCCGGCAGGCCAGGATAGCGGCCGCAGTCTCGGTCCCTCCGTAAATGGAGGCAAAGGCGATGAGGACGCCCTGCTCCTCGGGCTCGTAAGCAGCCCACTTGGAGTATTTGTCCAGAATATAGCCCAGGTCCTTACGCCAGACGGGGCCGTGGAGGGGACAAATCATTTGGATATCCAGCCCGGCAGCCTTTTTCAGCAGGGCGGTCACCTGGGGGCCATACTTGCCCACGATGTTGGTGTAGTACCGCCGGGCCTCATCCAGCCAATCCCGGTCAAAGTCCAACTCATCGGCGAAGAGGACGCCGTTCAATGCGCCAAAGGTGCCGAAGGCGTCGGCGGAAAACAGGATCTTGTCAGTGCTGTCGTAGCTGACCATCACCTCGGGCCAGTGGACCATGGGAGCGTTGGCAAAGGTAAAGGTGTGCCGGCCAGTGGAGATCGTATCCCCCTCATTGACCAAAATGGCGTGGTTCGGATCTGCGCAGTGGAACTGACGGATCATGTTCACCGACTTGCCATTACATACGATGCGAGCCTCGGGATACCGGATCATCAGGTCGCCCAGGGTGGCGGCGTGGTCGGGCTCCATGTGGTGGACAAAGACATAGTCCAGCTTGCGTCCATGGAGGGCCTGCTCCAGATTTTCAAAGAACTGGGTCTGAACGGCCCGATCCACCGTGTCAAAGAGAACGGTTTTCTCATCCAAAAGGAGATAGGAGTTATAGGACATCCCTCTGGGAACGGGGTGGGCGGCCTCGAACTTGGGAGTCTGCCGATCATTTCCGCCAATCCACAGCAAGTCATTTGTCACTTTGCGGATACAGTACATATCTGGACCTCACTTTCTAAAAGGAGATTTTTACCACCGCTATCATACCACATTTTCTTCCAAAAAGATAGTAGGAATAGTTCTTTTTTATTAGAAGCTTTTGATTTCGGAAAAGTACATTGAAAAAGAGGAAAAGATACCGTATAATAAGACAAAATAGCTGCGATAGGAGGGAGTGGCCGTTCCATGTATCACATTGATATTATGACATTATTTCCAGACGTGGTGGGAGATATGCTATGCGAGTCTATTTTAGGGCGGGGACAGGAGCGGGGCTATATCCGCATCGACTGTCACCAGATCCGGGATTATACAAAAAATAAGCAGAAACAGGTGGACGATTACCCCTACGGCGGCGGAAGAGGTGCTGTCATGCAGGCCGATCCCCTCTATCAATGCTGGAAGCATATTTGTGATGAAGCGGGGGAGAGAGTCCACACTATCTATATGTCTCCGGCGGGCAGGACCTTCCGGCAGGCCGATGCCAGACGACTGAAGGACGACTATCAGCGCATTATCCTGGTCTGTGGGCACTATGAAGGGATCGACCAGCGGTTTATCGACGAGTGTGTGGATGAAGAGATCTCTATTGGAGATTTTGTGATGACCGGAGGCGAGATCCCCGCCATGGCGGTGGCCGACGCTGTGTGCCGGCTGGTGCCCGGCGTGCTGTCTGACCCGTCGTGCTATGAGAACGAAAGCCATTGGAACGGTATGCTGGAGGCGCCTCAGTATTCCAGACCGGAGGTATGGCACGACCGAACAGTGCCCCCGATTCTTTTGTCCGGCAATCACGCCAAAGTGGAACAGTGGCGGAGAAAGCAGTCCATCCTCCGAACTAGGGAGCGTCGGCCGGACCTGTATGAGAAGCTGGACCTCTCATCCAAAGAGGACAGAAAGCTGTTAAAGGAGCTGGACGAGGAGCTGAGAGATGAGAGGCCCTATGCGGAGAATACCCCTAACTGATTTTTCTTTACTTTCCACGAAGGGTGTGGTAAACTAGTTTGCACAATCTAATTTTAAAGACTATGTTTGGAGATGGGATACATGAGTTTTAAAATCGTTGTGGACAGCTGCTGCGACCTATCCCCCCAGATGCTGAAGGACCCCTGCTTTGTTAAGGTGCCATTGACCATCCGCTCGAATGGCAGTACCTTTGTGGACGACGAGGGCTTCGATCAGGCTGATCTGCTCTGGTCCATGCGACAGAGCGAAGACGCTCCCTCTACCTCATGTCCATCGCCTCAGTCCTATCTGGATGCCTACCGTGGAGGAGCGGAAGATGTCTATGTAGTTACCCTGTCCGCTCTACTCAGTGGGTCCCATAACAGTGCGGTCCAGGGTAAGCTCCTACTTGAGGAAGAGGAGCCCCAAGTCAATGTCCATGTGTTCAACTCCTGCTCCGCCTCCTCCGGTGAGGTGCTTACCGCCCTGAAAATACGGGAGCTGGCCTCCAGTGGTATGGCCTTTAAGCATGTGGTGCGGGAGGTGGAGCAGTTCATCTACCAGATGCAGACCCTTTTCGTATTGGAATCCCTGGAGAATTTGAGAAAGAACGGTCGCCTAACTAGACTCCAGGCAGTGGTCACCGGAGCGCTGAAGATTAAGCTGCTTATGGCCGCAACCCCAGAGGGGGAGATATGCAAGCTGGGTCAGGCCCTCACCACCAGACAGGCTCTGGTCAAGATGGTGGATAAAATGGCCGGCGATCCGGGGCACCAGGGCAAGACATTGGCCATCACCCACTGCAACTGTCTGGAGCGGGCCTTTCAGGTTAAGGATATGGTAGAAGCCAAATGTAAGTTTGCCCAGACCATTATTTTGGAAGCCGGAGGTATCACCTCTGTCTATGCCAACGACGGCGGTATTGTGACCGCCTATTAAAGTTTCTGTAGGTCTGGACTGTGGGGAAGCGACCTTTACAGAAAAAGGGCTATAGGAAAGAAAAAATAGGAAGTGGATATGATGTCTATCACTAGACAGCAGGCGTGGGACCTGCTGACCAAATACAATGAGGAGCCCTTCCATCTGCGCCACGCCATTACCGTGGAGCACGTCATGGGATGGTTCTCCCAGGAGCTGGGCTATGGTCAAGAGAAGGAGTTTTGGTCCCTGGTGGGCCTGCTCCACGACCTGGATTTTGAACGCTGGCCGGAGGAGCACTGCGTCAAAAGCCAGGAGCTGATGCGGGAGGCTGGAGTAGAGGAGCCCATCATCCACGCGACAGCGAGCCACGGCTGGGGAATGCGGGTGGAGATCAAACCTGAACATGAGATGGAGAAGGTACTCTATGCTGCGGATGAGCTTACCGGACTGATTGGGGCGGCCGCTCTGATGCGTCCCTCCAGAAGTGTGGCGGATATGGAGCTCAAATCGCTGAAAAAGAAATTTAAGGACAAGAAGTTCGCCGCTGGCTGCTCCAGGGATGTAATCGCCAGAGGGGCAGAGCTGCTGGGATGGGACCTTGATAAGCTGCTAGATATGACCCTGCGAGCCATGCGGCAGGAGGAAGCAGCGATTGAACAGGCCATGACAGACCTCGTTAAGAAAGATTAAAAAATCCTGCCCGGTCCTTGACAATGGCAGGAAGTATGTGATACGATGTGTGCTGTTAAGGGGAGTAGTCGGCGCGGCCCTCCGCGCGGCAAGCCAACAAGCATGAAGGTGCCAGCCGCCTTCTGGTTTTGCCTGAAATGACCAGACCTGCGTTCCAAATATGGGGACGCAGGTCTTTTTTTACGGATATCGGGCAAACTTCCCACACAAAGATATTGAAGTTGGAAGAGAAAGGAAGTCGGAAGAATGGGACTTGAGTTTTTGTGGCAGGGTGTGCTGTCCATTACGCCACAGCAGGTTGTCATGTATGTGGTGGGCGGACTGCTTATTTGGCTGGCCATTGAAAAGGGGTTTGAGCCGGCACTGCTGATGCCCATGGGCTTTGGCGCGATTTTGGTAAACCTGCCCCTGTCCGGAGTTATCAACCAAGTCAGCGAGGGCATCGGAGAGACCCACGGTATCATCCAGTGGCTCTTTGAGGTGGGCATTGAGGCCAGCGAGGCTATGCCGATCCTGCTCTTTATCGGTATTGGCGCCATGATAGACTTCGGCCCCCTGCTGGCCAATCCCAAGCTGTTCCTGTGTGGCGCGGCTGCCCAGGCGGGCATCTTCCTGACCATCCTGTTTGCGGCTGGACTGGGCTTTGACTTGAAGGACGCCGCTTCTATCGGTATCATCGGCGCCGCTGATGGGCCCACCTCTATCCTGGTGTCCCAGATACTAAAATCCGACTATGTGGGTGCCATCGCCGTGGCGGCCTACTCCTACATGGCCCTTGTACCCATTATCCAGCCCTTTGCCATCAAGCTGGTCACCACAAAAAAGGACCGGGCTATGCGGATGCCCTATCGGGCCCAGGGAGTGTCTAAGCGGCTGCGCATCCTGTTCCCCATCGTGGTTACCGCCATCGCTGGTCTGGTGGCCCCCTCCTCGGTGGCACTGGTGGGCTTCCTTATGTTCGGCAACTTGATTCGGGAGTGCGGCGTGCTGACCAGCCTGTCCCAGACGGCTCAAAACGAGCTGGCAAACTTGATCACCCTGCTGCTGGGCATCACGATTTCCTTCTCCATGCGGGCAGAGCAGTTCGTTCAGTGGCAGACCCTGATGATCATGGGGCTGGGCCTGGTGGCCTTTGTGCTGGACTCGGTGGTGGGTGTTCTCTTTGTCAAGGTGCTCAACCTGATCACCCCAAAGAATAAGATCAACCCCATGGTGGGCGCCGCGGGCATCTCTGCCTTCCCCATGTCCTCACGGGTCATTGAGAAGCTGGGGCAGGAGGCTGACTCCCAGAACCACCTGCTGATGCACGCGGTGGCCGCCAACGTGTCCGGACAGATCGCCTCTGTGGTGGCCGGCGGCGTGGTACTGCAGTATTTCGCTAATAATCCTATCCTGTAACAGTGGAACAAGGAGGAAAAGAATATGAATGAGAATATAATCCATGCCCTTGGAATGATGGGGCAGGGGATGCTGGGCATTTTTGTTGTGCTGGGATTGATTGCCGGGCTGGTAGCCCTGATGCAGAAGTTTGAAAACCGAAAGAAGTAACAGATGTGCCGGGCCCACCTAAGTGGGCCCGGCACGATTTATTTCCAGTCATCTATTACGTCCTCCAGACTGACAGGTCCCACAAGGTTGTCCACTAAAAGGGTCATCAGCTCATCAATGCGGACAGGGCTTGTGGTAATGGACGGCACCGAGGCGGAATCCCCATCTTCCTCGTCAATCCGTACACCATAGTCCTCACAGCAGAACTGACCAACGGGTATCTGATCCACTGTGAGATAGTAGTGAAATGTACGCTGTCTTCCTAGGTCGTCCGCGCAGCTTCTTGATGCGATTTTCATTTCCATCATCTTGTGCTTCATCTCCCGGATTTTCGTTGTAAATACATTATATAGTGGGTAATGGGAGAATGAAAAGAAAAAGATATCGCAAAAGAAAGCCCAATTCGCTGCTATTCGACACTCTTTTTTAGCCAGAGAGAGGAGAAAAGGAAAAACGGGTCGAAAAAAGAGACGTTAAGGGGAAAAGAAATCCCCTCCGCCAGAACCGGCGGAGGGGAGAGGGGTCATTTGACGCGGAGGCGCTTGGATAGCTCACCATCAGGGGTCACCCAGGCGGTTTCATAAGTGGTGTATACCACCATGCCGGGGCGGGCACCAGCGGGCTTTTTCACATACTTTACCGGCGTATAGTCCACTGGGACCTTGCCGCTGTCCCGGCCCTGGGAGAACCAGGCGGCCAGACCCGCGGCCTCGGTCAGGCTCTGGGCGTCGGGCTGCCTCCCCTCGGTCCACAGGATGACATGGGAGCCATGTATCTTCTGGGTATGGAACCAAATGTCGCTCTTGAAGGCTTGTTTACAGGTGAGCAGGTCGTTCTGTATATTATTTTTACCTACCGAGATGCGCAGCCCGGCGGAGGAACGGAACTCCATAGGCTTGGAGGACACCCGCCTCCCTCGGTCACGCGCCTTGGCTTGGCGGCGCAGGTATCCGGTGTCGGTGAGCTCCTGACGGATCTCCTGAAGGTCACGCTCCCCCTCTGCCAGAGTGATATTCTCCAGAACGCTGTTCAGGTAATCTAACTCCTTGCGCCCCTTCTCAAGCTGGATGGTCAGCATCTCCTCCGCCTTTTTGGCCTTGTTATAATCCTTATAATACTTTGCGGCGTTCTGCTGGGGAGTCAGGAGGGGATCTAGCTTGATGTCTACTTCCTTGCCATCCGGGTCATAGAAATCTACCGTCCGAAGTCGGGACATCCCCTTTTTCATCAAATGGAGACTGCTGGTCAGGATGTCACCCAGCTCACGAAGTCGGTCACGGTCCAGCGTGGCGGCCAGCTCCTTTTCCTGATTGCCAATTTTCCGGGCGGTGCGGTCCCTGGCGTTGGTGACAGAGCGGATCAAATCCTGCCCCTTCTGTTTGATCCGTTCCAGACTTTCTTTCTGCTCGTAGAACTGGTCCAGCATAGCGGAGAAAGTGGGCCAGCTCTCCAGCTTCGCCGCTCCACCATACTGAGTAACCGGAAGAAATGTGAAATCCTTTGCCTTCCCATCGAGGTAGATAAGCGTCGGATGAAAGTGGTTTTCCTTCACGGAACGAATGAGCCGTTCCAGTTGGTCCAACAGCCTGGTCCGGCCCGCCGGGCCCAGGACATTCAGACGAATGTCGGTGCTGCCACCCGCCTGCTGGGCCAGTTCCCGGCAGACTAGGGGAGAGAGTCCTCCAAAAGTGTCCAACAGCCATTTGTCGGCCTGGGCCTCGTCTGGGGCGGTGGACAGCAGTTCCTCCAGCCGCTGCCTGTCCGCATGTAGCGGATCCTCCTTGCTCTGGGCGGGGGGGAGGCGGTAGAACATCCCAGGCTGGAGGAGCCGTCTGCTCCCGGTGCCGTCAGACAGGCCGGAGTCCACCCGGCGGATACAGTCCAGGATGCGGCCCTCGCCATCCAGCAGGACCAGATTGGCCCGGTGGCTGATAACCTCCAGCATCAGCCGGCGTTCCACCCGGTCGCCCAGCTCGTCCAGGGCCTCCAGACGAAATTCTACCACCCGCTCCAGCGGAGGCTGAGTGACTTCCAGAATCCGTCCAGAGGTGAGGTGCTTGCGGAGCAGCATACAGAACATAGGGGGGGTATCGGGGTTTTCACGGGGCAGCTGAGTGAGCTGGGGCCGGGGGTGGCTGGGATTGGCGGACAGCAGCAGCTTTGCGTTGCCCCCTTGGGTCCGGAGAGCCAAGAGGATCTCATCCCGGCCGGGCTGATAGATCTTATCAATCTTGGAGCCTGCCAGCGCTGTATTCAATTCATGGACGATGCCGGAAAGGCAGAGTGCGTCTAAGGGCATAGATATCCACCTCGCAAAAGAACTGGGGAGGGATGGGGCGCTTATTCCTCTCCCATCATCACTTCAAACAGCTGATTGAGCCGCTCTGTCCTCCCTTGGAGATACAGCCATCCAAACAGGGCCTCCAGTCCGGTGGCAGCCTGGTATTCTCCCCGGCTGGCCGCCTTGGGGACCGAGTGGGGCGCGGTATTTCGTCCACGCCGAAAGACATCCTCCTCCTCCTGGGTAAGCAGGGGCAGGATTCGCTCCAGCCGCCGGGCCTGAGCGGGCGCGGCCACATAGGTTACGGTCGCCCGGTGGAGGTCCTTTACCTTGGCCTTTCCATGGAGGCAGAGCCAGGAGCGTACCATCACCTCAAATACGCTGTCCCCCAAGTGGGCCAGCCCGAGGCTGGACAGGGCCAGAAGCTGATCCCGGCCCATATCAAGATGGAAATAGTCAGTCATCAAAATAGACCTCCCTGCGGATTTTGGCCCCTTATGATACCATGTCTGAGGGGAAAATACAAGGGTGTGTGAGGAGCGGGTTGCGACAGTTACAGCGTCCACAGAATCGAAATGTAAAAAACTCTTGACATATTTTGAAGTATATGATATCTTAAAAATGTCAAAAGAGTTTGACATATATCAATATGGAGTAGGAGGAACCTGGTTATGACTATGACGGAGATCGGCCTGCTGGCCTTTGGCGTATTTCTGCTGCTTCTGATTGTGCTGGATGTGGGGATGATCGTCTCTCTGGTGCGCCAGGGGGATGAGCGGAGGCAGATGATCGTCTGGAAGACCAGTACCTATACATTATTGGGGGCCTCTGGTGCCCTGGTGCTGGATATCATTGAAAATCTGGTGCGGAGCCAGCCCATGGCCGTCAATCCCTTTATTCATTTGGCTTCGACAGCGACGATTTACTTTGTTGTGCTGATGATTTATAGAAAGAAATATGGTGATTGACCGTGGAGAATAGGATCCGTGAGCTGCGAAAAGAGCGGGGCATCTCACAGGAGGAGCTGGCAAAGCTCTGCCATGTATCCCGGCAGACGGTCAACGCCATCGAGAACAATAAGTATGACCCGACGCTGGCCTTGGCGTTCTGCCTGGCCCGGGTGCTGGGCACTACGGTGGATGCCCTGTTTCGATGTGAATGAAAAAGAAACTCCCCCTGCCCTTATGAGGGCAGGGGGAGTTTTTATAGGAAGAATCTGGATAATTTATAAAAGTGTACTTTTCCAAATTTTGGACAGTACATCTTTCTAATATCAAATATAGCATTAACGCCAGAAAAAAGCAACAATTTAATTTTGTTTTTATTCTAATCTCCAAATTTATAAAAGTACACTTTTTCAGGATGCCGATAGCAGATTATTAAAATGAATAAGGAGGTAAATGGGAAGTCGTCCTATACTGCAAGCTCTGCTTCGGCATCCTGATGCACAGCACATTAAAAAAGGAGGTCAAAAAATGAACGTTCCCAGCAAGCGCACATCCCGGATGATCAGTATGCTCTTGGTACTCACCATGCTTATGGGGCTACTGACGGTGAGCGTTTCTGCACAGCCCGCCGCACAGGGCTCGAAAGTGGAAGATGCCATTCTTTACACGATCAATGCAGATAATGAGCTAGAGTACAACGTAGTTTATTCCTCCGCAATGACAGAGGCAACTCATGTGTCAGGAGAGGGCATTAGTTCCATTGACGAATTGAAAACCGCCCTCGGCACGCCTGATGACCTCGGCGATGCAATTACCGCAAATCTAACCATTACAGACGGTTCAGTTACAGAGATCGTGGTACAATCCATTGCCGAACGCCCCATTATCGGAATTTCCTGGAAGAAAGATTCCATTGGAAGTGATTACAGGGGCTTCGCTGAGGCGTTTGAGCGCAACGGTGCCACTTCCGTTTTTCTGCCACAGGTGAAAACGGAAGAAGAGGCCGCAGATGTCCTTTCCTCTATTGACGGTATTTTCTTTACTGGCGGAGAGGACTGGAATCCTGACCTCTATCATGAAATACAAACTCCCCACGGGTCTTCCGGCTGGAACGACGCCCGTGATACCTCAGATATTTACCTGATGCGTAAGGCTGTTGAACTAGACGTGCCTCTGCTGGCCGTCTGCCGGGGTGAGCAGGGTTTCAATGTCGCCCTCGGCGGCAAACTGATCCAGGACGTACCTTATTATCTGGGTCAGCAGGTGCTCAAAGGAGAGATCTCTCCCGCCCGCGTCACTGGTGTTCTTTCCGGCCCCTCTGAGGAGGAAATGGCCCAGCTTGAAGCCGCCTGTGAAAAGTTCGGCCTTGAAGAGATCCCCGAAATCCTGGCTGAGTCCGTACAGGATACCGGCTACACCAAGTATGACGAGAACGGAGAAAAACTTGGCAGCACCTACGACAAAGGGACTGGAACTTACACCGAATTTGGTGAAGACTGTAAAGCTGGTCACCTGCGCGTGCAGATTGACGGGCTGGTCCACAGCGGCGGTAAGGGTTATCATAAACTGGACGCCGGCACAGACGGCGATGGCATAGGTATTGCGACGGATTCCAAGTGGCTGTATGACATTATCGGCTCTGATGAGATCGAACTGGTTGCCACTGCCCACCATCAGTCCATCGATCCTGAAAATCTGGCCGATGGACTGACCGTAGTGGCAAAGTCCTCCGACGGCATCATCGAGGCTGTGGAGTACCAAGAGGCTACATTCGCTCTGGCGCTTCAATGGCATCCTGAGCGTGACGCTCTGGAGGATACCAGGGACATTGACGTGGACCAGGATTTGTCCAACGCCCCTCTGCGGGCTCTGGTTGAGTATGCCAGACTCAAGATTGAGGAAGAAGAGGAAGAGATCCCAGGTGGCGGTGATGAAGGAGATGATGAGCCGTTCCAGCCCGCAGTTACCTATGAGTTCACTGTTACTGACGAGGAGCGCGCCGCAATTCACGAGGCTGTAGATAACCTGGCCGGTTACGTTGGTGACATGGTGGTCGGAGACGAAACATATAATCCTTATACATTGGTAGGGGCTCTGGCTGAGGGCTCTAGCTATGACTCTATCTCCTATGGCGCAACTGCATCTGGTGACGCGCCAACGGAGTATCCATTCTATGTGCCCAACACCGAGGCCAATAAAAATGAGCATGATCGCAAGGTAGCCAAGCTAGCTTGGGTCAAGGAACTGGGTGAGGCATTAGGGCTAGAAGTGGTCCAGCGCCAGGAGGATAAGTACGTTTATGTAGAAATTGGCGATCCCGACGCCCCCGAAATGGTCATGGCCCTTAGTCATTTGGACTCGCCTACCGGCTCAATTTCTGATGCCCAGCTGAAACGCTGGAGAGATCCAACCGGGAAGCTGGGTGCAGAAGGCGGTGACCCAGCAGCCTACCACACCCCCTATGTAAAGGACGGTTGGCTGTACGGCGCTGGCGTCCAGGACGACAGCGGTCCCACCCTGGCTACCCTCTTTGCGGCTAAGGCCCTTCAGGACTCCGGTGTGGAGTTCGACCGCCGCATCCGCATAGTCATGGGCTGCTATGAGGATGGAAGTCCTGCAAAACCGAGTGCGGACGACACTTTGAACTATATCGATATTCCATATTACAGCGCCCCTAGCTTCTATGACAACTGGACCTATAAGACGCTGAACCGGGAAGAAATCCCCATCGCTGCCTATACCTCTGATTCCCGGTTTCCTGTGGTGGTAGGCAATACAAAAGCGTGGACTCCTACGCTTACTATGAACCTCTCAGGGGACCTAGGTAAGCCCTTCGCCTTAGTAAGCACCGGTGCCGGCGTGACCCTGCGCGAAGGCGACCCCACTCTGAAGGACATCGTGTACGGTAGTGCCAACCAAATTGCCTCCCGTGCTATTTTCGTGTTGGACACCTCCAATGCGGAGAAGGCCGCTGTGGAGGAATTCTGTCGGAAGGTAGAACAGGCCGCCGAGGAGTGCGGCTGGCTGCCCAAGGAAGATGGCAAGACCCAGAAAGTCCAACTGACCGAAGATAACAGCACCTTAACCATGGAGATCAACACCGATGTGCCCATGGAGTATCCTATGCCCATGTACAGCAAAAACGCCGTGGTCTGGGGGATGTACCTCCTGTCCCAGGCGCTCCCTGAGGGCATGGAGCTGAAAAAGGCCGCCGATGGCATCTCCAACCTGTTCTTCCAGAACTGCGTCGAGGGCGAAGCCTATATTGGCAAATACATGGACATCCCCGAAGACCTGTTGCGTAACCCCAATGACGGAACAGCCAATCTGACCATCGCACCCATGGGCACGATTAACGACGAGGACCCCTCGAAGTTCCCATTTTATGACCAGGAAAGCAAGACTTTGGAAATTCCCCTGGTCATCAGAAGCATCCACTCTAATGAATCCGACTATAAGACAGCAACCCAGGCGGTAGTAAGTGCTTGTGAGAAGAATGGCTTTGCTCTCTCTGGAAACGTACCGTCTTTCTCCGCACCCAGTCTGTACCTGACCCATGATAATCCCCTGACCGCTCTCCAGTATGCCAGCTATAAGGCAACTATTAGGTTTGCTCCCGATGAGTTCAGCGGTCCCAATGAACTGCTGGACATCAGCTATCCCGTTGGTACCACAGGCGGTACTCTGGCCAGTGACTATCAGAATAAGATGACCGCCTTTGGCGCTGTCATCCCTGGTAACGAGCGTTGGTGGCACTCCGCCAACGAGCGCATCAGCGTTGAGTCCATTGTGCAAATGACCAAGATGATGGCTGACGGAATGCTGGAGATGGCCCGCTACTCTGGCTCTGCGGGCGCACAGTTTATGTGGGCGGATTTGGAAGGCCTTAATGCTGACCGGGCCGACTTGGACCTGCTGGACGTAACCATTGACACCTACCAGGACGCATCCGATGAAATCAGCACAACCATTCTGGACGGAGATGAATTGATCGGTGCCACTGACTTTGAGATTCATATGTGGGCCAAACGGGGGAACGGCACCAAGAGCCAGATTGCATATGATCTGGGGCACGAATCAGGTGGCGTGTACCTGTCTCTGGACGATCAAGACTTCCAGGAGAACGACTTTGTTCTGCCCATGCGCCTTGAATTTAAGTATGAACGTCCCAGCGACATGAGTTCTGCTGACTGGAACGCTCTCCGCAGCGGAGAACTGGATATGGTCAGTTTCAGTCTGTTGAAGGATGGTACTTCCGTCGCACTGACCGTTCCTGACAATCAGAAGGCTGAGGACTACTTCTCTATCCGTGTGGATGAGAATAATGAAGACGCAGTCTATGTGGCGGTCAATGTGGCTATCATCGACGGCGAGTATACCGGTGTCGAGCCCGTGATGGCCGACTCCAAGACCGACCTGTTTAAGCTGAATGAAGATTGGTTGGCTGCCGGAAACGAGAATCCTTTCCCTGAGCGAGGACAAATCGAGAAGCGCGGTTTCTTCCTATTCGGCGACGATGGGAAGGACGCTTGCTTCCAGTCCCCGGATGCAATCTATGCTGTGCTCAACACGGACCAGATTACAGGTGGCGGTAGTAGCGGCGGTGGCGGCGGCTCCAGCAGCTACTCCATCAGCGTGGACAAGAACATTGACAACGGCAGTGTGACCGTGTCCCCCAAGAGCGCCTCCAGCGGCCGGACGGTGACCATCACCGTCAAGCCCGACGAGGGCTATGAGCTGGACGAGCTGACCGTCACCGACAAGAACGGGGACGAGATCGAGCTGACCGACAAGGGCGACGGCAAGTATACCTTCAAGATGCCCCGGTCCAAGGTGACCATTGAGGCCTCCTTCATGGAGATTGACCACCAGGATACCTGCTCCGCCGCCGGCTTCCGGGATGTGGACGAGGACGCCTGGTACCATGAGGCGGTGGACTACGCTCTGGACAACGGCCTGATGTCCGGTGTGTCCGACCGGGAGTTCGCCCCCGGCAGCACCCTGACCCG
>NZ_JAOQKF010000014.1:31963-97929 GCF_025567565.1 Muriventricola aceti | reverse complement strand
CCCAGGACGGAAGCCAGCGGCTTCCATCCTGACCGACGCTCTGATTCACTAAGTTCTACCGTGCAGGTGTCCAACTTACACTTGCAATTTGCGAAAAAATAAATCTTCATACTCATCTTCCTTTCAAAAGTATTGCAAGGGGAAAATCAAGGAAGGCCGGGGCCAAGTGGGCGGGAGAAAGGGGCCCCGACCCTGTGGCTGCACAAGAAAAGACCAGGACGGATAGAACCCGCCCTGGTCTTTTATAAGATGGCCTTTATTCCCCTGTCACGTAAGTGGTTTCCGATCTTGTGTCCCGGCCGAGGCTGTTTTCAGAAAAGATAGTGACGACAACTTTATACTCAACACCAGCGGTACCGTTACAGAAAATGGCGTTTTTGCAGGTAAAAGTATCGGTTCTGCTCATTCCTTCATCATCCTCTACCCAAGCCTCTACGAGTCTCCATCTGGAGTCTTGCTTGGCGTAGACATAGATGCTCTCGCACCCCAGCTTGTCCACAGTACCAGTTCCAGTGACGGAGAACTCCACGTTGATCCTCCCTGGGTCAGTTGATACCTTAATATAGTAAGAAATGATCTGGTCACTGGCCCTGTTTTCGGAAGTCTCCGCAGCGAAAGCTGTACAACTCAGCATTGCCAGACAGCAGACCACCGCTACTATTGTGCGAAAATACTTGCGCTTCAAAGTTACCACTCCTCTTAAATTGAAGATATGATTTCTTCAAGAGCGGAAATCGGTAAATCAGTGGACATACAATACTCTAGGCCATCCAAATTCCAAGCGACAGAATTACTTCTATTATTTCTGAAAAAATAGTGCTGGACCCCACCGTATACTGCAGTCTTTACCAACTCGGCGGTTTTCTCATATTTAGATTCCGTTTGCCCGTCCATCTCCATGATTTCAAAGATTATGTAATTGTTGTCGCTTTTCCATTGAATAGAAAACTCTGAAAGTCCAGAGACAGGTGATATGAAGAGTTGTGACTCTGCCGCCACAAACCCATCTGGAATCACAGGCATGACAGGTGTTAAACCCTTTTCTCCGACCAGGTCCTGGAACACGGCAAATTCCTCCGGGACTGGATCTGGGTCCGCGGATGCCACGGAGGATGATCCGTCCTCCATGACCCGGAACGAAAACTGCTCGGTGGTCCAATGGGCGACCAGCTGGAACAGGTTGGCATCTCCCAATACAGGGATGCAGGTCAGCGCGACTAGCACAGCCACCACGGCGGCAGCGAGTAAAGTACGACGGACCTTCCGACAACGGCTCTTGATGTGGAAGGGGAGCTCGTGGCCGGGACCAGTTGTCCGCTCTGGGATAGGGTAAAGAGGCTCGTTCAAACCTTTATATAGCTTCTCAAAATCCGCCCTGGCTCTCGCCCGGTCGGAGGAGCTGCTGTCACTTTCTTCTTGTTCTCTCTCTAAAATCACCTCCAGCACATGGTCTATCAGCTCGGGATCGCTCTCAACGTCAGAGAGGTCTGCCCGCAAAATGGATTCAAGCTCTGCGGTGGTCAACTGGTCCAGTTTGGCATACTTCTTATTTGCCATGCTCTGAACCCCCTTCCAAAATATAATTCCAGGAAAATGGAAAAACGGACAGGAATTTCCAAAAAATTTTCAAAAATTTTTAGTCCCGCTGCTCCAGCAGGCGTTTCTTTAATTTCTGCCTGGTCCGTTGAACCCGTTTTTGACAGACACCAATGGTTAAGCCGCTTTCCTCAGATATTTTCTTATATGGAACGCCGTCTAACGCTACCCGCTTGAATATATGTAAATCTTCTGCCGGCAGCGCCTCCGAGATTTTTCGATTGAGTTTCTCCAGACTGTCTGGATCTTCCTCTATCTTTTCAAACTCGTCTGGAGCGGAAATGGGCGGAATCGCGTCCGAATCCAGGGACACATATTGCTTCAGGTCCCTGGCCCTCTCCCTCAATTTATGGAGCGATTTATATTTTACTGCCTTTTGCAGCCAGAACTCCGGCTTTTCATGGGCCATCACCTCATCGATGTGCAGATACAGCTCCAAGAAGGCATCCTGCACAACTTCTTCCGCCAGTTCTGGATTTGACAGGAGGATCAGGGCGTATCGCTTCATCTTGCTAAACCGTTCCTCGTATAGGCAGTTGAAAAACGCTTCTTGACTTGATGCGTCTCTGTGGCCCATGCGCGTGCACTCCCATCCCTGTTTATAGATCCTCTTTGTCAAACTGATCGATACATACCCGCACCAGCTGCTCTACTCCACTGATAAATTCAGGGGATTTATTAGAAAGCATCTTTATGATGTTTTGAGAAGAAACGTTGTGGTGCTCCTGGTACACCAGGGCGTCAAACCCAACCTGGAGCGCGTCCGCGATGGCGTACAGAGTTTTTAATTTCATCATCTTTTCGCCGCGTTCGACCCGGGAGATAAACGCAGTCCCGACCCCGGCCTGTTCTGCCAACTGACCCTGTGTCAGGTTAGCTCTCTCCCGGTATTTCCGGATATTATCTCCGATCACTACAGCTAAGGTGGCATCATCCATACTGATTCCTCCATTCGGTAAAATTATATTTCCCAAATGAAAGGAAGTAAAAGCACCAATAGGTATATAATATTTTACCATTTCAGGAAATGCAAGAGAATTTCATCTTCTTGGGAAACCACATTTGGAACATGGAGCACAATAGGAGGATGGTTGAGAAATGCCGCCGCTCAACTGGGAAAGAGGCGCTGCCCTGGGCCACCAGACCTGGTAGAAATGTGCCGTACATACAAGAAGCCCCGGCCTAAAGGCCGGGGCTTCTTGCTGTGTGTTGTGTAAGGAGAGGGAGAAATGGGAGTAACTTGATCTCTTATCTGATCACGGCCTCATCATACAATACAATTAAGGCAAAACCGTGACTTTGCTGTGAATTTTTTGTGAACATTGGGATGAAACCGCCAAAAATCGACAGTTTTTAAGGCGCTTCATCTGTGATGAGGGAGAGTACCAGGGAAGCGGTATCTACCAGGTTTTGGACGCTGATTTCCTCCTGAGTAGTGTGGACCTTAGACATCCCTACCCCCAGTACCAGAGCTTTGATACCGTGGGCGTTCATATTGTTGGCATCGCTGCCGCCTCCGGTGGCGGACAGGGAGGGAGTTAACCCCACCCGCTCACAGGCGGCCATCACTGCCCGGAGGAAGGAGTCCTCGCTGGGGATGGAGAAGGGCGAGTAGGCCTTGCTCATCTGAAGATCCAACGCCGCCCCGTATTTTTCACAGGCATGACGGAGACACTGAGCCATGTGCTCCGCCTGCCGTTCCAACTTTTCCGCGTCACGGCTGCGGGCCTCCGCCGCCAGGTCCAGCACCTCTGGGACGATGTTGGTGGCATACTGGGAAGAAACAGAGCCGATGTTAGCCGTGGTCTCCTGGTCCACCCGCAGCAGACGCATTTGGGAGATGGCCTCCGCCGCCACCTGAATGGCACTGATCCCTTCCTCCGGGGCGACGCCCGCATGGGCGCGGCGGCCGGTGATCCGCGCGGTGATCTGGTACTGGCCGGGGGCACTGGTAATGATACGTCCGGCGTCCCCATCGCTATCCAGTACCACCGCTTGTTTGGCCAGGATGCGGCTATCATCCAGATGGCGAGAGCCACGCAGGCCGATCTCCTCACACACGGTAAAGACCGCCTGGACTGGAGGGTGGGGGAGCCGCTGTTCTACCAGGGAGCGCAGGGCCTCTACGATAGCGGCCACGCCCGCCTTGTCGTCGCTGCCCAGCACTGTGTCTCCTTTGGAGCGGATCACCCCGTTCTCCAGCACCGGCTCCACTCCCGTGCCAGGAATTACTGTGTCCAGGTGGGCGGACAGAAGGATGGGCTGACCGGGAGCGGTCCCAGGCAGGGTGCAGTACAGATTGCCGGTGTCGCTTCCGGTCTGGGCCTGGGTATCATCCAGATCCACTTGACAGCCGATGGCCTGAAGGTCCTCTGCCACGCGGGCGGCAATAGCGCCCTCATGAGTGCTCTCGCTGTCGATGCGTACATAGTCCAAAAAGGTATCCAAAAGACGGTCCCTGTTGATCATATAGCTGGCCTCCTTATGATAGTGCGGCCATTTTAACACGGAGGGGGAGTAAAATCAACTGCGGGACGGCACTAGCGGTCGGTGACTACCATAGTCTGGATATCCCGCTCCCCAGTGCCGCTGCTCAACAGGAACACGGTATAGTTGGTATTTTTCTCCACCTCCAGGTTCAGGGAAACAATGGTGTCGGGCAGGTCGGGAGTACCCAGGAAGGCACTGTCTAGAGTCTCAATGTCCATCCAGGAGGGCATGGGGGAACGGTCAGTCTCGGCAAAAAGGAACTGATAAGTCCCTGGCCGGACGCGCTTGAAAATGGTGGTCTCCTTGAAACGGACATCAGCATAGACCACCCGGCCGTCCTTCAACAGCACATCAATCGGGGGGCTGTTCAGAGCCAGATTGCTTACCCGGAAATTGGAAGCGCAGTTGCCCTGAAGGCAGCATTGGTCAGAGATCTGGAGCAGGTCCAGCCCACTAGGGGTATTGATGACAGCGATGGTGGACGGACTGCCTGGGGGAAGCGGCATGGTCTTGCGGAGATAGGTGTAGCCGTCGAGACCGGATACAGTGATAGTCTGATAGCCACCAGGGGCTTGGACATAGGAGGATACCGAGGCGTAACCCAACCGGGTGACCACCCGGACGCGGTTGATCTGGATGCGGATAGGGGTGTAGCCGAAGGCGGCATTGAGAAAACGGACTCTGGATAATGGGAGCCAGATAGGGGGGCGGACGGAGGAGCCGCCGTTGACTGGCCCGCCTTCTCCCGGATTTGGGAGGGGAATGACCGGGATATTCCCGGTGCTGCCATCATAGACCGGTCCGCCTTCTCCCGGATTGGGCAGAGGAATGACTGGGGTATTTCCAGAATTACCATCATAGACTGGTCCACCCTCACCCGGATTGGGCAAAGGGATCACCGGGGTGTTGTCGTTAATTCGTTCCATATGGATAAGGCAGGTCAGGGAGAGCCTGGCCTTTCTCCTTTCTGAGTTATTTTGTCTGGACAGCCCCAAACGTAAGCAGGGGGCACCCCATGCTATGCCAGATGGAGGAAGCCTGTTCAGAGAACGCGGGAGGAAAGGAGGTAGAAAAAGGGGAAGGACAGATGAAAAAGTAGGCCAAACACCTTGACAATGGGAAAAAACATGGTAGAATAGTCCCGGAAATGTGTTGATGAAGCCAAGTACAGCGGGGTGTCTTTAGCGAGAGGGGACAGTGAAAGCCCTCGGCTGAAAGCTGTACGAGCCACTTCTGAGCAGCCCGTGAGGAGCGGGACGGCCCATCCCCGTGAGCGGATGACTGAGATGTCCGGCTGACGTGCCGCGCCGGATAATCAGGGTGGTACCGTGGAAGGATGCTTTCCGCCCCTGACTGCTGTCAGGGGCGTTTTTTATTTCGAAAGGGGTATAAAATGCGGCAATATATTGTAGATGCCTTTGCGGATCGGGTTTTTGAGGGCAATCCGGCAGCAGTATGTGTGCTGGACCGCTGGCCGGAAGAGGACCGGATGATGCGGATTACCCGGGAAAACAATCTCTCTGAAACTGCCTTTGCCGTCCCGGAAGGGGAGGGATACCGGCTGCGCTGGTTTACCCCCAGCGGGGAAATTGACCTGTGCGGCCACGCCACTCTGGCTACGGCCTTCGTGATCACGGAATTTATCTCTCCGGGTCTGGATGTCGTCCTCTTTGACACCCTCAGCGGGCGGCTGACGGTAAGAAAGCGGGGCGAGCTGCTGGAGATGGATTTCCCGGCCTATCAGCTCAAGCGCCTGGAGGTGACCGACCAAATCACCGAGGCGTTGGGGGCCAGACCCAGCGAGGTCTGGAGGGCCCGTGACCTGTTGTGTGTCTTTGAGGACCCGGAGACCGTCATCCGCCTTGAGCCAGACCAGGAGAAGCTGAAGGAGCTGAAGGGGGCTCTGATGCAGGTTACCGCTCCGGGGAGCGGGGAGTTTGACTGTGTGTCACGGTCCTTCGCCCCCAAAATGGGGGTGCCAGAGGACCCGGTGTGCGGCTCTGGCCACTGCCACATCATCCCCTACTGGGCTGCCCGGACGGGACGGAGGGAGTTTACCGCCCGCCAGGCGTCTCCGCGAGGCGGAACCCTCTACTGCCGCTTGGAGGGGGACCGGGTTATCCTGGCCGGCCGGGCAGCTCTCTATGCCAGGTGTGAACTGATGTTGGAGGACTGCTGATGAAAAGAAGAACGACAGGCCTGCTGGCCGCGGCGCTGCTAGCCGTCCTGCTGCTGGCCGGCTGCGGCACCCGCCCCCTGCCCAGCGGCATGGAGGAGGAAGCGGTGGGACAGGCGGGCCAGGAGATTGTGGAGATGCTGGTCGCACGGGACTATCAAGGAGTGGTTGACGCCTTCCGGCCGGACATAGCCGAGGAGCTGGGCGTCACCGCGGATACAATCCAGTCCGAGATGGACAAGGTTTCGGAAGCCGGACCCTATGTGGAAACCATAAAGCGGATGGCGGTGGGCGGAAAGAACAAAGACTATGGAGAGGACTATGCGGTGGCGGTGATCTACTGTGAGCATGAGGAGAAAAACATCGCCTATCAGCTCTCCTTTGACACCGATCTGAACTTGATCGGCATATATGCGGAAGTGAAAAAGAAATAAGATGATATACGGAGGTAATTCCTATGCATGATCCAAAGCCTTTCGGACTGAACGAGCTGCGCGAGATGTTCCTGTCCTTTTTTGAGAGCAAGGGCCATCTGCGTCTGCCCAGCTTTTCCCTGATCCCTCAGAATGACGCGTCCCTGCTGCTGATTAACAGCGGCATGGCCCCCATGAAGCCCTGGTTCACTGGGGAGCAGGAGCCCCCTCGCCATCGTGTCTGCACCTGCCAGAAGTGCATCCGCACCGGAGACATTGAGAACATCGGCAAAACTGCCCGCCACGGCACCTACTTTGAGATGCTGGGCAATTTCTCCTTTGGGGACTACTTCAAAAAGGACGCCATCCACTGGGGCTGGGAGTTTTTGACCAGCCCGGAGTGGGTGGGCCTGGATCCGGACCGGCTGTACCCCTCTGTCTTTGAGGGGAACGAGACCACCCCCGCCGATGACGAGGCATTCCGTATCTGGAACGAAGAGATCGGCATTCCCGCCGACCGCATCTTCAAATTCGGCAAAGCGGACAACTTCTGGGAGCATGGCTCCGGCCCCTGTGGCCCCTGCTCGGAGATCTACTACGACCGGGGCCCAGAGTGGGGCTGTGGCAAGCCCGGCTGCACTGTGGGCTGTGACTGTGACCGCTATATTGAGGTTTGGAATATCGTCTTTTCCCAGTTTGACAACGACGGTGAGGGCCACTATACTGAGCTGAAGCAGAAGAACATCGATACCGGCATGGGCCTGGAGCGGCTGGCCTGCGTCTGCCAGAAAGTGCCCTCCCTCTTCGATGTGGACACCGTCATGAACATCACCCACAAGGTATCCGAAATCACCGGCGCCCACTATAGCGAGACCCCTGCCAAGGATGTCTCCCTGCGGGTCATCACCGACCACATCCGCTCCGCTACCTTCATGATCTGTGACGGCGTGCTTCCCTCCAACGAGGGTCGGGGCTATGTCCTGCGCCGCCTGCTCCGCCGGGCTGCCCGCCACGGCAAGCTGCTGGGCGTCAACGAGCCCTTCCTTTACAAGGTGTGCGACACCGTCATCCACGAGAACGAGGGCCATTACCCCGAACTGCGGGAGCGGCAGGACTATATCACAAAGGTCATCCGGGTGGAGGAGGAGAACTTCGCCAAGACCATCGACGGCGGCCTGAAGATTTTTAACGAGATGCTCAAGGGGCACCAGGAGAAGCGGGAAAAGACCTTTTCCGGCGCCGACGCTTTCAAGTTATATGATACCTACGGCTTCCCTATCGACCTGACGCTGGAGATGGTGGAGGAGCAGGGCATGACCTTGGACCAGGACGCCTTCCACCAGCTCATGGAGGAGCAGCGCCAGCGGGCCCGGAAGGCCCGGGAGGCTCTGGGCGATTTGGGCTGGGCCGGCGTGGAATTTGGTAAGGATGTGCCAGAGACCCAGTTTGTGGGCTACGGGTATGATACCGTGCTGGATGCCAAGGTGGTGGCCATTGTGGCCGAGGGCCAGCAGCGGGATGAGATTATCGGCGGTGGCGAGGCCATTGTGGTGCTGGACAAAACGCCCTTCTACGCCGAGATGGGCGGCCAGGTGGCCGACCATGGAGTGATCGCCTGTGAGAGCGGGCGTGGGATGTTGTTTGAGGTCCATGACGTGCAGAAGAACAAGGGCGGCAAGTATATGCACTATGGCCGGCTGATGGAGGGAACCCTGAAGGTGGGCGACACGGTTCGGGCCCAGATCGATCTGGACCGCCGTCGGGCCGTCATGCGGGCCCACTCCGCCACCCACTTGCTGGATAAGGCCCTGCGCGCTGTTCTGGGCGATCACGTCCACCAGGCAGGCTCTCTAGTGGAGGCCGACCGGCTGCGTTTTGACTTCACCCACTTCTCCGCCATGACGGCAGAGGAGTTGGCCAAGGTCAGCGCCATGGTGAATGAGGCTGTGCTGGCCGGCTATGACATTGTGACCGAAGAGCTGCCCATTGAACAGGCCAAGCAGAAGGGGGCTATCGCCCTCTTTGGAGAGAAATATGGTGACGTGGTCCGAGTCGTGGACATGGGCCAAGGCTACTCCGTGGAGTTCTGCGGCGGTACTCACCTGGATAACACCGCCAAGGTGGGGGTGTTCCACATCTCCAGCGAGTTCTCTGTGGCCTCCGGCGTCCGCCGCATCGAGGCTACTACCGGTATGGCTTCTTTAGAGGTAATGAACCGCAATCAGGAGCTGCTCTTCCAGGCTGCTGCAGCCCTGAAGGCTAAACCCGGTGAGTTGCGGGAGAAGGCGGAGGCTACCATGGGCGAGATCCGCCAGCTCCACCAGGCAGTGGAGAAGTTCAAGGCCCGTGAAGCGGTCAGCGAGGCCGAGCGATTCCTTTTCGCTGCCCATGAGGTAGGGGGCCTGAAGGTGCTTACCGCCACGGTGCCGGACGCGGATGCCGACCGTCTGCGCAAAATGGGGGACTTTTTGAAGGACAAGGAGCCCAACGTTGTGGCCGTCCTGGCCGCCATCAATGGGGAGAAGATTACCTTCTTGGCCGCCTGTGGCAAGGAGGCCGTCCAGAAGGGAGTCAAGGCCGGAGAGATCGTCAAGCAGGTGTCCGCCATCGCCGGCGGCTCCGGCGGCGGCAAGCCTGACTCCGCAATGGGCGGCGGCAAAGACCCGCTGATGGTGGACAACGCCCTCGCTATGGTGGATAACGTGGTATCCATGAAGCTGGGGCTGTGAGCCATGACCCGCGAGGATCTCAAGCGCTTTTGCGCTCTGGATATTGACTTTGAAAGTATTGGCTTGATGGAGCCTGGACTTTCCTTGGAGCCTTATTTCTGTACTCCGATGAATGCCGAGCCGGTAGGGAGGCTGGGCTGCGACGGTATCCATTTTGTCCTTCTGCCCGGGGATGAGCGGGTGTTTTGCGTGGACCCCGCTATGGGGGAGCCGGGGACCTATGTCCTGCCAGTAGCGACAGATTTTCGGGAATTTTTGTCCTTTGTCCTCTACTGCCGGGATGCCAACCCCCTCTCCCAGATCTGGTGGCTGACGGAAGAACGGTTCCGGGAACTGTTGGAGGAGGACAAGAGGGCTGTCTGGCCTGGGTGTGAGACATTTTTTGCTGGGAAACAGACAGCCCTGGAGAGGATAGCAAGGGCCTTTGACCTGGCTCCCGCTGCTCCGTATCAGCAGGTCAAGGCCCTTCAGGCCGCCTTTGATCCCACGATTATGAAATTTTCCAACGAATACTATGATGTGCTGGGACTGGAGTATCCAGAGTGACAGGACAGGGATAAGGAAACGGGCTTTGCAGGGACAAGATTTTCCAGCATCGAAGTTCTATCTGCCTTCCTGATTTTGACTTTTTATGCTAACAGATACCGTGCGGCACGGTTAACTGGACCGTTGCCGCACGGCTCTTTTATCTTTCACTTTGATTTAAATCTAATTTTGACTGTTTTTTTAGTAGGCTGGAAAAGGCGGCGCCCCGGCTCTGAGTGGAATAGATGAAAACCGCGGCTGGGACGGGGAGGCCCTGTGTACTTGAAGCAAAAGCGGTAAACGGACCCCATCTTCAAAAGGGACGGCCCTTGGGCCGTCCCTTAAAATTTTTTGGGAGATTCTCAACATTTTCCCCAGCCAGATTGTGTGATAAGCAGAGAGACAAAAAGGGAGGTGTCCTATTTGGAACATAGCCAGAGCGGGGAGAAGATGGCCGCCCTCTACCGCCGATATGTGACCATGGTCTATCAGATCTGTCTGATGCTGATGAAAAATGTACCCGACGCAGAGGACGCCACCCAGACAGTCTTTCGAAAAGCGATGGAGCATGAGGGCCTCTTCCGTGATCCGGAGCATGAAAAGGCCTGGCTTATCGTTACCGCCCGGAACGAGTGCAAAAACCAGCTCAAGCACTGGTGGAGGACAAAGAGGGCGGGAGAAGAGATACTTCAGAACCTGACCTGGGAGCAGCCGTCGGACGGGGAGCTGTGGGATCTGATCCTTACCCTACCGGAGAAATACCGGATGGTGCTGTATCTCCACTACTACCAGGGTTACACCGCGCTGGAAACAGCGGAGATCTTGGGGAAGAACCCATCCACCATTCGTACCTGGCTGGTTCAGGCGAGATGGAAACTGAAAGAAATTTTGGAGGTGGAAGAGTATGGACGAGGATAAGCTCAAGCGGGTGTTTGACCAGATAAAACCCACTCAAGAGCAGGAACGGGTTATGCTGGACCGCCTCCTGACAGAGCAGAAGGAGGTCAAACCTGTGAGTCGAATGAAGAAGATGCCCGCTGTACTGGCGGCCGCCGCCGTGCTCCTGCTGGCCTGTGCCTTTACAGTGGCTACGGGGTTGGATCAGAAACTTGCGGCGCTGTTTGGGGCAGGGGAGCAGGAGGTAAGGCTGATCAAAGACGGTGTGGTGCAGGTGGATCAAAGACACACCTATGAAAATGGATGGACGGTTGAAGTGGAACAAATGCTGGTGGACCGGTATACCTTGGCGGTCCTACTGGACGTGATCGCCCCAGAGGAGACTGCCTTATGGGGAGAGGACTATTCTGTTCTGGCAACTTCCGATATTGAGCCTGAGTCGGAAGAGAATGGCGTGGGCGGCTGGGTGTCCGGCTCCATTGTTTTACCAGATGATGATCCGGGTGACCATCACATCTCGATTTTGTGGTATCGGGGACCGACCACCTATCTTCAGGCAGATGCTCAGACATTTCTGGGTGGGGAATTTACGATTACTCCGTTGCGCCTGGTTGAAAAGACCACCTTTGAGAACTTGGCTGACTTTTCTCAGGAGCGGCATGACTTTTGTGTGAAACTGCCTGACCAGGACAGCGGACGACAATATGAGGCCGGGCTTCCCATTCAGGTGGGAGAAGACAATATGGTCCTGCAGTCGCTGTATGTTTCGCCCATCAGTGTTGCCTTTATGATTCAAGGAGAGGAAAACGATTTCCGTATGTGGGGGCCAGCGGCGTTTTCCGAAATAGAAAGTACTACCGTTCTGAATCTGTTGGACGGCCAAACCGCATCTGTGGGCCGCACAGTGAGCCAGAGCTATAATCCAGATACCGGGATGGGCGAATTTGTGTTCCAACTGAATCAGATTGTGGACCCGGATGAGGTGACATCCCTTACCACCTTAGGCCAGACCTTCTCTCTGGGAGGGCTGCTCCCGGTGGAGGAATAAAAACCTTGGCAATTCTGGCAAAAGGGGGTACAATGGTCTTACTAACAAACAAAGGAGGTTTCCCAATGTCTGACTGTCTATTTTGTAAGATCGCGGAGGGGCAGATCCCGTCCAACAGAGTCTACGAGGACGAGGTATGCTTTGCCTTCCATGACATCGATCCCCAGGCGCCCACCCACTTTTTGGTTATCCCCAAGGCCCATATCGGATCTGTGGCCGAGGTGACAGAGGAAAACGCCGCCGTAGTGGCCCATATTTTCGCAGTCATCTCCAAAGTGACCAAGGAGCTGGGCCTGGACAGCTACCGTGTGGTGTCCAATATTGGGGAGCAGGCGGGCCAGTCTGTCCCCCATCTCCATTTCCATGTTCTGTCTGGCCGGGATATGACCTGGCCTCCAGGCTGAGGGAGAAGGGGATGGTACCGAATGATCCCGCCATCCTCCTCAGCTTCTTGAATACCCGGCTTAGGGATGACGGCTGCACCCTGGAGGAGCTGTGCGCGCAGCTGGATGTAGAGCAGAGCGGGGTGGAGGATAAGCTGGCTGCCATAGGCTACACCTACCATAGAGAGCGCAACCAATTCCTTTGATAGAGGAAGTCGGAAAAAAGGGTTGACAAGAGAGTTAGAATGTGCTAACCTATACGTGGTTAGAGAGAGCTAACTCTCATCCTCCTTACACCTCCCTACTTTCACTTTTCCTGACTGAGGGCGCGCTCTGACCACCAGACGCTTGGGCGGGGCAGGCAATACCGCCGGGCAGACCGGGGCCGTGGATCATTCCACGGCTCCGGTTTTTCTTTCTGTATCAGAAAAAGGAAGATACCCCTTTCCATACTGGGTGAACTGTGATATAATCCTCATAGCTTTTTAGTTATGGGGTGTGCTGTTTATGTTCGTCAAGAATCCGGAATATTTTATGGCCATCGTCAAGGAGCGGAGCATCTCCAAAGCGGCGGAGCGGCTCTATCTCTCCCAACCCTATCTCAGCCAGTATCTGGCCAAGCTGGAGTCCAATCTGGGGGCCGTGTTGCTGGACCGTTCCCACTCGCCCCTGAAGCTGACGCCGGCAGGGGAGGTGTTCCATGCCTATCTGGAGCGCCAGAGTTATTTGGACCGGCAGCTGGTCAGCGACCTGCGGGATCTGCAGAACGAGAAGCGGCCTGTCCTCCACATCGGCGTATCCCCTTGGCGCGGTTCCACCCTTCTGCCCGATGTGCTGCCCCTGTTCACAAAGCAATATTCCGACGTCCAGGTGGTCCTCCATGAGGCGCCGGTGCCCGAACTGGGGGATTTGGCGGCGGGCAGTGTCACGGACTTCTGCATCATGCACATCCCTGGGGATCTGACGGAACTGACCTATGAACTGGTCATGCGGGAGCATATCTTCCTTTTGGCCCACCGGGACCACCCCCTGGTCCGAGGGCTCACCAGTACCTACGACGACCCCATACCCTTCCCCGACCTGCGGCAGCTGGAGCGGGAGCGTATCGTGATGCTGCCTCCGGACTGGCGGCTGTCCAAGCTGCTCCACAATACTTTCTCCGTCCATAACGTGGAGCCCCAGAATATTCTGGTGACCACCAACAACACCACAGCCATCAATCTGGTGGCGGAAAACATGGGCTTCGCCTTTTTACAGGAGAGTGGCATCTCTCGCACCCCATATCTGGATCGGCTGGCCTGCTTTACCATCGGAGAGCCGCCACTGACCTGCCCCATGGCGGTGGTCTACAAGAAAAATGGATTCCTGTCACCGGCGGCCAGAACGTTTATCGACCTGATCAAAGAGTATTACAGCCGCTTTGACCGTCCCGCCAACCTTTGAACAAATATCGGGCCTGATTTTCAGCAAAAGGGACGGAGAGAAACCACACCGCCCCCCTTGACGAGGGAGGAGGCCTATGCTAAACTGAATCCAAGCCCTGCGACTGACGGAAGTGGAGTGACCACGTGGAACAGGGCCCGGCGTGTGAAACGCCATATTGCCGACCGTCTGGGCGCACTATTGCTTAGTGCGCCCTTTTATTTTTGCGGGCGCAACAGGAAGGAGTTATGGAAGATGAAGACTGACATCGAAATCGCCCAGGCCGCGGAGATGCTTCCAATTGGCCAGGTGGCCCACAAGGCGGGGGTCAGCGAGGAACTGCTGGAATACTATGGGCGCTATAAGGCTAAAATCGACATCACCCCCCTGCGGGACAAGGCCCGGAAGGGCAAGCTGATCCTGGTCACCGCTATCAATCCGACCCCCGCCGGAGAGGGCAAGACCACCACCTCCGTTGGGCTGGCTGACGCGCTGAAAAAGCTGGACAAGAACGTAATCCTGGCCCTGCGGGAGCCCTCCCTTGGCCCTGTGTTCGGCGTCAAGGGCGGCGCCGCCGGTGGTGGTTACGCCCAGGTGGTGCCTATGGAGGATATCAACCTCCACTTCACCGGCGACTTCCACGCCATCGGAGCGGCCAATAACCTTCTGGCCGCCATGTTGGACAACCATATCCAGCAGGGTAACGAGCTGGGTGTCGACGTGAAGAAGATCACCTGGCGCCGCTGTGTGGATATGAACGACCGGCAGTTGCGAAATATCGTGGACGGTCTGGGCGGCCGGATGCAGGGTGTCCCGCGAGAGGACGGCTTTGATATCACGGTGGCCAGCGAGATCATGGCGGTCCTGTGTCTGGCCACCGGCCTGAAGGATTTGAAGGAGCGGCTGGCTCGTATCATCGTGGGCTACACCTATGACGACCGGCCAGTGACCGCCGCCGACCTGAAGGCCCAGGGAGCCATGGCCGCCCTGCTGAAGGACGCCATCAAGCCCAATCTGGTCCAGACGCTGGAGAACACTCCCGCCTTTGTCCACGGCGGCCCCTTTGCCAACATCGCCCACGGCTGCAACTCCGTCTCCGCCACTGACACCGCCCTGAAGCTGGCCGACTATGTGGTCACCGAGGCGGGCTTCGGAGCTGACCTGGGCGCGGAGAAGTTTCTGGACATCAAATGTCGGGCCGCCGGACTGACCCCGGACGCGGTGGTCATCGTGGCCACGGTTAAGGCGCTGAAGTACAACGGCGGTGTGCCCAAGGCCCAGTTGGGAGAGGAAAACCTGGAGGCGTTGGAGCGGGGCCTGCCCAACCTGCTCAAGCATGTGGAGAATATCACCCAGGTCTTCGGTTTGCCCTGTGTGGTGGCCATCAACCGCTTTGTCAACGACACCGACAGAGAACTGGACCTGATCCGCTCCAAGTGTAAAGAACTGGGGGTCAACGTGGCCTTGTCCGAAGTGTGGGGCAGAGGGGGCGAGGGCGGTATCCAACTGGCCCAGGAGGTGCTCCGCCTGTGTGAGCAGCCCAAGAAGTTTACCTACGCCTATGAGTTAGATCAGCCTTTAAAGAGCAAGATCGAGGCTGTGGTGAAAAAGATATATGGGGGCGTGGGCGTGAGCTATTCCGCTGCCGCATCCAAGGAGCTGGAGCGGCTGGAGAGGATGGGCATGGGCGGCCTGCCCGTGTGCATGGCCAAGACCCAGTATTCCCTCACCGATGACCAGACCAGGCTGGGCCGCCCCGAGGGCTTTACCATTACGGTGTCCAAGGTGAAGGTGTCCGCGGGCGCCGGCTTTGTGGTGGTCCAGACTGGGGATATTATGACTATGCCCGGCCTGCCCAAGGTACCCTCCGCGGAAAAGATCGACGTGGATGAGAACGGAGTAATCTCCGGCCTGTTCTGAGGGGGGCACATGGATAACCATTTCAATTCCCCCGCCCAGGTGACGGCGCTCTACGCCGCCGCTGGGGCGGAGAAGGCCGGAAAGCCAGCCTCTGTCCTGATCCTGCTGGGCATCCTGGCTGGGGCCTTGATTGCCATGGGCAGCGCCGCCACTAACACGGCCTCCTATGGCATCCAGGGCACCTGGACCGCCCGGACGGTGTGTGGCCTGCTGTTCCCCTTCGGGCTGGGAATGGTGATAGCCACCGGGGCGGAGCTCTTTACCGGCAACTGCCTGATCACCATTTCTCTGCTGGATGGGCGCTGCTCCTGGCGGGGGATGTTGCGGAATTGGAGCATCGTCTACCTGTCTAATTTTGCCGGAGCCCTGCTGGTGGCGGCGGGCTGCGCCTGGTTCGGTCAGCTCGACTACTCCGGCGGGCAGCTGGCCCTGTTCACAATGAGAATGGCGGCCGCCAAGTGTGCCATCCCCTTCCAGAATGGGGTGGTGCTGGGCTTCTTCTGCAACCTTCTGGTCTGCCTGGGCGTGGTCATGGCCATGTCGGGCAGGGACACAGCCAGCCGCCTGATGGGGGCATTTCTTCCGGTATGTTACTTTGTCCTGTGCGGCTTTGAGCACTGCGTTGCCAATATGTACTATATTGCCGCTGGCCTTATGGCCAAGGCGGTCCCGGCCTATGCCCAGCTGGCGGCGGAGGCGGGTCTGGACCTGTCTGGATTGACAGTGGGGGGATTCCTGCTGGGAAACCTGCTCCCCGTCACCATTGGGAACGTCCTGGGCGGCGCGGGGCTGGGCGGCCTGCTGTGGTATTGCTACCGCCCGAAAAGCTGACGGCCTATTGGCATAGAAAACGGCTGTGGGAGATGATCGAGAGACCATCTCCCACAGCCGTTTTTTCGACCGGGCTTGGTCAGCCGGTTTCTTGAACTTTCACAGGTGCTTAGACGACCCTTTCTTCAGAATAAGCCCGGAGGACCGCTATCGACAGGCCCGTTCTCTGGCGGTTAAGTAGAGCAGTCCGCCCGCCTGATAGGCGATGAAGTCCCAGAGGTCGAAGACTGCCCCCGCTTTCCAAAGTGGGGCGAGAACCTCCCACACCAGCCCGCAGGCCAGAAGCAGGGGGACCGTGTGCTTTACCGAGCGAAGGGGGGCTAGCCTGCCCCAGCGCAAAAGGTAGTCAGCCCAGGCGCATATGGCTCCCCCGGCAAACAGGTCGTTGGCATAGCAGGACAGGAACCATCCTAAGTGTCCGTCTGAGTTGGGAATAAGAAGGCAGCGGTTGACGATATAAAATACTAGGACCCCGCCGCACACCCGCAGGTCAAATGTCCGAATATCCAAGGTCAGAGGAAGCTGAGGAGCAGCACGGTTACTATTAAGCCTAAGATAACGGCACCCACTGCGGCACCGAAAGACAGGGGCTCCCGGCGGGGCTCCTCACGGCTGGAAAGGTCATCCACAGGGAATCTCTTGCTCAACTGCTCCAGGTTGCTGCCCGCGTCGGAGGGATAGGAGCGGAGGTCCGCAAAGTGGTCCAGCAGCTTCAGGGCCCGCTGGACCGTGGTATAACTGGCGTTTGTAATCAATATGACCGGCGGGAACAGGAGCATATTCTCGACAGAGTGGGAGGAAAGAACGCCCGCCTCCGCATCTCGCAAGATGGCGTCCGGTAGGACAGCGGAATAGGTCTCATCTTGCAGCACCTCCCGATAAAACTGGGCTAAACGGTCCCGGACCATTTTAGGATCCGTGATATGATTGATGACAAGGGTGTACGTCCCATCTTCCAGACGTTCTGCAAGAGACCGGCCACAGTTGGGACAGAACCGGTCCAGACCGGTGACAATGGCCTGACAACCGGGGCAGCGCGCGGGGGTCCTCTCCAGGGCGCTCTCCTCTCCAAGAAGCAGCCAGTCGGAGGACACGCCAAACAGACGGCACATCTCTGCCAAATAGGCCACATCTGGGTTTGTCTGTCCGCTCTCCCATTTGCTTACCGCCTGCCGGGAGACGCCTAGCTTTTCTCCCAACTGCTCCTGGGATAATCCGGCCTGCTTCCGGGCCAGGGCGATCCGTTCATACAGTTCCATCATGGTCCTCCCACCTTTCTGATCCTGCATCCAAGATACCCCAAATCCCACGATATGACAAGAAAAATAAGCTGGAAATTTGTCAACTTGAAGTTGACAGGCGGCTGGAGGGGGAAAAACAGAGAAAAAGGCGGGGCTATACTTGACACCTCCCAGGAAGGATGCTAATATAATGACTTGTAACAAGCGCGAGGAACGGAAAGAGTAGCGTCCCGGCCAACGGACAGAGAGGGCCCTTCACCGGCTGAAAGGGGGCCCACAGCGGCAGACGTGAAGTGCGTCCGGGAGCGCGGGGCGTAATGGCCTCCGGTTCGGCCCCGATAGCGGCCGGTCAAGTGAGAAATGAGAGTGGAACCGCGAGTCATCGCCTCTTATGCCAAAATGGGCATAAGAGGTTTTCTTTTTGTCCTGCCCAGCGAGGGGCAGGATTACCGCAAAACAAGGAAGGAGGAGCCTATGTTCAGATCCCTCATGGAAACCTTGGAGGCGTATCAGCGCCGTGACCCGGCCGCGCACTCCAAATTGGAGATATTTTTGCTCTATCAAGGGGTGCATGCCCTGTTGTATCACCGGCTTGCCCATTGGTTATACTGTCATAATCTGAAATTTTTGGCCAGGGCAGTCTCCCAGTGGAGCCGGTTCTGGACCGGTATTGAGATCCATCCTGGGGCCAAGATCGGCCGCCGTCTGGTCATGGACCATGGTATGGGCATCGTCATCGGAGAAACCGCCGAGGTGGGGGACGACTGCCTGCTCTACCATGGAGTCACTCTGGGGGGAACCGGTAAGGATCAGGGCAAGCGCCACCCCACCATTGGCAATAATGTCCTAGTCAGCTGCGGGGCCAAGGTGCTGGGCCCCATCAAGGTGGGCGACAACTCCCGGATCGCGGCTAACGCCGTGGTCCTGTCCGAGGTGCCGGAGGACGCTACTGCCGTGGGTATCCCGGCCCAGATCGTCCGCATCGCCGGACGCACCACCCGATACGCGGATGAAGTGGACCAGACCAGCGTGGAAAACCCCACGCTGGAGCGTTTGGAGGCCCTGTCCTCCAGACTGGAATTTATCGAAAAGCTGCTGGATGAGCGATACGAGATTATTAGGGAACAGGGAGAGCGGGAGACGGTCTGACCGGCCGCCTGCGCTCTGAGGACAAGAGAAAGAGACTAGATAAAAAGGAGAGGTACCATGTATCTGTATAATTCCGCGACCCATAAGAAAGAGGAATTTCAAACTCATACTCCCGGACATGTAGAGATGTATACCTGCGGTCCCACAGTATACCACTTTGCCCACATTGGCAACCTGCGCTCCTATATCATGGAGGATGTGCTGGAAAAATTCCTGCGCTACGATGGGTACGAGGTCAATCGGGTCATGAACATCACCGATGTGGGCCATCTGGCCTCTGACGCTGACACCGGCGAGGATAAGATGCTCAAGGGCGCCAAACGGGAGCACAAGTCAGTCATGGAGATTGCCAAGTTCTATACTGACGCCTTTTTCAACGACTGTGAAAAGCTGAATATCAAGCGGCCCGACGTGGTGGAGCCCGCCACCAACTGCATTGAGGACTATATCCGGATCGTATCCGGCCTGATCGAAAAGGGGTACGCCTACCTGGCTGGAGGAAACGTTTATTTTGACTCCTCCAAGCTGGACCGCTATTATGTGTTCAACGACCACGATGAGGAGGACCTGGCGGTAGGCGTCCGGGAGGGCGTGGAGGAGGACTCCAACAAGCGGAATAAAAACGACTTCGTCCTCTGGTTCACCAAGAGCAAATTTGAGGACCAGGCCCTGAAGTGGGATTCCCCCTGGGGGGTGGGCTATCCCGGATGGCATATCGAATGTACCGGTATCTCCCTCAAGCACAACGGAGAGTATTTGGACCTGCACTGTGGCGGGATCGACAATGCCTTCCCCCACCACACCAACGAGATTGCCCAGTCGGAGAGCTACCTGGGTCACCCCTGGTGTAAGCAGTGGTTCCATGTCCACCATTTAAATACAAACAGCGGAAAAATGTCCAAGTCCAAGGGGGAGTTCCTCACTGTGTCCTTACTGGAGGAGAAGGGCTATGACCCTCTGGCCTATCGGTTCTTCTGCCTCCAGTCCCATTACCGCAAGGGCTTGGTCTTTTCCTGGGAAAATCTGGATAACGCCGCTGGGGCTTACCAAAAGCTGATTGCCAAGATCGCGGCCATCGACCCCAAGGACGGTGTGGTGGACGAGGACCTCTTGGGTGAGTATCAGATGAAATTCCGTCAGCAGGTGGGCAATGACCTGAACACATCCATGGGAGTCACCGCCCTGTATGACGCCCTGAAGGCCAAGACCAACGGGGCCACCAAGCTGGCCATCCTGAACAGCTTTGACCAGGTTTTGTCCCTGTCGTTGCTGGAAAAGGCGGAGAAGGTGCGGAAGGAGCAGGCGGCTCAGAAGTCCCAGTCTGCCGGCGGCTATACCGTCACCGGCGAAGGGGACCCGGCCGTCGATGCTCTGGTGCTGGCACGGGGCGAGGCCAAAAAGGCAAAGAATTTTGCCGAAGCCGACCGCATCCGGGATGAACTGAAGGCGATGGGCATCGAGGTCACCGACGTGCCCGGAGGCGCGTCCTGGAAGCGGGTATAACAGGGAGATGCCGGGGGCGGCCATCCTGCAAAGGAATGGCCGCCCCCGGCTGATCGATTTCTGCCTGTTTTATGGTACAGGTTCCACGCCTTTTTCCAGGGGAGCGTGAGAAAAAATTGAGGAAAATTTTTGCTTTTCCCATTGACATTTTCGCGCCGGTTTGCTATATTAAAACTAAGTTATTGAGAATAATTCTCATTTAACAAATACAGGAAAGTGAGGTAATTATCATGCCTGAGCTGAAGGGAAGCAAGACCGAAGCCAATCTGTGGACCGCGTTTGCCGGCGAGTCCCAGGCCCGCAACAAGTATACTTATTTCGCCTCCAAGGCCAAGAAGGACGGCTATGTCCAGATCTCCAAGATCTTTGAAGAGACCGCCGCCAACGAGAAGGAGCACGCCGAGATCTGGTTTAAGCTGCTGGAGGGCATTGGAACTACCGCGGAGAATCTAAAGGCTGCCGCCGAGGGTGAGAATTACGAGTGGACCGATATGTACGCCACCATGGCCAAGGAGGCCAAGGAGGAAGGCTTCGACCATATCGCTTTCTTGTTTGAGGAGGTCGCCAAGATCGAGAAGGAGCACGAGGAACGCTACCTGAAGCTGCTGGCCAACGTGGAGGGCGGCATTGTCTTCTCCCGCGATGGCGACATGATTTGGCAGTGCTCCAACTGTGGCCACATCCATGTGGGCAAGCAGGCCCCCGAGGTATGCCCCGTCTGCGCCCATCCCAGGGATTATTTCCAGCTGAAGGCTGAAAACTATTGATGGAAACAGAAAAAGCAGGACCGCCACCGGCGGTCCTGCTTTTTTCAGTCAGCTTTCGGGGATGGGCATGGGAGCCTTCACCTTGGTGAGGTCGCTGTCCGCATAAGCTTGGGCCAGAGAATCCAGGGCCACATCCTGGGCTTCCAGGAGGACGCCCACCTCTTTCAAGGCGGCGCCAGCCTTGTCCAGCTGGTCGGCAGCATGAGAAACAGTGGACTCCACCTGGGTACGAAGAACATCGTATTCCTGCTCCACTCGCTGCATCCAACGCTCCATCTGACGGCGGAGCTGACGGGCCTGCTCCTCCGCCTGCTCCTGGACGGTCTGGGCCCGTCGGTGGGCCTCCAGCTCTACGCCGGCGGTCCGCTCCTTCAGGGCGGCGTAAGCTTCGGCATCCGGTTCCAAGGCGGCGATCCTGGTTTGGGCCTGGGCCAGTGAGTTCTCTAGCTGGGCCAGCCGGTCGCTTAACTGGCTGCGCTCGGTACGGCTGGTGGACAGGGCCACATTGGTCTGCTCCAGTTGACCGGAGAGGGCGTCCTTCTCCTCCTGGAGCCGCTGGTTGGCCTGCTGGAGCTGGAGGATCTGTTGGCTTTGTTCCTCAATCTGGCGAAGGGCAGACTCGGCGGCCTGACGCTGCTGTTCCAACTGCTGCTCCAGGGCCTCGCGCTGTTGAGCGGCTTCCCTGGCGGTATTTTCTAAATAGGTCAGGACGTCCTGGCGGTTAAAGCCGCCGAAGGCAGCACCTCGAAAGGGATGGTCCATGGATAGCACCTCTCTGAAACGCGGAACAAACCGCGGTTTTTGTCATTTTCCCAGATATCTTACCACAGGTCGGGAATAATTACAATCCTTTCTCTGGCCCCAGCAGGGGAAAGGAAGGTTTTTCTGCCCTTTCGACAGGGAATCAGTCATAATTCATTGACTGGAACGGTCTGGAATGATATACTAACTTAGTTTTCCAATCGTTTTGCCCCTGTATATCAGGAGGATCGAACAGGTGAGGTGTGCCATATATGTGGGCGTCCGACAACTGGAAGGATTATGAGCTGATCGACTGTGGCCGGGGAGAAAAGCTGGAGCGGTGGGGGGACCAGCTGTTGGTCCGCCCCGACCCCCAGGCCATCTGGAACACGCCCCGGACCCACCGGGGTTGGAAAGTGAATGCCGGCCGATATGCCCGCTCCTCCACGGGGGGAGGACAGTGGCAGAATAAGTCCATGCCGGAGCGGTGGACGGTATCCTATGGGGACCTGACCTTTAACATCAAGCCCATGAACTTCAAGCACACCGGCCTGTTTCCAGAGCAGGCGGTCAACTGGGACTTTGCCCGGGAACAGATTCAAAAGGCCGGCCGGCCTATTTCGGTGCTTAACCTGTTTGCCTATACCGGAGGGGCCACCGTGGCCTGCGCCGCGGCCGGAGCCAGCGTCTGTCATGTAGACGCAGCCAAGGGTATGGTCCAGTGGGCACGGGAGAACGCCAGGGCCTCCGGCTTGGAGGAAGCGCCCATCCGCTGGATTGTGGATGACTGTGCCAAGTTCGTGGAACGGGAGATACGCCGGGGACGGAGGTACGATGCCATCATCATGGACCCGCCCAGCTATGGTCGGGGCCCCACCGGAGAGGTGTGGAAGCTGGAGGAAAACCTGTTTCCATTCGTGGAGCTGGTATCTGGAGTGCTGTCCGACGACCCGCTGTTCGTTATTTTGAACTCCTACACCACCGGGCTGGCGCCCAGCGTGGTGACCTATATCCTGGAGACCATCCTCTCCAAACGCTTCGGCGGCCACACTACCAGTGACGAGCTGGGGCTGCCCGTCACCGAAAGCGGGCTGGTCCTCCCCTGTGGGGCCACGGGGCGTTGGGTCAAGCATGAGGCGTGAAGTGTTGAGAGGGAAGAGATCAGGGCGAGTCCCGGCCGTGTGGTGGAACAACAATAGGACGAAAGGCGGAGTGAAACCGCACGGATATGCGTCTATATCCCCACTCTTTGCTCTCTGCTCTCAACTCTATCCAGAAAGGGCTATCATATGAGCAACACCATCATCAAAACTGAAGACCTCCGTTTCTCCTACCCGGCGGCCGAGGGGGTGTCCCCAGTGGTGCTGGACGGCGTAGATCTGGCCATCAAGGAAGGCTCCTTTGTAGCCGTCCTGGGGCACAACGGGAGCGGAAAATCCACCTTGGCCAAGCATATGAACGCTATCCTGCTGCCCAGCGGAGGCAAGGTGTACGTGGACGGCATTGACACTACGGATGAGGACAGGCTGCTGGACGTCCGCCGCGCGGTGGGTATGGTGTTTCAGAACCCGGACAACCAGATCGTCGCCAATGTGGTGGAGGAGGATGTGGCCTTTGCACCTGAAAATCTGGGCGTCCCCCCGGAAGAGATCCGCAAGCGGGTGGATGAGGCCCTGAAGGCGGTAAATATGTATGAGTTCCGGGAGCACGCTCCCCATTTGCTGTCCGGAGGGCAGAAGCAGCGGATCGCCATCGCCGGAGTCATCGCCATGGAGCCGCGGTGCGTCGTGCTGGACGAGCCCACCGCCATGTTGGACCCCACCGGACGGGCCGATGTGCTCCGCACCATCAAGGCGCTGAACCAGGAGCGGGGAGTTACGGTGGTCCTTATCACCCACCACATGGACGAGGCCGCACAGGCTGACCGATTGGTGGTTATGTCTAAGGGCCGTGTGGTGGCCGACGGAGTGCCTAAGGAGGTTTTTTCCCATGTGGAGGAGCTGAAGGCGGTAGGGCTCACGGTCCCCCAGACCACCCAGCTTCTCTGGGAGCTGAGGCAGGAGGGGATCAGCGTCCCTCTGGACGCCCTCTCAGACGAGGAGTGTGCCGCGGCCCTGTGGTCCGTGCTGTCGTAAGCGGGAACTGATATGTTATTGTTGGGGACGGGCTCTGCCGCGCTCCCATGTGCCTTCCCTTGGGGGAGAGTTTTTTGGACGCGACTCCATCACTGGGGCGTGTACCACTGATACAAGGATGGAACCTCTCATGGACCCTATCATTGAAACGAAACAACTGACGCACACCTACTCCGCCGGCACACCCTTTGAGCGCACCGCACTGGAGAAGGTGGATTTTCAGGCTTATCCCGGAGAGTATCTGGGCATTATTGGCCACACAGGCTCGGGGAAGTCAACCCTGATCCAGCATCTGAACGGCCTGCTCAAGCCCACATCGGGCCAGGTACTCCTCCAGGGCACTGACATCTGGACCGACCCCCAGACCACCCGAAAAAGCCGGTTCCAGGTAGGGCTGGTCTTTCAGTACCCGGAGTACCAGCTCTTTGAGGAAACAGTCTATAAGGACATCTCCTTCGGTCCGAAAAATATGGGGCTGGACGAGGAGGAGATCGACCGCCGGGTGCGGTCCGCCGCTTATTTTGTGGGCCTGCGGGACGACCAGCTGGAGAAATCTCCCTTTGAACTGTCCGGCGGCCAGAAGCGCCGGGTAGCCATCGCCGGAGTTATCGCCATGGAGCCCAAGGTGCTCATTTTAGACGAGCCCACCGCCGGACTAGACCCGGAGGGAGTGGAATCCATCCTGCAAAATATCCGGGACTACCACCAGGCCCACAACGCCACCATTATCCTGGTGTCCCACTCCATGGAGGACATGGCCCGCACTGTGGACCGGCTGGTGGTCATCGACGACGGGACCATCCCCTTCCAGGGTACCCCCCGTGAGGTGTTTCAGCACGGGGACGAGCTGGAACAGATGGGGCTGGGCGTCCCCCAGATGACCAGGGTGTTCCACCGGCTTCGGGCCCTGGGGGTGGACATCGACCCCTCGGTGTTCACGGTGGAGCAGGCCAAGGCCGCCATTTTGGCCAAGCTGGGCCGCAATGAGAAGGGGGTGGGCTGAATGGCGCTGAAGGATATCACCCTGGGACAGTATTTTCCAGGTAACTCCCTGGTCCACAGGCTGGACCCCCGTACCAAGCTGATTGCTGTGGTGATCTATATCGTGGCCCTGTTTCTGGCTAAGTGGTTTGTCACCTATGCCATCATGTTCTGCCTGCTGGCTTTGTCCATCGCCGTATCCAAGGTCCCAGTGCGCTCCATCCTTCGGGGGATGAAGCCAGTGCTGTTCATTGCCATTTTTACAGCCATCCTCAACCTATTCTACACCCCCGGTACCCATGTGCTGGTAAAGATATGGGTACTGACCATCACCATGGAGGGGGTGTTCCAGGCCTTCTTTATGGTGGTCCGCATCATGATGCTTATTGCTGGCACCTTTCTGTTGACCTACACCACCTCGCCCATCCTGCTCACGGACGGGTTGGAGTCTCTGATGAATCCCTTGAAGAAGATCCGGGTCCCCGTCCATGAGCTGTCCATGATGATGTCTATTGCCCTGCGGTTTATCCCGACTCTGATCGAGGAAACGGACAAGATCATGTCCGCCCAGCGGGCCAGGGGAGCCGATTTTGAGAGCGGGAACCTGATCCAGCGGGCCAAGGCCCTGATCCCGCTGCTGGTCCCCCTGTTTATCTCCGCCTTCCGCCGGGCGGATGAGCTGGCGGTGGCGATGGAGTGCCGCTGCTACCACGGGGGAGAGGGGCGCACCCGTCTGCGCCAGCTGAAGTATCAGGCCAGGGACTATATGGTGCTGGCCTTTTTCCTGGCCGTGGCCGTGGGAGTGGGCGTGCTGGCGCATATTGGGCTTTGATCATCCGGCTCCAGGGCGGAGAGCAGCTCCCGCCGCAGGCCCAGACCGAACAGGTAGTAGGCACGCGCCTCATAGGCCAGTTGGGCGTTCATAGCCGCCTCAAAGGGGAAATAACATTCCGGCCCTACCAGCCGGCTGATTTGGTCAGCCTGGCTGGCAAAATCTGCCTCTGCCGTCTGGTAACCAGGGACGGTTCGGCAGAACTTTGCCACTTCCCCGGCAAGCCCAGGGTTGTCTTGAAAGAGTTTATACAGTATCATGTTCATAATTGATTAACCCTCCGAATATCACGGTTTTTCCGTGTATTATATGGTATAGCGCGAAAATTCCGTGTATCAAGAGAAAAGGACGTATTATGGCAACATTTGCAGAACGTATCAAGGAACTACGGAACGAGCAGCATCTGACTCAAAACCAGCTTGCTGATATTTGCGGGGTCAAATACCGAACCTATCAGGATTATGAGTATGGAAAGTGCCACCCTACCGCCCTTGGTCTGGTGTTTCTGGCCGACTACTTCAACGTCAGCCTGGACTACCTGATGGGCCGGACGGAGCGGCGGGAGATCAACCAATAGGGGCCGACCCCGCTTCTTACCAACCCGAACCGAGGTGTTACATGGAACGCAATATTGCCTTAAAGCTGATGTATAACGGTACGGCCTATCACGGCTGGCAGGTTCAGAAAAACGCTGTGTCCGTGGCCGAAACCCTGGAAAAGGCCCTGTCCACTGTGGTTTGCCATCCAGTGAAATGCACCGGGGCGGGCCGTACCGACGCGGGCGTCCACGCTGAGGTCTATGTGGCCAACTTCCGCACCACCTCCACGATACCCTGTGACCGGATCCCTCTGGCGGTCAACACCCGGCTGCCCAACGATATTGTGGTGGTCAAGGCCACTCAGGTGCCCGATTCTTTCAACGCCATCGGTTCCTGCCAGAAAAAGGAGTATACCTACCGCCTGTATAACTCCCGGCTGGGCAACCCCTTCTATGTGGACCGGGCCTGGTTTTATCCGAAGCGCTTGGATGAGTCCGTGATGAGGAGGGCGGCCAGCCAGTTCGTGGGCACTCACGACTTCCGGGCGGTCCGGTCCGTGGGCACCGAAACCAGGACCACTGTGCGGACGGTGTACTATTTCGACGTTTCCCGCCAGGGGGAACTGATAGAGTGTAAGGTGTGCGCCAACGGCTTTCTATACAACATGGTCCGGGCGATGGTAGGCACCATCGTCTATGCTGCCGAGGGCAAGCTGGCTCCAGAGGACATCCCGGCCATTTTGGATTCGGGCAACCGCACCTTGGCTGGCCCCACGGTCCCGCCGGGGGGGCTGTATATGACCAGGCTGTGGTATGAGGAAGATGTGCTGTGACTAGGGGAGCACCCCTACTAAAGAGAAGCAAGGACGAATAGAATGGAAGGAAAACAGCCGGCCAAGAAGGCGAAAAAACCGAATATCCTGTTTCGGCTGCTGGCCCTGTTGGTGACGGCGGCCCTGGTGCTGGGCGCCCTGGCTCTGGTCGTGTACCGGGACCGCTTCAACCTGGACGCGGTGAAGCGGTGGCTGGCCTACCGCTCTATTCAAACCAGCGATACCGGCGAGGCGGTCCCCTTCACCCACGCCGGCGGGGACAAGATGTCACTGGCGTATCTGGAAAATGGTATTCTAATGTCCTCAGCCGCTGGGGCCCACTACTACTCCTTCTCTGGCCGCCAGTACGCCGAGGAAGTGCTGTCAATGGACAACCCGGTGCTGTCCGCCTCCTCCAAGGCGGGGGTAGTGTATGACGCCGGGGGGCAGTCCCTGTTCCTCTTCCGGGGGACGGAGGAGGTCTTTGACCTGTCCCTAGAGGGGGACGGCGACCTGCTGTCCGCCCGGGCCAACGACAGCGGCTGGCTGGCGGTCACCGCCCAGCGGAGCGGGTACAAGGGGGCGGTCACAGTCTACGATGCCTCTGGAAGCGAAGTAATCCAGATCAGCCTGTCCTCCACCTTTGTGGTGGACGCTGCCCTGTCTCCCGACTGTAAGACCGTGGCGGTGGTCACAATGGACCAGGAGGGCGGCACCTTCCTTAGTCAGGTGCTCTTTTTCCCCGTGGACCAGAAGGAGCCCAAGGCCCAGGTCAGCCTGGGCAGTGTGACAGTGCTGGATCTGGACTATGAGGACGGCCTTCTCTGGGTGCTGGGGGAGGACAGAGTCATGACACTGTCTGACGATGGAAAATCTGCCAACAGTTATCCCTTTGGGCGGTCTTATCTGAAGGGCTGCGACTTTGGAGGGGAGGGCTTTGCGCTGCTCCTGCTGGGCCGATACCGGGCAGGCAGCGCGAACCAGGTCATGACCATCGATCCGGAGGGAGAAGTGAGGAGCAGCATGGAGCTGCGGAGCCAGGTATTGGACTTTGACAGCGCTGGCGGTTACTGTTCCCTGCTCACCGGCAGCCGACTGACCATTTACACGCCGGAGCTGGTGGAATACGCCCGACTGGGAGACACCCAGGGGGCACGATATACCGCCCTGTCCTCCAACGGCTCTGCCCTGCTGGCCGACGACCAGCTGGCCTGGCTCTATATCCCAAGCTGATCTCTCCCCGTTTTCCCATGGAGGTTTTTATGAATTATCTGATTTTTGACGTTATCATCGCCTTGATTCTCCTTTTTGCCCTGTGGCGGGGGTACAGCCGGGGTTTTATCCTGACATTATGCGGCTTTTTGGCTATCTTTGTGGCCTTTATCGGAGCCACAGTTATCTCGGACAACTTGGCCAGGCCGGTGGCAGACGCCATACGGCCCGCCATCGAGCGCCAGATCCAGGGGACGCTGGAGCAGTCCCTTCAAGTGGAGGACTCCCTCGCCTCTACCGGGGGAGAAGCGCCGGCACTGGAGGAGCTGCCCATCTCAGAGGTGCTGGAAGCGCTTCAGGAGTCCGCGCTCTACCGCGGCTTGGCACAGGCATTCCAGGAGGCCGTGGACAACGGAGTGGCTCAGGTGACCACCAGCGCGGCTAAGGCACTGGCGGAATACGCCGCCGTCCAGCTGGCCAGAATGGTTCTCTTCCTGCTGGCGTTTGTAGCTGTTCTCATCGCCTGGTTCCTGTTGAGCCATGCCCTGGACCTGGCCTTCCGGCTGCCCGTCCTGTCCGCCTTAAACCATTGGAGCGGGGCGGCCCTGGGGCTGCTCAAGGGCGGGGCGTTGATTTTCATCGCCTGCTGGCTGCTCCGAAACAGCCTGATCCCCCCTGAGGCGATACAGAATACCTATCTGCTGAACTTTTTTTGTACCTTTGACCCTTTGTCCCTCCTTCCCTGAATTTCTCAGGGGGCAGTTCATGACAAGTTCATATTTCTGCTGTATGATATGCCCTGTGTGGTTATGACCACCCAAAAGGCCGGGCGGAGACCCGGAGCGCTGATCTGATTTTATCTCCTGAAAGGAGTTTTGACACCATGCAGCCTACAATGTGCAGCCGCTGCGGCAAGAACGTGGCGGTCATCTTTATCACCAAACTGGAGGGCGGCACCTCGAAGAACGAGGGGCTGTGCCTCAAATGTGCCAGGGAGCTGGGCATAAAACCCATTGACGACATCATAAAGCGGATGGGCATCAGCGACGAGGACCTGGAAAACCTGACCTCCGAAATGATGTCCGCTTTCGGCGGAGCTGAGGGGATGGAGGGCCTGATGAACCAGCCCAAGGAGGAGGGGGACGAGGAGGACGACGGACGTACCGCCACCTTCCCCTTCCTGAACCAGCTCTTTGGAGGTGGGGCAACCCCAGCGCCCCAGCAGCCCAGTGAGGGGGGCGGCGCGTCCCCCCGGCCAGAGAAGAACGGCGCCCCCAAGCAGCCTAAGCGAAAATTTTTGGACAGCTACTGCATCTCCCTAACCCAAAAGGCCAAGGAGGGCAAGCTGGATAAGCTGATCGGCCGGGACCGGGAGCTCCAGCGGGTCATTCAGATCCTGAACCGCCGGCAAAAGAACAATCCCTGTCTCATCGGTGAGCCAGGCGTGGGCAAGACCGCTATCGCTGAAGGGCTGGCCCAGAGGATATATAAGAAGGAGGTCCCCTACAAGCTGGCGGATAAGGAGGTCTACCTCCTGGACCTGACCGCCCTGGTGGCGGGCACCCAGTTCCGGGGCCAGTTTGAGAGCCGGATGAAGGGTCTCATCGAGGAGATCCGCAAGCTGGGCAACATCATCCTGGTCATCGACGAGGTTCACACTATCGTGGGGGCCGGGGACGCCGAGGGGTCCATGAATGCCGCAAACATTCTGAAGCCCGCCCTGTCCCGTGGGGAGCTCCAGGTCATCGGGGCCACGACCCTCAATGAGTACCGCAAACACATCGAGAAGGATACCGCCCTGGAGCGGCGTTTCCAACCCGTCGTTGTGGAGGAGCCCTCCATTGAGGACAGCGTGAAGATCATTGAGGGTATCGCCCCCTACTACGAGGCATTCCACCAGGTCACGGTCTCCAAGGAGATGTGCCGCCAGGCTGTGCTGATGAGCGAGCGGTATATCACTGACCGCTATCTCCCTGACAAGGCCATCGACCTGATCGACGAGGCCTGTTCCAACGTGAATCTGGAGAATAAGGCCCTGGCCCGTCTGGCCGATGTGGAGAAAGAACTGGCCGATCTGTCCAAGGAGCGGGAGGTTATGATGGCCGCCGCCACGGAGGAGGCCTATGAGCGGCTGGCAACCATCAAAAGCATGGAGCTGCGCCTGGAGGAAGAGAAGCGGGGGCTGGAGGAGAAGGCCCATCCCGCACTAGACCAAGAGCACTTGGCCAACGTCATTGAGCTGTGGACCAACATCCCTGCCAGCCGCATCCAGGAGCAGGAGTACCAGCGCCTGGCCAAGCTGGAGGAGCGGCTGGAGAGCCACATTATCGGACAGGACGAGGCGGTGAAGGCGGTGGCCGCAGCCATCCGCCGGGGCCGGGTGGGCATCAGCCCCAAGCACAAGCCGGTATCCTTTATCTTTGTAGGTTCCACCGGCGTGGGCAAGACCGAGCTGGTCAAGCAGCTGGCCGCGGACCTGTTCGATACCCCTGAATCCCTGATCCGGCTGGATATGTCCGAGTTTATGGAGAAGCACGCCGTGTCCCGCATCATTGGATCCCCTCCGGGCTATGTAGGTTATGACGAGGCGGGCCAGCTGACAGAGAAGATTCGCCGCAAGCCCTACTCTGTGGTCCTCTTCGACGAGATCGAGAAGGCACACCCAGATGTGCTCAACATCCTGCTTCAGATTTTGGACGATGGCCGTATCACTGACGCCCACGGCCGGACGGTGAACTTTGAGAACACGGTGATCGTCATGACCTCCAATGCCGGGAGCAATACCAAGGTGGGCTCCGTGGGCTTTGGCCGCACCGCCAATGAGCAGGGGAGGGAGCGGGCCATGAAGGCCCTCCAGGACTTCCTGCGCCCTGAGTTTATCAACCGGATCGACGAGATCGTCTACTTCAATCAGCTCACGGAGGAGAACTTCAGGTCCATCGCCGTCCTGATGCTCAAGGAGCTGGCAACTGCGATGGCGGAGAAGGGCATCTCTTTCTCCTGGGAGGAGTCCCTGCTGGACTATCTGGTTAAGAAGTCCTATTCCGCCGTCTATGGAGCCCGGAACCTTCGCCGGGTCATCCAGAAGGAGCTGGAGGATGCCATCGCGGTCCGCTTGATCGAGGGATATCAGCACCCCGTTTCCCAGATGAAAGCCCTGGTGGAGGATGACACCATCCATCTACTGGCCATGTGAGAGAAGGCAAAGAGGAACAGCCCCCGGAAACCTTATGGTTTCCGGGGGCTGTTTGTTGAGCGTGTGGGCAGTGATTAAGCGGCAGTGCCATCAGGAACTTCCACATGGTCGTCAGGGGACATTAGCTGGAACATATCCAGGACGGTGGCGTCCGCGGGGGGCTGGGTGCTGGGCTTGGCGCTTGTGGACTGATAAGCGCCGTCCATTTCCATGTGCATAGAAACCTCGCTAGAGAGAATTCCGGGCAGCGTAGAGATAGAAGGATCTTCCCCAGTGGGGAGAGAGGAGGACTGAGTCAGGTCAATGGACATCTCCATTTTACTGTTCCGCATGGAGACGCCGATCTCCATCTCGCCGAAGGAGGGGTCAACGGCAGTCAACTCCATTGCGTATCCGTTGACTCTGGAGCCGGTGGTATACAGAGTGAAGGTGCCAGTGACACCGTCCTCCGCTAAAAATTGGTTCACATAGGAGGAACCGGACCGCTTAAAATGGCTGTCGCCACAGATGGAGTTATACAGGTCCAGGTAGTCAGAGGTGGTAAGATAGCTGGTCAAAGGAGCGGTCCGCAGGACGGTTTCCAACTGCTCAGTAAAGCTGGCGTCCAGGCTGGCGTTGGACAGAGCCAGCAGGTCAGCATAAGTGAAGCCGGTGAGAGCGGCGCTCTGGTCGTAAAAGGACTTCATATCCAGCTTGTACCAGGTATCGTCCGAGGCACCCTCCCCAAGGATAAATTGGTTCAGGGCGGCGCAGTTGAGATAGAGGGCCCCCTGTTCCATATCACCCCGCATAGCGAAGTCAATGGTAAGGGGGAAGGGGAGCTCACCGGTGCTGTCCAACAGCTCCGTGGCGTCTACCCCATTGAGAGAGGCGGCGTAATCCAGTACCATCTGAGTATCGAACTGGAAGGCGGTGGACCCGGCGATAATCATGTCATAATCTCCGTCGGCAAGGAACTGGATATCCATATCCTGCTCGCCGTCGGAGGTGGAAACAGAGATGTCCATGGCGTATTCGCCGCCGACCTTCTGGTTCTTCTGGGCAAAGGTCCGGCTGTAATCTAGGTATTTGTCCATCAGCTCATAGGTTTCTGTGTTGGCCGCCAGGATGGCGTCCACGTCGTCAATGATGACGGTACCGTTGGAGCCGTCCCAGCCTACATTGTAGCCCAAGGCGTCAGCGATCAGCCCGACAGGAACATAAGTGCGGTCCGTGGCGGGATCCACATAGGGGGCTACATCCATAGGGATATTCTGCCCATCCGGCGCTTCCTCTGTATACAAGGTGATGGAGGGTTCTCCGATGGTCAGGCTGATGCGCTGTCCATCCCTGCTGGCGGTGACGGTGCCAGTAGAGCCGTCCCATGTGATGCCGGTATAGCCCAGTGCTTCAAAGGTGGCCGCGAAGGGCAGGAAGGAGCGGTCACTCTTCAACTTGGGTACCGCGTCAGGGAAGGTAAGAGACTCCCCGTTGACCAGAACATAGAAGTCCCCCTGGCGGGTGGAAACGGTGTCAGGGAACGTCTGGAGAATGTCAGGTTCAGCGGCAAAAGCGGGGGCGCTTACTGCTAGCGCCAAAAACGCGGCGCAGAGTAAGGGACGAAACAGTTTTTTCATTTTTAAATCTCCTTTCAAATAGTGAATTTTCGCAACAAACGATAGAAAAAAGCAAACAGCTATCTAAAATAAATTATACCATGATAAGCGAAAGAATCAATCAAAAAATAATTATAAAAATGAATGCTCTTTTTCTCCGCGACCCTTGCAAACAGAGGCGCTATCATATATAATATTACGGAATCGTTTTAACTTTAGGCCAAAACCCGGCTAAGAAATACAGGAGAGCGTGATAACTTTGAAGTACGATTTTACCGAGATCGAGAAAAAGTGGCAGACCAAGTGGAAGGACGAAAAGACCTTTGCCTGCCAGACTGGCGATACCACCAAGCCTAAGTTCTACGGCCTGGTTGAGTTCCCCTATCCCTCTGGCAACGGGCTGCATGTGGGACATGCCCGACCCTACACCGCCATGGACGTAATAGCCCGGAAAAAGCGGATGGACGGCTACAACGTGCTGTTCCCCATCGGCTTTGACGCCTTCGGCTTGCCGACTGAGAACTACGCCATTAAGAACCACATTCACCCCGCTAAGGTGACGAAGGACAATATCGCCAACTTCACCAAGCAGCTGCATATGTTGGGCTACTCCTTTGATTGGGACCGGGTGGTGGACACCACCGACCCCAGCTACTATAAGTGGACCCAGTGGATCTTTCTCCAGCTCTACAAGCACGGCCTGGCCTATAAAACCACTATGCCGGTAAACTGGTGCACCTCCTGCAAGTGCGTGCTGGCTAACGAGGAGGTGGTGGAAGGCGTCTGTGAGCGGTGCGGTTCGCCTGTCATCCGCAAGGAGAAGAGCCAGTGGATGCTGAAGATCACCGCCTACGCCCAGCGGCTCATCGACGACCTGGACGATCTGGACTTCATCGAGCGGGTGAAGATCCAGCAGAAGAACTGGATCGGCCGCTCCACCGGCGCCGAGGTTACCTTTAAGGCTACCACCGGGGACGACATCGTAGTGTATACCACCCGCCCGGATACCCTGTTTGGAGCCACCTACATGGTCCTCTCGCCGGAGCACGAGCTGGTGAAGAAGTGGATGCCCCTGCTGGCCAACGCCCAGGAGGTCCAGGACTATCAGAAGGCCGCCGCTTCCAAGTCCGACCTGGAGCGCACCGAGCTGAACAAGGAGAAGACTGGCGTCAAGCTGGACGGCGTGCGGGGCGTAAACCCGGTCAACGGCAGGGAGATCCCCATTTTCATCTCCGACTACGTCCTGGCCACCTACGGCACCGGCGCCATCATGGCCGTTCCTGCCCACGACGACCGGGACTGGGAGTTTGCCAAGAAGTTCGGCTGTGAGATCATCGAGGTGGTGTCCGGCGGCGAGGACGTGCAGAAGGCCGCCTTTACCGCCAAGGATGAGACCGGCATCTTGGTCAACTCCGACTTCCTCAACGGCCTGACTGTGAAGGACGCCATCCCTGTTATCACCAAGTGGCTGGAGGACAAGGGCATCGGCCATGCCCAGGTGAACTACAAGCTGCGGGACTGGGTGTTCTCCCGCCAGCGGTACTGGGGCGAGCCCATCCCCATGGTTTGGTGTGACAAGTGCGGCTGGCAGCCCATCCCCGAAGACCAGCTGCCTCTGCTCCTGCCCGAAGTGGAGAGCTATGAGCCTACCGACGACGGCGAAAGCCCCATCAGCAAGATGACCGACTGGGTGAACACTACCTGTCCCTGCTGCGGCGGCCCCGCCAAACGGGAGACCGACACCATGCCCCAGTGGGCGGGTTCCAGTTGGTACTTCCTGCGGTATATGGACCCCCACAACGATAAGGCATTAGCCTCCAAGGAGGCACTGGACTACTGGTCCCCGGTGGACTGGTACAACGGCGGTATGGAGCACACCACTCTCCACCTGCTGTACAGCCGCTTTTGGCACAAGTTCCTCTATGACATCGGCGTTGTGCCCACCAAGGAGCCCTATCAGAAGCGCACCTCCCACGGCATGATTTTGGGCGAGGGGGGCGAGAAAATGTCCAAGTCCCGGGGCAACGTGGTCAATCCCAACGACATCATTGATATGTACGGCGCTGACACCATGCGTACCTATATCATGTTCATCGGCGACTTCGAGAAGGCCGCCGCTTGGTCCGCCAATGCGGTGAAGGGGTGCAAGCGTTTCCTGGACCGGGTGTGGAACCTGGCTACCGAGCAGGAGCATGTGGGAGATGCGTATTCCCAGGCCAACGAGCTGGCGGTCCACAAGGCGATCAAGAAGGTGTCTGAGGACATCGAGGCCATGAAGTTCAATACCGCTATCGCGGCGCTCATGTCCCTGGTCAACGACTTTTACGCTAACGGTGCCAGCCGGGGCGACATGAAGGCGCTGCTGCTGATGCTGTCCCCCTTCGCTCCACATATGTGCGAGGAGCTGTGGGAGATGGCGGGCTACGGGGGCCAGGTATGTCTCCAGCCCTGGCCCGTGTATGACGAGAGCAAGACCGTCACCGCCACCGTTCAAATGGCCGTCCAGGTCAGCGGAAAGGTGAAGGCCAACATCGTAGTGTCCGCCGACGCCTCTGACGAGGACATTGTGGCGGCCGCCTTGGCTGAACCTAAGATTGTCAAGCTGGCCGAGGGCATGACTTTGGTAAAGAGTATTGTGGTCAAGGGCAAATTGGTTAGTCTGATTTTTAAGCCCCAGGCTTGACCATCCTGCTATGGTCAAAAGGTTTACAGCCCGTTCATAATTGGCCCTTGACATCTGGCCGTGGAACGAATATAATACTACTGTTAAAGCCATAAAAATGGCCCTTACGCGAGCAGGGGACGCCCCGCCGCGCCGGAGGGAGGGAAATATAAATGTCGGAAGTCCGTGTGAGAGAGAATGAGTCTCTGGAGAGCGCCCTGAAGCGCTTTAAGCGTAGCTGTGCCAAGTCTGGCGTGCTGGCCGAGGTTCGTAAGCGCGAGCACTACGAGAGCCCCAGCGTCAAGCGCCGCAAGAAGTCTGAGGCCGCCCGTAAGAATCGCAAGAAGTTCTATTAAGCAGTTAAACCGCCGCAGTATTTACTGCGGCGGTTTTTATTGCAGCCCGAAAACTCCCGTCTGTACCGGGGGAATCATGATTCAGAGCGATGTGGGAATATGGAAGGGTATGTGACTCTTTCCATCTGACGTGGGACAGGACATCTGGACTAGGACAGACAAAAAAGTTGAAAAAAGTTTGAATTTTGCGTTGACAAACCAACGCCTTTCTGGTAAGATATCACTTGCGCTGAACAGGGACACCTGACCTGTAAGGCTTTTATTTGGGGGTATAGCTCAGCTGGGAGAGCGCTTGAATGGCATTCAAGAGGTCAGCGGTTCGATCCCGCTTATCTCCACCACTTACAACTCAATATTGGTAGACAAGCAGTTCTCCTATACGGGGGTATAGCTCAGCTGGGAGAGCGCTTGAATGGCATTCAAGAGGTCAGCGGTTCGATCCCGCTTATCTCCACCATCTCAAGGAGAGCTGCTTTCAAAAATCCGTTTCCGAAAGGAAATGGATTTTTGTTTTATAGGGAACTTTCCCCGACAAACAGTTCTGTTTCATTGAAACACCCGCTCCAGATGCCTAACAATGCGGCTCGATATTTCATCTGGGATCGTTGCCCGCTATTTCTACAAAAGCGTACAGTCAACACCTGCTTCCAAAAGCGGCCGATGAGGACTACAGATGGTCAGATGGAGGCTTATTTGTTCGGACACCGCCATATTCGTGCTGGCCGAGTTCGCTCTGTGCCTGCCTATATTCTCTGATTTTTACAGGAAAAGGCTTGACTTAAAAATTCTATCGTGTAAAGTAAGTGATGATCCTCTTTTGACTGTAAAAGTCTAGGGGTGGGGCAACTTTACATAGGGCCCCGATCCGATCTATGAAAGACACAGGAGGCATACAAAATGAACAGACCCGTTTTGGTGGTCATGGCCGCCGGTATGGGCAGCCGATACGGCGGCCTGAAGCAGGTGGATCCTGTTGGAAGCCATGGCCAGCTCATCATCGACTACTCCATCTATGATGCCCGGCGGGCAGGCTTTGAGACAGTTATTTTTGTGATCAAGCACGAAATCGAGGACACCTTTAAAACAGCCATCGGCAACCGGCTGTCCAGGGTCATCGATGTGAAATACGCCTATCAGCAGCTGGATGACATACCAAAGGGCTACTCTGTTCCGGAAGGCCGGATAAAGCCCTGGGGCACTGCCCACGCCATTCTGGCGGCACGCAACCTGATTGACGGCCCTTTCGCGGTGGTTAACGCCGATGACTACTACGGCCCAGAGGGCTTTCAGGCCATCTACGACTATCTGGAGCGCAATCCGGACCAGCCCGGCCGCTATGAATACGCCATGGTGGGCTACCGCTTGGGCAACACAGTCACGGAGCACGGCCATGTGGCCCGTGGGGTGTGTGAGGAGGACCAGGACAACTATCTGATCCGCGTCACGGAGCGCACCCATATCGAAAAAGAGGGGACAGACGCCCGCTTTACCGAGGATGGAGGACAGACCTGGACCCATCTGCCTGGAGACGCCATCGTGTCCATGAACCTCTGGGGCTTCAGCCAGAGCTTCCTTCGGGAGGCCGAGGCCCGCTTCCCCGCCTTTCTAGACCGGGCACTGGCGGAGGAGCCCCAAAAGGGGGAGTATTTCTTGCCCAGTGTAGTTACCCAACTGCTGGAGGAGGGTAAAGCCAGGGTGAAGGTACTGCGCTCTGAGGACAGGTGGTATGGCGTGACCTACCAGGCGGATAAGCCGGCTGTGGTAGCCGCAGTCGCTAGGATGACGGCCGAGGGGCTTTACCCCGAGTCGCTGTGGGAAAGGTGAGCCGGGAAGGCCTTGCCAGATAGAGAAAGGAGGGATACTATGTTGATTCGATGGACTGAACTCTCCTACCCGGATCTGGGGGCTTATCGGGATCAGGCGGCAGTAATGATAAACTTCGCGTCTACAGAGCAGCACTCGCTCCATCTGCCCGTGGGGACAGACGCCTTTCTGGGGGCAGCTGTGACCGAACGGGCTGCGGAGCTGTGCCATAGACCGGTCCTGCTCCTGCCCCAAGTATGCTTTGGATACTCCCCGCACCACCGCTTTGCCCCCGGCTATGTGACAATGCCTCAGCATCTGCTGAAGGAGTATGCGGTTTCTATCTGTGAGAACGTGATAGCGAATGGTTTTTCCCAGATGTTCTTAGTGAACTCCCACGGGGGAAATCAGGTCTATCTGTCCGCCGCTGTCAATGAGATAGGTGAGAAGCACGGGACGGAGTTTCAGCTACGGGAACTGCAGTATTGGGATGTGGCGCACGAGCGAATCAGCGCCATTCGGGAATCGGAGCTGGGGGGCATGGGCCATGCGGGCGAATTTGAGACATCTATGATGATGTATCTTCGCCCTGACCTGGTCCAGGAGGAGAAAATCGTCCCCTGTGGACCTGTGGCCGAGCGCCCCTGGTTTCAAAAGGACCTCTTGGGCAGCAAGGCATATCAGAGATTCCATCGTTTTGATGAAGACAACCGAGAGGGGCATATTGGCCAGCCTCAGCTGGCTACAGCCCAGAAGGGCAAAGCCTTTTTTGAGTCAGTGACGGAGGAACTGGCCAGATTCCTGGACTATTTTGACTAGGAAGGAGAGGGAGACCCGATCCGAATTTTGGAAAACGGTTTCCCAACCTGAGATTTCAATCAAAAAGAAGAAAAAGCCGCCTATGCAGTGAGCGTAGGCGGCTTTCTAATCCTATCAATCTTCTGTGGAGAAGCAGAAGCGGGTGATATGGTCATAGTGCTCTCCGGCCCGCAAAATGGCGGAGGGAAAGGCGGGCTGGTTGGGGGAGTCGGGGAAAAACTGGGTCTCCAGACAAAAGGCGTGACGGGGGGCGTACACCGCCCCCTCTTTCCCACGGCGGCCCGCTTCCAGGAAATTAGCGGTGTAGAACTGGAGACCCGGCAGGGTGGTATCCACTTGGAGGGCGATGCCGCTGGCCGCCGAACGGGCCCAGGCAGCGGGGCGGAGCAGCCCGAAAGGTCCATCCACCACATAGTTATGGTCATAGCCTCTGCCCCACTCCAACTGCTGGAAGGGGTCCTCAATGTGGGCTCCAATGGGGGTAGGGGAGCGTAGGTCCATCGGGGTGCCCTCCACCGGCTGAATAGAGCCAAAGGGGATACTGGTCTGGTCAGCGGGAGTATAGGACCCGGCGTAGAGTCGGATCTCCTGGTTCAATACCGGGCCAGAGCCCTGGCCATCCAGGTTGAAATAGCTGTGGTTGGTCAGATTACAGGGGGTGTCTTGGTCACTGCAGGCCTGATAGTGGATGGATAGGGTAGAGCGGTCCAGTTGGTAGGTGACCCGGACTTCCAGAGAACCGGGATAGCCCTCCTCGCCGTCCGGGCTGGACAGGGACAGAACCGCACGGCTTCCGGTCAGCTCCTCCACAGTCCATACCTTATAGGAGAAACCCTGGAGACCACCATGCAGGTGGTTGGGGCCATTGTTGACTGCCAGGGTATATTCCCGGCCATTCAGGGAAAACCTGCCTCCAGCAATGCGGTTGGCAAAGCGGCCCACGACCGCCCCCAGATAGCCGTCCTGGTCCTGATACTCCTTGAGAGTCTCGTACCCCAGGACCACGTCCACAGGCCTTCCGGTCCGGTCCGGTACCCAGAGGGCACGTAAGGCGGCGCCAAAGGTAATGATCTGACAGGACAGAGTGCCGTTGTCCAGCGTGAGCAACTCCACCGGCTGTCCGTGGTGGGTGGTGCCAAAGGGCTGACGGCTGGCAGTGGTCATAGATAGGCCCCCTTTTGATATTGTGACCTTTATAGGTTAGATGTGACACCAGTGTAGCAGAGTTTTAGGAAAAAGGCAAAGAAAAGGGGCTGTGAGTCTTGATAAAATTTTCTGAATGTGCTATTTTATTTTTAGTAAAATTTTGTGGAGGACTGCTATGGCGACCCTGAAAGAACTTGCCGACCGGACGGGCTATTCTCCGGCTACCATCTCCCGGATCCTGTCGGGGGACCCCTCCTTGTCCGTTACAGCTGAAGCCAGAAGAAAGGTGCTGGAGGAGGCGGGACGGCTAAACTACACCGCGACCCGAAGCCGCCGGGGAAGGAGCCCGAAGGGGTTGCTCCGGGTTGGAGTGGCGGAGATGCTCACCCCGGTCCAACAGCTGGACGACCCTTATTACCTCTATCTTAGTAATTTCCTCCGCCAGAATTGCCTGGATAGGAAATATACCTGCATTCCGTTGGAGAGCAGGGGAGAGGGATTTTTGGCTCCGGAGGAAAAACTGGACGGTGTTGTGGCCATCGGCCTGTTTACCCCAGCACAAATCGACTCTCTGGCGGCCCTGTCCCCCAATCTGGTTTTTTTGGACTCATCTCCCTTTGAGAGCCGGTTTGATTCGGTAGTGCTGGGCTATGAGCTAGGGATATCCCTGGCCCTGGACCACCTGACTGAGCTGGGCCACACTAGGATCGGCTTTATCGGACCGGTATATAAATTGGATGACCGCCGCCAGCGGGCGCTGGAGGTCCGTCACCAGCTGTTTGAGAGGCAGGCAGAACAGAGAGGGCTGCTGGATCTGGGCCTGATGCTGGACTGCCCCATGGAGGCCCAGGCCGCCGCCAGGGCGGTGGGGGAGCTTTTATCCTCTGGAGCGGCCCTCCCTACCGCTTTCTTGTGCGCCAACGAGGAGGGCGCTGTGGGCGCCCTCCTGGCTTTGCGGGAGGCAGGTCTGTCTGTTCCAGGCGACCTGTCGGTTGTGTCCTTCAATGATACGCCCCGTTCTGCCCTTGTGGACCCGCCCCTCACCTCTGTGTCCACCCATGTAGAGGAGATGGCACGAGCGGCCCTGCGCCTGCTGGGGGAGAGGGCGTCCATCGGAGGGAGGGAGCCCATCCGCACCCTGCCGCTGAAGCTGGTTGTGCCGCCCACTCTAACTGTGCGGGAGAGCACCGGACCAGTCAGACGACTGTGAAAACCACTAGAAAAAGACCCTTATTTCTGTATACTGTTCCAAAGTTTTTTAATGGAAAAAATTGTGGTTGAATTTTTAGTAAAAATTTAATATACTTGACCTATCAAAAAAGAGAATGAGGTGACCTCTCGATGAACAGCTGTGCCAAGCTGCTCCAAGAACTGACCGCCGGCACCCACGACGAGGTGCTGGCCGCCCTCTACGCCCTGGATGGGACACAGGCAAGTCTGGACAGGGCCCAGGAACGGGCCGCCCAGGTGGTCCGTTCCTTTGCGGAGATTTTTACCCCTGAGGAACATGCTTCGGTGGCTCTGTTCAGCGGCCCCGGCCGCACCGAGATCGGCGGCAACCATACCGACCACCAGCACGGCCATGTGCTGTGCGGCAGTGTGGACTTGGATATGTTGGCCTGTGCCGCCCCCAACGGGAAGGAGGTCATCCGTATTCACTCCCAGGGCTATCCCACCCTGGAGGTGGAGTTGAGCAGCCTGCTGCCAAGGGAGCGGGAACGGAATACCTCCGCGGCCCTGGTCCGAGGGGTGGCTGCCAAGGCTGCGGAGTTGGGTTACCCGATGTCCGGCTTTGACGCCTATGTGACCTCAAATGTGCTGTCCGGATCTGGACTGTCCTCCTCCGCCGCCTATGAGGTGCTGGTGGGCAATATCCTGAACCACTTTTGCTGCGGTGGGGCGCTGGACCCCATTCAGATCGCCAAGATTGGCCAGTACGCGGAGAACGTGTATTTTGGCAAGCCCTGCGGCCTGATGGACCAGATGGGCTCCTCGGTGGGCGGGGCCGTGGCCATCGACTTTGCCAATCCGTCCGCTCCGTTAGTCAAGAAGGTGGAATATGACTTTACCCGGTCCGGCCACGCCCTGTGCATCGTGGACACCGGTTCCAGTCATGGCGACCTGACCGATGACTACGCTGACATTACGCGGGAGATGGGCGCCGTGGCGGCCCACTTCAACAAGCGGTTCCTGCGGGAGGTCCCTGAGGCCGACTTCCGCGCCGCTATCCCCTCCCTGCGGGTCCGCTGTGGGGACCGGGCAGTCCTCCGGGCCATCCATTACTACGAGGATGACCGTAGGGCAGTCCAGGAGGGCGAGGCCCTGGAGCGGGGAGATTTCGCCAGGTTCCTGGAGCTGGTCAACGCCTCCGGCCTCTCCTCGGCAGTCCATCTGCAGAATACCTGGTCTATATCAGATCCGAGTCAGCAGGCCATCCCTCTGGCCCTGGCTGCCGGTCAAGAACTGCTGGAGGGCACTGGAGCCATCCGGGTCCATGGCGGAGGCTTTGCCGGCACCATCCAGGCCTTCGTCCCCAACGACAGGCTGGAGGCCTTCCGGTCTGGTATGGAGGCCCTGCTGGGCCGCGGCAAGTGTCACATCCTCCACATCCGTCCCCAGGGCGGAACTGTGGTGATTGGTTGAATTTAAGAAAGGCAGGTCTTTATATTATGGCGATTTTAGTACTGGGTGGAGCTGGCTATATCGGCTCCCACACTGTGTATGAGCTGATCGACGCCGGCCGGGACGTGGTGGTGGCGGACAACCTGCTCACCGGCTTCCGGGCCGCCGTACACCCCAAGGCCCGGTTCTATGAGCTGGACATCCGGGACCGGAAGGCCCTGGACGCTCTTTTTGAGAAGGAGACCATTGAGGGAGTTATTCACTTCGCCGCCTCCTCCCAGGTTGGGGAGTCCATGGTGGACCCGCTGAAGTATTATGACAACAACCTCTGGGGCACCACCGTCCTGCTCCAGTCCATGGTGGCCCATGGGGTGGATAAGATCGTCTTTTCCTCCACCGCCGCCACCTATGGTGAGCCGGAGCGGGTGCCCATCCTGGAGAGCGACCGGACCGAACCCACCAACTGCTACGGTGAGACCAAGCTGGCCATGGAGCGCATGATGTCCTGGACCAGCCGGGCCCACGGCCTGAGGTATGTGGCCCTGCGGTACTTCAACGCCTGCGGTGCCCATCCCTCCGGAGCCATCGGCGAAGCCCACGACCCTGAGACACACCTCATCCCCCTGATTCTCCAGGTGCCCAACGGGGAGCGGGAGAAGATTTCTGTCTTTGGCGATGACTACCCCACCCGGGACGGGACCTGCGTACGGGACTATATCCATGTCACTGATCTTGCCCAGGCACATATCCTGGCGCTGGATTATCTGCTGGCCGGTGGAGAGAACAACGTGTTCAACCTGGGAAACGGAGTGGGCTTTACCGTCAAGGAGGTCATCGATGTGACCCGTAAAGTGACCGGCCACCCCATCCCAGCCGAGATTTGCCCCCGGCGGGCGGGCGACCCGGCCCAGCTTGTGGCGTCTTCGGAGAAGGCCAAGACTGTCCTGGGCTGGAAGCCCCAGTACGCGGAGCTGGACACCATCGTGTCCTCCGCCTGGACTTGGCATAAAAATCATCCCAACGGCTATCAGGGCTGAGGAGCACCACAGAAAATAGAGTATGAGGTGAGGAACATGATCGACGCCGCTGTTTCCAAACTGGCTGTCTATGCCCTGCGTACTGGGCTGATCGAAGAGAGCGAGTACCTCTGGGCGGTAAACACGATTTTGGATACGCTCAAGCTGGACAGCTACACCGACCCTGGACAGGAGTGGGGAGAAATCGAGCTGGCTCCCGTGCTGGAGGAGCTGCTGGACGACGCATACGCCAGGGGCGTACTGACAGAGAACTCTGTTGTCTACCGGGATCTGTTTGACACTGAGCTTATGGGGCGGCTCACCCCCCGGCCTTCTCAGGTCATCAGCAAGTTCCAGGCGCTGTACCGTGAGGCTCCCCAAAAGGCCACTGACTGGTATTACGAGCTGAGTCAGGACACCAACTATATCCGGCGGGACCGCATCGCGAAGGATATGCAGTGGAAGACGGACACAGAATACGGCCAGCTGGACATCACCATTAACCTGTCCAAGCCGGAGAAGGACCCAAAGGCCATCGCGGCTGCCCGGGATCTACCCGCTTCCAACTATCCCCGCTGTCAGCTATGCGCCGAAAACGAGGGCTATGCTGGCCGGGTGAACCATCCGGCCCGGCAGAACCACCGCATCATTCCCATCACCATTAATGATTCTCCTTGGTTTTTGCAGTACTCCCCCTATGTGTACTACAATGAGCACTGCATCTGCTTGAACAGCGTCCACACACCCATGAAGATCGATAGGGCCTGCTTTGGAAAGCTGCTGGACTTCGTCCGGCAGTTCCCCCACTACTTCGTGGGCTCCAACGCCGACCTGCCCATTGTGGGCGGCTCTATCCTGGCGCATGACCACTTCCAGGGTGGGCGCTATACCTTTGCTATGGAGAAGGCACCCGTGGAAACGCCCTTCGCCTTCCCGGGTTTTGAGGATGTGAAGGCCGGCATCGTCAAATGGCCCATGTCCGTGGTTCGTCTTGCCTGTCAGGACAGCGGACGTCTGGTGGAGCTGGCGGACAGGATACTCACAGCTTGGCGGGGATATACCGACGAGGCGGCCGCTATTTTGGCCGAGACGGAGGGTGTTCCCCACAATACGATTACGCCTATCGCCAGGATGCGGGACGGGAAATATGAGCTGGATCTGGTGCTGCGGAACAATCTGACTACAGAGGAACATCCCCTGGGGCTGTATCACCCCCACGCCGAGCTTCACCACATCAAGAAGGAGAATATCGGCCTGATCGAGGTAATGGGGCTGGCAGTCCTTCCCGCCCGGCTGAAGGAGGAGCTTGCGGCCGTAGCCGACAGCTTGGTCTCCGGCTCGGATCTGCGGGCCAGCGCGCTGACAGAAAAGCACGCGGATTGGGCGGAGAGATTCCAGACAAAATATACTATCACACGGGAAAATGCCCTAGACATTGTCCAGAGGGAGACCGGACTGGCCTTTGCCCAGGTACTGGAGCATGCCGGAGTGTATAAGCGGTCCAACGAGGGCAGAGAGGCTTTCTTAAGATTCTTGAAGACCATCTGAACAAATGAATCGATATGGGCCCACAGCAGAGATAGCTGTGGGCCCTGTTTTTATTTTTAGATATCCTGGCGCCCAAGCTGCTATATCTCTAATTTGCACTTCACTCCTGTTCACAATTTTGAAACTTAAAGCCTCCTAAATGGAAATTATTGGTGTTTAAAAGAAAATCTAACTTAAAATCCATTGACAAATTTATAAAAAATGGCTATTATAAACATATACATGAAATATGTTCCGATATTGTGAATTTTAAAAGGACAGGAGGAGCTGTTATGCTGGTAAGAGGAAAATATGTCCTTACGGATGGAGCAAACAGCAAATCTGTATTTCAAGAGGATGCCGCTGTCCTAATTTGTCAGGATACGATTCGGGAGATCGGCCCTTATGAAGACCTGCACCGGAGGTATCCTCAGGAGGATGTAGCTGGGGACGGCACCCAGATCCTCATGCCGGGTCTGATTGACGCCCATACCCATGGCGCAGGCCTGTCCTATGTACAGAGGGGCGTCACGCTGGACTACCTGGAGAACGCCCTTTTGAAATTTGCCACAGCCTTTCAGCTCCAGCCTGAAACCACGGCTATGCTCAACGCGGTGCGTCATATCCAAAATGGCTGCACAACCCTGCACCATAACGAGAGTGGGGCGGCGCTGGACCCTCATCTGAAGGAGACGTGTGCCAGAAAGATAGAAGGGTATCAGACGACTGGTATCCGACTGGGTTTTTCCCCCGGTGTGCGAAATAAGAACGTGCTAGCCTACGACGACCGGGAATTTCTAAAGACACTGCCGCCCGACCTGCGGCAAGAGGCCGAGCCCATGGTATATATCGATCAGGAGCGGGCGGTCGATGAGTATATGGAGGCCTTTGAGGATCTATATTCGAAGTATAATAGCGCAAAGACCCGGATCTTTTTTGGGCCAAATTGGGTCCAGGGGTCTACGGATGAGTTCTTAAGGCGTGTAAAGGAGCGGGCAGACCAGCTTCATAAGATACCCATCCACCTCCACTGTTTGCAGACCCCGGTCCAAAAGGCCTTTGGCCTGCGCAAATATGGAAAATCACTGGTAGGGCATCTAGATGATCTGGGACTGGTGGACTCCAACCTGGTGCTGGGCCACGCTGTCTACCTGAGTGAAGAGGATATTGCTCTGTTGGCGGAAAAAGACGCCTTTGTCACCCACCACGCCAGCTGTAATTTGATTATGCGGGATGGAATCGCGCCGGTCTATTATATGCTGAAGGCCGGGATGAATGTGGCCATGGGGATGGATGAGAAGGGGATCAACGATGACGAAGACCCCTTCATGGAGATGAGGATGATCTATTTCCTCCACCGACACGCTGGTATTTCCCTCACAGATTGTCCGGCATTGAGCCCTTATGAGGTCCTGCGGCTGGCCACGGTGAACGGGGCTAGGCCCACTGGCTTCGCCGGGGAGATCGGGGCCCTGCGTCCAGGTATGAAGGCCGATATGATTCTTGTGAATACTCAGGAGATTCTGAATGCGCCCTGTATGCTGCCTGGCTTCGATATGGGAGAGGTAGTGCTGCGCCGCGGACTGGGGCGCTATACGGATACGGTGATCGTAGGCGGAGAGAAGATTATGGAGCACCGCAAGCTGCTGAAGATCGATTTAGAGGCACTCTATCAGGAGGTGCGGGAGCAGGTGAGCCATGGACGCACTCAGGCCCAGTTGGACCGGGAGGCCTTTTTGGAGCGTATTAGGCCCTATTACCAGGCCTGGTACAACAGCTGGCTGGAGAATGTGGAGCTAGATCCATTTTATCGCTTCAACAGCCGGAATTGACTGCTACGAGGAAACGATCCTGTGTTTAGGAGGAACCGGTAAAACAACCGCAAAACAAGTCAGGGGCCCCTGACTTGTGCTCTATTCATAATAGAGCACAATATCCTGCGACATTTGTCATGATACAGCAGGACAAGACATATTTATCATCAAGATATATTTGGAACAATGACGGAACGCCTATGGGTCCCAGAGTGGATTATGCCGTCAACTTAAAGAAATATGTTTCAATATTGTGTAAATTGGATTGGAAAGGTGAAAGCGATGAGAGTGTTGATCATCAATCCAAATAGCGACCAGGAAACGGCAGATGTGTTATCCAAAACGGCACAGTCGTTTTTGGAGGACCGGGGAGAGTTCGACGTGGTGTCCATGAGAACAGCCCCCAAATTGGTGGTCACCTATGAGGACCAGGCGGCCTCTGCCATGGAACTGATCGCCACGGTACGGGCGGGGAGAGAGCGATATGATGCCTTTATCCTGGCCTGCCATGCCGACCCAAATCTGGACCTGGTACGGGAAGTAGCCGGTGGCAAGCCCGTCTTTGGCATTGCCGAAGCATCGATGAGGATGGCGGCTATGCTGCATGGCGGATATGCGGTGATTACTCCGTCTGAGAAGATCATTCCCAAAAAATTCGCCCTCGCCCGAAAATACCACTGTGAAGAAGAACTGAGGACTGTGGTGGTCAGCGGAGGGAACGAGAAGGAGCACCTGCTGGATGCAGGGAGAAAAGCTCTGCAGGTCCCAGGAGTTAACGCCATCGTGCTGGGCTGTGCCAATTATAGCGGCCTGGACAGCGCCCTGGAGCAAGAGCTGAATGTACCAGTTTTTGACGGTCTGATATGGGCCCTGATCCTTGCGGATGGAGCGGTTCATAACAAGGAGTATCAGAGAAAGACTCTGGGATAGGCCGAGTGGGGCAGCTCGTTTGGAGAGGAGGGCATAGAGTTCAAAGGAATGAGCACCCCGGTTTGCTTGAGAAAGGAGGACATAAGATAACGCAAAAGCCCATTTCCCGGTATTTTAGCCTGTAATCAGTATCAAACAGAAAGGATGAAGAAACATGGGAGTTTCTGGAAGCTGCATATTCCTCTGGGCTGTTTATCTCTTTTTTGGGATTTTCCCCTTGGTCTATGTTTCCATAAAGGATAAGAAAGGGGGTAAGAAGGGATGAATAACAACACGATTTACTTAGCGGTCACAGTTGCGTTCATGATTGGCTTGGCCATCATTGGTATCATGATCTCCAGGGGCGTAAAAAGCTCCGAGGACTGGATGGTAGCTGGTAAGTCCCTTGGTAAGATCCCCATGGCCGGCACTTATTTCGCCACCATTGTTTCGGCCACCTCCATTATGTCCTATATGGGCTATTATTACTTGAATGGCTGGCCCGGCTGGTGGAATGCCGCCGGAACCCTGATGACCTCCTTCCTGGCCTGTATTTACTTTGCCAGAAAGGTCCGTCAGAGTGAATGCAATACTCTGCCTGAGTTTATTGAGAAGCGGTACAGCCGGGCCTTTTCTATTCCGGCCTCCCTGCTGGTCGTGCTGTGTTGTACTGCCCTGTTGGCCAATCAGGTCACTGGCGCTGTCATCCTGCTCCAGTCCTTTGTTGATTGGAGCACCATTACCTGCTGCGTTATTCTGCTGCTGGTCTTTATCGTCTTTACCTGTATCGGCGGTATGAAGGCTGTGGCTTGGACTGATACGGTCTGTGCGCTGGTCATCATCGTGGGCGTGTGGATCATCGCGGGAGAATTCCTGTTCCGTGTGGGCGGCTTTACCGCCATGAACGAGGGCATTGCTGCCGTTGACCCGGAGTTTGTCCAGGGCTTCAGTGTCTCTATCCCGCCCATGACCGCCCTGTCTTGGGTCATTACCTGGGGTATCTGCAACTTTGGTGCTCCCCAGTTCGTGGCCCGCTTCATGTCGGCTGAGTCTCCTGAGGTTGCCTCTAAGTCCCAGGGCATCACCGGCATCGGCCTGCTGCTGTTCTATGTGCCTCTGGCTATCATCGGTCTGTGCGGCATCCTGATCCATCCCGGCATTGAGAAGCAGGACGCGGTGTTCACCACCCTGATTATGTCCGAGGTCACTCCTCTGATGGGCGCTGTGATGTTGGCTGCTGTGGTCGCCGCCATCATTTCTACCGCTGACTCTCTGCTGCTGCTAGTAGCTACCACCTTTACCCACGACTTCTACTGCAAGGTTAAGAGCAACGTGACGGATAAGGAGGAGCTGCTGGTGTCCCGTGTGTCCACCATCGTGTTCGGTGTGGGCAGCGTGGTATTGACCTTCTTCATCAATGATACCATCCAGACCTTCCAGGCGAAGGCCGTTACCCTGATGGGTTCCGCCCTGGCAGTCACCACTATGGTGGGCGTCGCCTATAAAAAGGCGAACAAGATCAGCGCCATGATCGCCGCGGTTTGTGGCTTTGTCACCGCGGTTATCTGGTACGCGCTGAACCAGCCCTTTGGCATCATGCCCGCTCTGCCGGCTTGCGCCGTCTGCTTCGTGGTCATCATGGTCGCCTCCTGGATTACGCCTGCCAGCGCAAATGATACAGCCGACAAGGAAGTGATGGAGAACCTGTTTGGCAAACAGTAATTTTTGAAATCAGACACCGGGATATCTCCAGAGATATCCCGGTGCTGAGAGAAACCATCTTAGGGGAACTGGACCTGGGATGGAGGATATATGTTAGACGAGGTGACAGTGATCATGAGTCGGTTAAACGATATGCTCCAGGAGATTGGGGGGATCGGCCGGAATGAGGACGGTTCTATCACGAGGCTTGGCGCGTCAGAGGGGTATTTCCAGGCCCTGGAGCAGGTCAAAATGAGGATGGAGGCCCTGGGGATGAAAGCGGAGCAGGATCCGGTTGGAAATCTGCATGGCATCCTCCCTGGCACTGACCCGGAGGCCAAGTCCATTGTACTCGGATCTCATCTGGATACGGTGATCAAGGGCGGCGTCTTTGACGGTATGCTGGGCGTTACTGGCGCGCTGGAGGTGGTTTACCGCTTGAAGGAGCAGGGCCGGGCATTGAAGCATCCGCTGGAGATCTGGGGCTTTAACCTGGAGGAATCCAGCCCTCTGGGGGGCACTTTTGGAAGCCGCTGTGTGGCTGGTATGGTGGATGCGGAGGCTCCCGGCTATGCTGAACGGCTGGCCAAGTATGGAATGAAACCGGAAAATGTCCGAGCTGCCAAAAAGGACTTGGATAAATATGGGTGTTATTTGGAGTACCACATTGAGCAGGGCGACAAGCTGGACAGCGCCGGGCTGGATATTGGCGTCGTGAGCGGGATCGTCAGCGTTGTCCGCTATGAGGTGACCGCCCACGGGATCAGTAACCATGCCGGCACGACGATGATGCCCAGCCGCAAGGATGCGCTGGTAGGGATGTCCAAGCTCATTGTGGGGGCCGATGCCCGCGCCAGAGAGCTGGATGATACCCTGGTGTTCACCGTAGGAAAGCTCTCTGTTGCCCCAGGGCAGGAGAATGTTATTCCCAACGAGGTAGTCGCAACCTTTGAGATGCGGCACATGGACAAGGCGGTCACAGATCAGTTCTATGCAGATATCCAGGCGATGGCCAAGGAGATATCCAACTGTGAGTTTACTTTTGTGAACACTGTGGCAAAGTACTCCACTCCCTGTGACCCGGCCCTGATTGATACGATCGACCATGTTTGTACCGGCTTGAATATCAGCCATATCATCATGCCCAGCGGCGCCGGCCATGACGCAAATCCCATGGCGCACGAAGGGGTCCCCATCGGGATGGTGTTCGTGCCCAGTGTAAAGGGGATTAGCCACCATGGAGACGAATGGACGGATCCGAAGCACATCGATCTGGGCGCGGACGTCCTGTATGAAACCGTGTTAGCTCTGGATAAAACAGATCTTTGAGAAATTGGAAAGGAAGGATAACTATGCTGGATCTTTTGGTCAAAAATGGCCTCACCTATGTAGATGGAGTATTCAAAAAGTGCGACGTAGGCGTCAAGGATGGTAAGATTGCCTGTGTGGCTGAGTGCGGCATCCTGGGTGAGGCGAAGCGCGTCATTGAAGCGGAGGGGAAGTATGTGATCCCCGGTGGCATTGACACCCATGTTCACATCCGCAGCCCAGGACATGATGACCGGGAGGACTTTTACACCGGCACCATGAGCGCGGCACAGGGCGGCTGCACCACCATCTTGGAGCACCCCATTTCCACGCCTCCTCAGTACAACAAGGAGATCCTGGATAACCGCAAGAATATCGCCCGAGACAAATGTGTGGTGGACTACGCCTTTTACGGCGCGGCCGGCGGAGAGTTCCCCGAGGAGATCACCGAGATCGCCAAGGAGGGCATCGTGGCCTATAAATCCTTCCTCCACCAGGCGCCTGAGGGCCGTGAGAAAGAATTCGTGGGCCTGACGATGGCCAACGACGCTGAGATTCTGGTGGGTATGCGTGAAATCGCAAAGACCGGGCTCATGATGGCCTCCCATGCGGAAAATAATGACCTGATTACCTATAACATCGCCAAGATGCGGGCCGAAGGGCACACCAAGCCTCTTGACCACTGCAAGTCCCGTCCTCCCATCACAGAGTATTCCACCGTAGCAAAGCTCATCATGTTTGCCAAGGAGACAGGATGCACGCTGGAGCTGGCCCATATGTCCACAGTGGAGTCCATGGAGCTGGCCAGAAAGGCTCGCTTTGAGGGACAGAAGGTCTTTGTGGAGACCTGCCCCCACTACCTGCTGTTGGATGAGACCGCGTTGGAGAAGTATGGTCCCTTTGCCCGCTGCAACCCCCCGCTGCGTCCCAAGGAGACCGTGGAGAAGCTGTGGGACTATGTAAACGATGGCACCATCGACTTTATTGGCAGTGACCACGGCCCCTTCCTACTCTCGGAGAAAGAGCAGGGGAACGAGGACATCTTTAAGGCATTCTGCGGTGCCCCCGGCGTGGACCTTCGTCTGCCGCTGATGCTGGATGCCGCCGCCCGTGGAAAGACCACCATCGAGCGTGTGGTGGAGCTGCTGTGCGTCAATCCCGCTCGGTGCTTTAATATCTATCCCCAGAAGGGGACCATCAGTGCTGGCGCGGATGCTGACTTGGTGGTATTTGACATGAACGACACTACCGTGGTGGACCGGAACAAGAGTTACAGCAAAGCCCGTGAGACCGCCCGCATCTTTGACGGCTGGGAGTTGGGCTGCAAGCTGAACTATACGGTGGTACGGGGCCGCGTTCTGATGGAGGACGGCGTCGTGGATCCAGATTGCGCCGGATACGGTCAGCTGGTTACTCCCCAGAAATAACTTATTCTCTCTTTCCTGCTCAAAGAGCCCCCGGCTACTGCTCGGGGGCTCTCTGCATCCGGCCGGTTCATGTTGAAATCCGGAGAGAAACAGGATATAATCCAAAGCGGTATCCTATCAATGGATATTCACATGAAATGAAAAAGAGGGGCGGAAATGAAGGAAAGTCTGAAGGAAAGTGAGTATATCAATTCCATTGTCCGGGCGACAGAAATTTTGAATCTATATCGGGTCAAAGATGTCAAATATCTTGGTGTGACCGACATCAGCCAGGAGTTAGGACTGCATAAGACCTCGGTGTTTCGTATCGTCAAAACGCTGGAACATACAGGGTGGCTAGTCCAAGACGCGCCAAATGGGAAATATCGGATTGGCGCGAAGCTGATCGTCCTCTCGGCTGTTTCCCGTCAGCAGTTTTCTATTGACGACATGATCTATCGTGAGATGCAGCTGCTGGGGCAGCGGTTTAACGAGGATATTGTCCTGACCGGCCTGGTAGACGGCTATCAGGCGGTCTGTATCACAAAAATAAAATCCAACAATGCGCTCCAGATATCTTCCAACGTAGGGTATGCCATCGGAATGACCAAAGGTTCCACCGGGAAAGTCCTGCTGGCCTATCTCCCTAAGGAGATGCAGGAAAAGGCAATTCAGTTGGACAGCCCTGACATCACAGAGGAAGGCCGGGAGGCACTCTTTAAGACATTGGAGAAGATTAGGGAAACCGGATACTGTGTATCTACTTCCGAGCGGGACGAGGGAGTTTCCTCTATTTCCATGCCGCTGTTTGGGCGGGACGGACGCATCATTTACTCTTTGGGCATCGTAGGGGAGGAGCATCGCATGACCAATAAGGGCCGTGAACAGATGCGCCGCGCCCTGCAAGCGTCGATAGAGAGGATCCAAGAGGTGCTGTCTATCGTATAAAGGACCTATCGGCTTTACTTAGCCTCAGGACGGCCCATACCCATTTTCCCGGCTCAGGGCCAGAACACAAAAGGAGGATCGCCATGGAAGACCATAAAACAAAGATTGTGGTATTGGAGAGCGGCTGCCCCCACTATCAGGCGGGGGATGAGATCTATTTCAGCGGCGCATTTATTGAAAAGGAAAAGAGCGCGGAACTGTGCGCTGTGGCTTTAAACGCCGTTTATCCGTTTGTATATGCCGCCCGCCGGGGCGGAAGTGTAAAGCCGACGCCGGTTCAGTGTCCCGACTGCGGCGAAAGCGTCGTATTCCAAGTGATGCGCCTGGATTGAGATCCGCTGTGCAGAAATGACTGAAAAGAGGAAAACAATGGGAAACAGAGCAGCTGATAGAACATACGAAATACAGTGCCCCTCCTGCGGAATGTGTTATAGAGAATGCGTACTACAAGCGGATGCCATCACGCAAACAGAATATGGGGTAAAGATTGATTTGGACAGATGCAGCCGCTGCGGTCATTGTGCAGCGGTCTGTCCCACCGGCTGTATGGAACATCCATATGCGCCCCTCCAGACGGAACAGCCTCTGGTCCTGCCCCCGGAAGAGGCTCTGGCCTTCCTTCGGACACCCAGGTCAGTGCGCCGATATCGGTCTGATCTGGTCCCTAAAGATGTCATAGAGAGACTTCTCAATGCCGGACGCTATCCTCAGACCGCGAAGAATGCGCAGGGGATCAGCTATTTGGTGGTGAGCGGACGGGAAAAAGTGGTACAGATCAATCAACTATACTGTGAGATCGCAAGAACTTTGCCGGAGGACTTTCCACTGCGAAGCCGTGTCATGCGCCCTGTACTGGTCCAGGAGGAGAAAAAGACAGACGCGCTTTTTTACGGCGCACCTCAGCTGATATTTACTCTGGCAGATATGGACCACGAGCGATGGAAGGAGAACAGCCAGTTTTCTCTTACATTTCTGTCGCTCATGGCACCCTCGCTTGGGTTGGGCACCTGCTGGTGTGGGCAGATGGGCCTGCTGACCGCTCAAATGGAATATATGAAGCGGTTTGGAGCGCTGATAGGACTGCCGGAAGGAAAACGAATCTGTGGATGCATGATCTTCGGATACCCTGATGTGAAGTTCAGACGGCTTGTGGCCAGGGATCCTCTGGAAGTTTTTTGGCGATAGTAGAGACTGAAGCGCTATAGCTCCGCGACATATCCTGATTAATAATTGGAGATGGATGGAACAAAACCCTGATGCGTAAAAGAAGTGTGCCGCCTGTTTTCACAGGCGGCACACTCTTTGCTTTCGTCAGCCCTATATGCTTATACCTTCTTGGTATATAGTTATATATATTCAGAGGTTGACATGTAAAAGCCGATGTTCTATAAGAAAAATATTGTTGCGAATGCTTCTGCTATCCTGTATCTGGTTATCGCAGAGAATCAATCTTCATGAGCGGTGTCAGCTAAAACGTCTGGATCAGAAGGGGCGGCCTTCTTATTGATAATTTTCATCAATACAGGGCTGAACAATGCTACAAGAATCAACACGACCAAAACCATGGAAATTGGTCTTGTCAAAAAGTATTGGAATAGCCCTGTACGCTTCGTGATGACCAATGTCTGTCTCCAATTGCTTTCAGCTATTGGCCCTAGGATCATAGCCAGAACTACAGGTGCCGTAGCAAATCCGTACTTGCGCATGAAATAGCCGATAAAACCAAAAATCAACATAATCCACACATCAAAAATGCTCTGTTGGACAGCGTAGGAGCCCACAGTGGACAATGCGATAATCAGCGGCGCCAATATCGTCATCTTTACAGTAGAAATTTTAACTACCTGTTTACATACTAGCAATCCGGCAACGCCCATTAAAATATTTGCGATTGCAAATGCTAAGATAATACAATAGACGATAGGACCGGTAGTGGCATCAGTAAAAAGCTTATAGCCGGGATTCAATCCCTTAATCATCAATCCGCCCAGCATGATAGCTGCCACGCCAGAACCGGGGATTCCCAAGGTCAAGAGAGGAATCAGGGCACCTCCGGTGACTGCGTTATTGGCGGTTTCAGATGCTGCAATACCGACAAGCGAGCCATGTCCAAACTGTTCAGGATTCTTCGAGGAGTTCTTTGCGGTGTTGTAAGAAATCCAAGAGCCGATATCGCCGCCAGCACCAGGCAAAATTCCAACAAGAATGCCAATAATAGAGCTTTGTGCAATCGTGGGAAGTAACGGCTTGAATTCGCGCCAAGGTAATAGCGGGCTGCCAGACAAATTCTTGGCATTCTCATCCAGAACGGTAGATTTTCCTTTTACTACATCTTCTATCGAAAACATGACTTGGCTGATGGAAAACAGGCCTATCATAGCGGGGACTAAGTTAATACCTGCTTGAAGCTCTAAAAAACCGAAGCAATATCTGGGGGCCGATGTTTGGATATCCAGGCCCACGCAGCCAATAATCAATCCGAGGCAACCGGAGAGCAACCCTTTCATCATGTTATCGCCGGCCAAAGACCCAATAATGGTAAGACCGAATACCCCAATCAGAAAGTACTCCAAGCTGCTGAATTTCAAGGCGACTTGGGAAAGAGCCGGCGCAATGAACAGCAATGCAATTGCGGAAATTGTTCCTCCAATCATCGAACAGATGGTGGAGGTGCCAATTGCCTTGAGTCCTTTGCCCTGGCGGGTAAGCGCGAATCCATCTGCTGCGGTGGCTGCTGATGCAGGAGTGCCAGGGGTGTGGAGCAGACATGCGGTAATAGAACCGCCATAAATTGCGGAGGTATAAACCGCAACCAACAAAGTGATGCCTGCCTCGCCACTCATACCGAAGGTTACGGGAATCAACAACGCCACTGCCATAGAGGCAGACAATCCAGGCATAGCGCCAATAAACATACCGCCTAATGTGCCGGCGATAATTGCAACGATTACGTCGGGCTGTGTGAGCATAGCGGCACCTTGCGCCATTAAGTTAAACATATGCTTGCCCCCTTACTTCAACAGAGGTACTTTCAGTACCACTACAAACAAAACGTAAATAAAAACTAAATAAACGGCGTCTATTGTTAAAATCAACCAAAGCGGCTTGACTTTCTCAATTAGCATAAATACGAGGATCAAAATCGCCGTTGCAATAAAATAGTTCGTAAAGCTAAATAGGACGCAATATAATACGACACCCAAAAACATCAGAATGGGGACTTTGATTTCAGAGATAGATGTATATCCCTCGTTGGAAGGATTCTTTTTTAATTGCCTTACCGTGCGGACTAAAAGAGCTGTATTACATATCAGAGCCACTGACAAAATCAGCCGCGGCATAGTTTCGGCACCGCTCTTCATAGTAAAGGTCTGCATGAAACAAAACAACATGAATGCATAAATCAAAATACAGGCAAAAATGTCCTGCTTTGCCTTTCTGTTCACCAAGGATCTCCTCCCCTTTGCGGATATAAGACACAAAGCCAGCGTCCCCCAGGCGGATGCGCCTGGGGGGACGCCGCCTATTATTATGTGATATCTGTCATGTTATGAAGCGCGGATTAGGCACCCCAGATCTCTCGGGCAGTGTTCTGCATTTCGGTCAGGTAGTTTAGATACTCCTCGCCTTCCTTGAAATCAGTGGTGGTGTAAATATCAGACAGCTGCTTAATCATATCAGGATCCTGAACCGCCTGCTTAACTGCGTCAGCTAGAACGACTTTAATATCCTCGGGCACATCCTTCAACATAGCATATCCGCGGCTGGAGCAGCCAGTAATGTCGGTTCCAGTCAGCTCCTTGTAAGTAGGAACGTCGGGCAAATTGGGGTCGCGCTCGTCAGCAAATACGCACAGAACTTTATACTGACCATCCAGATGACCGGCGGCCATTTCGGAAACATTACCCATTACAAAGTCGGTGGTACCGTTCAGCAAGAAGGTAATATTGTCACCAGAGCCTTCAGAAGCAATAATGTCTACTTCAACACCAAGGTCATTCGCCACCAGCATATCAGTAGTAGAATCGTCAGAGGTAATACCCATACCGGATGCGGAGGTAATCATTACACCTTCCTGTTTCCAGTAGTTTGCAAAGCTCTCCCAGTCAGAGTAACGATCATCATCTACTCGGATGGCCATACAGCTTGAGTCGGTAACCTGGTTGCAAATTAACTCGAAGTCATTATGATCATACTTCATCGTGTTATTCACATCGTATTTACCGGCAGTTACATTGGGGCTGTTGATGAGGAAAAAGCTATATCCATCGGGGTCGGTACTCTCCAGCATTTGATTCCATAGCACCCAACCAGAGGCGCCCGTAACATTTTCGACGGTACAGGTAGTACCGAGAATCTCACCGACCTTAACCGCCATCAGACGGCACAGGGTGTCGGAGCTGCCGCCGGCAGAATAGCCACAGTACAGTGTAATATTTTTATTTCCTGGGTAGGTTCCGGTTTGAGAAGGGGCCTGTGCTGATGTAGACGTACCACCGTCAGCGGATGTAGAGGGCGTCTTGGTGTTGTTGTTTCCGCAAGCGCTTAAGGTCATTACCAGAGCCAAGGACAACGCGGTAATGGATGCAAGTTTCTTTTTCATAATCTATTCTCCTTTTCATCCTAATTTTTATTTGTACGGGGGTGGGTTCCCGAACAAATCGACAATACCTTACACTGGAGACTAAATACAAGGAAACTATCACTACAATTTGAAGTATAGCCTCTACATTTACTTCATTCAATCGGAAAATATTTATAGAAAAGAAGGGTCGTTTTTATCTATTTTTCCGATTCTTAAAGGGGGAATGAAAAATTTCTTCATTTATAAGGTAATTTAATGTAGTGAATGAAGTGACTGTTACCCCTGTGAAACAAAAGATTTTCATAAAGACACATTCGTGATAGATTACAGAGAAGGTTTCGAGTTGTTCATGAGTTGGAACAATTTAAACGATATCCGCGCTAACTATTCTAATTCTCGGTTGGATTTGTTTCTAGATGCATTGAATAGAAAAAAACTTAAAAATCACACCCGATTTCTTTTAACTTTTCATCTACCCAAGGGCGAATATATTCGCCTTTATGGATAATATTTTCCATAATTTTTGCTTCCTTTTCCATCGTCTTGCAGGTAGCGGCGGCCAGTGCTTCGGCGTCTACAGGATCGATAATAACAATACCATCTCCATCTCCGACAATAATATCTCCTGGTTTTACTGTTTTCCCTCCAATAACAATAGGAACATTGATTTCTCCAGGTCCATTCTTGTAAGGCCCATTGGGGGTTACACCTTTTGCATAGACAGCAAAATCTGTCAGTGTGCTAATCCCATCAAGATCGCGAATCGCCCCATCACAGACAATACCGGCGATCCCCCGAACTCGGCAATAGCTGACCATTAGTTCACCGAAAATGGCACGGTCTACACTACCGCCAGCGTCGATCATGATGACATCCCCAGGCAAAGCCATATCCATAGCTTTGTGGAACATGAGGTTGTCTCCCTGCGGCATACGGATTGTAAAGGCTGTGCCCAGTAAAGGGCTCCGGTTCATGGGACGAATTGCCGCGTCTACCGCTGCAATTCGTCCCATATTATCATCGATGTTGGCCACTGGCATCTCTCGGAACAGTTCTACCAGTTTTTTATCAGGCCGGTTGATTTCATAAACAATTTTGTTTCCTATACTCATTTTGCTCTCCTTTACCCTATTTGTACCAATTAGCCTTCGGTTCGTTTCAAATAAACTTAAGTCCTAAATCTTTGTCTAAAACTGCGCGATTGGCTACATAGCGACGAGGCAGCTTTCCCACCGTGAGGGCGTCAGGCAACAGTTGGCATACCATGGTAATTTGCGTCTTTTTTGCTCCCACACCATATGATCCGCTATGGGGACTCAAAATTACATTGTCCATTTTAAGCAACGGATCATTTGCTTCTATCGGCTCTTTTTCCACGGTATCCAAGCCGGCATAAAGGATTTCACCGTTTTGTAAGGCCCATGCAAGTGCTTTCTGATCAATCACTGGGCCGCGAGACGTATTGATAATCATAGCTGTATTTTTCATTTTGCGGAATGCGTCTTCGCTAAAAATATGGGTTGTTTCAGGAGTAAGATTAACATGTATCGATATGATATCACTGTCCGTGAGCAGCTCATCAAAAGATACAAACTTCACATGTGGATACTGGCGCTTAACTTCGTCTGTAATATAGGGGTCACATGTAATAATTTTTGTACCAAATCCATTGTAGAAGATATCATGCAAGTGGCGGGCGGCCCCACCAAACCCGAAAAGCCCTAAGGTCATCTCTCGAACATCCCCAGGGAGTAAGTATTGACACTTAGGCCAACCACCCTTGCGAATTTCGCGGTCATAGTAATTGGTATTACGGATTAATCCCATAATCATAGCCGTGGCTAAATCTGCAAGCTCTTTAGCACAAAAACCAGGCAGATTTAAAACGACGATACCCAGTTCTGCAGCTGCGTTCAAATCAATGGAATTGACGCCTACACCAAAACGTTGTACATATTTTAGTTGTGGTAACGCTTCCATAACTTTGCGTGTAATAGGGGGATTTCCGGTCGCTAAAATTGCAATTGCTCCTTGACAGCCACTGATAATTTCTTCTTCTGTAATAAAGTGTTGTGTATCCAGTTTTAAACCTGCCTGGGCATAAGCTGCTCGTACTTTCTCCAATTCTTCGGACGATACACTGCCATAATCTTTATCTACGACTACTGCTCTTTCCATATATCTCCCTTCCTTTTGACCCAAATGATTTTGACTTTATGCTTCGGTTTATGTATATTGCACAATTTGATTTGGCTTAATGATAGCATATCATTGACGAGAAGTACAATTCAATATATAATATAATCAACATTCCTTTTATGTCATATAGACTCCGGGAGAATCTGAAGGTAAGAGCTATGTTGTATAAAAATTACGATTATTTTCTGACTATTGCGAAGCTTGGCAGTTTAACAAAGGCTGCTGAAGCACTATATGTTACTCAACCATCTCTTAGCAAATATTTAAGTCGCCTTGAAGAAAGCCTCAATATTCAACTATTTGATCGATCTTCCTCCCCGCTTTCATTGACCTATGCCGGGAAATTATATCTTGACTATGTCAATAAAATGGCCGACCTGAATCATCAGCTTCAGGATGATTTTGATAAAATACGCAATGATGAGAAGGGAGAATTTACATTTGGTATTACAAGCTGGAGGAGCAGTATTATGCTCCCCACTCTTCTGCCGCTGTTTCGGAGTCGGTATCCACATATAAAAATTAATGTTGTGGAGGGCAAAAGCTACACATTTGAAAGCGCTATGCTGAACAACCAGGTGGATTTTTGCCTGATGAGTGTACCATCTAACTTTAGTTTCCCTGCTACTTATGAAAGTCTTGGGATGGAGAAGATCTATCTGGCCGGAAATCGACGGCACTTACTTGTCCAACATGCGTTGCAGCAGCCGGCAGGCCCTGATGGTATACACAATTTTGACGTTTCTTTACTGAATGGCGAACAATTTATTAATCTAAAGCCAGGTCAGCTGCTCTGCCGTTTAAACCAGCGATTTTTTAATCAACATGATGTGCATCCTAGAGAGATCTGGAGTACAGAAAATATCGTGACCGCACTGAATCTAGTTAATTGTACAGAATATTTTACATCTATCCCTGCGCTATGTACCAAGATGGAGCATTTGCCTGAAAATGTCGTCCTCTTTGAGTTCGGAACGCCTCCTCTTGAGTGGGAAATTGCCATTGTCTATCCTAAAAACTCACATATTACACGTACTATGAGATTATTTATAGATACAATCAAAGAATTATATAGCTATCCAGCTTGATCGATTAAGGAGTGTAATACAGTATGAAATTAATTATAGGCGATAAAAGAGGCGAAAAAGCGCAAAACCACAACCACTCAAGTGGCAGTCAGGATTAAACTGTCTGGAAGTAATCGATCAGTCATAGCTCTAACGCTGCGAATGAGAGACTGGTTAGCGGAGTTCCTAAGAGGGGCACAATGGCCTTTAGGGGATAACACCAGGCCGGGATTTTCTCATTCTAACAGCTTTGGTATCAGATGTGAAAAAGGAACGGATAACGGCCGTAGCTCAATCCTGTAAAACCACCTTGATTGTAATAGGGGGATCTTCGGGTGAACACTTCTTTTGTTCGGCGCATTCAACAAGCCCGACTTACTCATGGACAGTTAAAAATTGCGGACTATTTTTTAAAACATCAAAATCGAATTTGCACAATGAGCAGCTTGGCGGTTGCACGTGAAGTAGGAGTAAGCGACGCCTCTATTATTCGTTTCTCACGAGCAATTGGCTACAAAGGTTTTGCGGATTTAAAAAATGATTTGCATAGCAATTTGACACAAGAGCTTTCGCAGATAAATCTAGGTAAATATCCGCCAGACAAGCGCCTGGATGTGCAAGTGAAAAAGTATGAATATTTAAATCGTCCCGCTGAACTGCTCCATCTTTTGCTAAATAATGTGGAACAGTCCCTTCGACAAAATGACTTTCAACAATATGAGCGGGCGGTAAATCTTTTGTCTAGTGCTCGAAGGCATCTGGTGCTTGGACTACATGGGTGCCAGGGGATTGCACTCTATTTTGCACGGGCGCTTAGTTTTTTGATGGACGATGTACGGACTATAACTGCTGGTTCCAGTGATGATGCTGCATTGCTTCAAAACTTGTGTCAAAATGATGTAGCGCTTGCGATCAGTTTTGCCCGATACTATAAAAGTGATTTTATATTGGCTAATTTAATCAAAAGTCAGGGGATTTCTTTGATTACCCTTACTGATAGTACCGCATCTCCCTTGGCTCAGGTTGCCGACGTTGTCCTATTAGTAGAAACAAAACATATGAGTTTCCTAAATTCCGCTGCTGGGTCAATTAGTGTTTTAGAATATTTATTGGCTATGCTTTGTTGGAGAGAGCCTCAGAAATATCAAATGCATATGGAGGAGCGTGAAAAATTTACTGCCCCCTTCTTGTAATGACGATCTTGTCATCCACTACAAAATCTATTCTTTTTTGTCACTTTTTTTGCCTTGTATAGCGGACTAAACGACAAGTTATCCAAAAAGTATAGAGAAATTTTAGAAAAAGTCTGCCATTGAATGTTGTGTGTGTAGTGCCTATAATCAAGTTTGTAGTATATACTACTTTCTGCGTTCTTGCCTATAACCACAACCCTTAAAAGAAAGGCAGGCAAATAATCATATGACACATCGGGTTTTAATTTCTGAAACTGTCGCTCAGGAAGGAATTGAATATCTAGAGGAACATGGGTATCAGGTTAAGCGTGGACATGGAATTGATCACTTATCATTGTTAGAGGATATTCAGGATTGTGATGCTGTACTTGTCCGAGTAGCTATCATTGACCAGGAGATTATAGAAAAAAATCCTCAACTGAAAGTGATCGCAAAACATGGCGCGGGCTACGATAATATTGATGTCGGAGCCGCGGAAAAGCAAGGAGTTCGAGTTGTTTTTGCGCCAAATGCCAATTCCCTATCTGTCGCTGAACATACCATGGCGCTTCTCCTTGCCTGTGCAAAAAAAATCCCTTATTTTTCTCGTGAATATGCGAATGGAAATCCTCAGGTACGTGATCTTTATCCGAATGATGAGATTCATGGCAAGTGCCTAGGGTTACTTGGTCTTGGTAGAATTGGAATGGCAGTGGCCAATATGGCGATACATGGCTTTGGTATGCGTGTTATTGCATATGACCCATTTTTAGCTGAAAATAGAGACATTGGTGAGGTAAAGCTGGTACATAATCGGGATGAATTGCTGGCACAGGCGGACTATGTCAGTGTCCACATCCCGGCGACGCCGGAAAATATTAAGAGTATCAGTAATCATGAATTCCAGATCATGAAGCCTACGGCAGTTTTAATTAATGCCGCCCGTGGAAAAATCGTAGATGAAACGGCACTGGAAAGGGCTATTCGAAATAAGGAAATTGCAGGCGCCGGTTTGGATGTGAGTGACCCGGAGCCAGCTGTGCCTGATAATCCGCTTTTCCATATGGATGAGGTAATTATGACTCCTCATTGTGCAGGCACAACGCATGAGGCTATGGTCCGTATGGTGCTTGATGCTGCAAAAGGGATCGACGAAGTATTTTCCGGCAGGGAACCTACTTACAAGATTATATAATACTTTATGAAAAGGCCCTCTCATGCGGTGTTGTTGTCCCGTTTTGAGAGGGCCTTGTTGTACAGATGTTTCGTCCTATTGCCCGGACTGATAAAAGATAGTCATATGTTTCCCATATAATATTGGGGGGCAATTTTTACTAAAATAACTGCGATAAGATTGGCAAGAGAAACCTTCTGATCTACGAGGAATATCTAAATAGAGTCCTTCGTATCCCAAGTATCTGGCGTTCATGGACAAGGCTTATGCGGCTGAAGGAAATGAAGATGAAGAATTTCTTAAATAATGTAACTAATAATGCCGGTTACAACTTTTCTGAAATAACTTTAGAACTCTTTTAACTATAAAATATTTTAACCCGGACAAAGGCTGTCTGGGTTTTCTATTATTCTCCAATATAGAGTGGAAAAGAATGTCTCGTAAGCAAGGGCAGTCATAAACTTTTCATAGACCAGGGAGATCGTTTCAGTTGGTACGGCGGATAAACGACGGTTGGTTACAAAGACAATATTCCGAACTGGTGTATACGTTGAATATGGTATGCCACGGCACTACACCGAGCAAATACTGCGGCAGTCACCTAATAACCACTTACTTATCGGCTTGGAAGTGAGGCGTGTATCGTCTCCTGGATCCAGGCATACATCAGCGGAAGGTGGTTTTCAGAGGTGCGGATGTTCATACGGAAGGTCGTGGTTCATAATTAGAACATGAGGTGAGGGAAGTATTCTCGACAGACAGGGGAGATCATGATAAGGATAATTGGGTTCATTGGCACAATTGAAGAAAACATGGAGTAGGGTAGAACTTCATAGATGAAAAAGCCCCCGTCAGATACTGCTTCTGCAGTATCTGACGGGGGCTGGGCAGTTCGAAGCTCCCTTGTCAAAGATGTCTTGCAGGGGAGGAGTTTTTAAGTGTTTATGGCGTCGCGGTGACGACACGCTATACACCTGATATTATCGGGCGTCCTTACTGTGACGGTCCAGGATATACTGGACCATAACGGCAATACCGTAGGGGATGGCCTCATCGTTAAAGTTAAAGGCCCCATTGTGCAAAGCTGTGTACTCAGTGCCATCGGGCCAGCCGATCCCCAGCCGGAAGAAAGCGCCCTTACCCACTGCGCTTACTAAATTGGAGAAGTCCTCAGACCCCATGACTGGGCCATCCAAGGGCTTGACGTGGGACTGACCCAGGGCTTTGACCATAGCCTTCTCTAGATTCTGAGTCACGCCGGGATCGTTGTATAGGGCGGGAACGCCGCGGGTATACTCGATCTCAGCCCGACAGCCTAGTGCCTGGGCGGCCCCCTCGACAGTACGTCGGATTTTGGACTCCAGTTCATCCCGAACGCCGGGGTCCAGGCAGCGGACCGTACCGCCGAACTTGACTTCGCCAGGGATGACATTGAAGGCGTCGCCGGCATGGATGGAGCACACACTAACCACCGCCTGCTTGGCGGTGACGATTTCGCTGGATACGATGTTTTGTAGAGCGCTAACCGCTAGGGCGGCGGCGGGGATGGGGTTCGTGGCTTTATAGGGCCGGGCACCGTGTCCACCCTGGCCAATGACCCGGACCTGGAACATATCGGCGGAGGCCATATATTCTCCGGGCCATACTCCCACTTCACCTACCTTTAGATAGGGCCACCCGTGGAGGCATACCACCTCCTCCACGTCAGGATCTTTCAGGGCGCCGGACTGAACGATCTTGAGGGCGCCATACAGTCCCTCCTCCCCGGGCTGGAAAATCAGCTTTACCACGCCGGAAAACCGATCCCGCCACTGGTGGAGCAGCTTGGCTACGCCCAGCAGGACGGCCACATGACCATCATGTCCGCAGGAGTGGGCTGCGCCAGGATTTTGGGAGGAATAGGGGGCACCGCTCTCTTCGGTGAGAGGAAGGGCATCGATATCAGCCCGAAGGCCGGTGACGGGACCATCGCCCAGACCGCCCCGGATGATGGCGACTAGGCCGGTCTCCAGCTCCAGAGGCAGGATCTCTACCCCCATTTCTTCTAGTTGCCGACGAATAAAGGCGGTGGTCTGAAACTCCTGGAAGGAGAGCTCAGGATTCTGATGGACGGTCTGGCGGCAGCCAGTGCAGTATTCCTTTAGGGCAAGAGCTTCTTTCAGCACATCTGTCATAGTGATATCCTCCTAGAAAGAGGGGCACGGGCCCCGTTCAGATGGGATAGGAGCTCGCCCGGTGCCGATGAAAGGATCAGGACCGGGCGAGGGGCGTATTATTGTTGGCTGCGATAGGGATTGATGGGGGGCTTTGGGTCCATGGTCTTCAGTACACCACGGGCGCACACATTGGAATTGGGATGCTCCTTGAAGATAACAAAGGTATCCCCCTTCTGCTCGCCAAAGACGTCGCCGCAAACCTGGTCGAAGAGCTGTCCCACCTTGTTTTTCTGTTCGTCGGGCTTGCCTTCGGTGGTGTATACGATGAGGACACGTTTCTTAGCGGCGTCGGGGCACATATTTTCCGGCTCATACTCCTGGACCCAGAGGGAGATCGCCATGGGAATCAGGTCAAAAGCTTCACACAGGGCGTTCTTGGTTTCG
>NZ_JAOQKF010000014.1:17304-31666 GCF_025567565.1 Muriventricola aceti | reverse complement strand
TAAAAACACGATGACCAACTCATGTGCCTGAAATAGAGACCTTCTTTCTTGGAGGCAGGGCGGGAAGCAGGTCATAAAAGGCTTTAGCCGCCGGGTTAGTGTTATACTGGAGCATGGTGATATAAAACATAGCCTGGAGAGAGCTGCCAGTGAGAGGAAACACTCGGAAATTGGAGTCGAGCAGCTTCTTCTGCCCGGCGGTGATCAACGCCACTTTGCGGCTGACCTGAACCGTGAGTTTTTTGGCCTCGTAGGTGTTGACCACAAGGGTGCTGTTGGGGCGGAATCCCAGGAGAGAGCAGCTTTCAATAAAGTTTTTGGGAGATTTTGGACCGCCGGACTCCTGATGAATGACAAAATCCATCCCATTGAGATCCTGGGGGTCCAGCTTGTCCTTGCTAGCCAGGGGATGGCGTTTGCTCATCATCACATAGATATCAGACCGCTTGATTTCCTTATAGATGGTGCCCTCTACAGTGCCGGGGCAACAGGACAGGGAGAAGATGACGTCGAGAAAGCCATGGGCTAGATGGTCCACAAGAAGGCTGTAGTTATACTCCAGGCAAATGAGCTCCACTTTTGGGTAACGCTGAACAAACTGCTCCATGGAGGAGACGACAAGCTCACGCTCGGCGGAGGGACCGAAGCCGATGCGTAGCACCCCTTCATATCCATTGGCGATTAGACGGGCTTGCGCGGCGGCCCGCTCTAGCCCCTCGGTCAGGAGGACAGCCTCTTGGTAGAAGGATTCGCCGGCTGCGGTCAGGGATACGTTTCGGTTGTCACGGTAAAACAGTTGGAAGCCCAGTTCACGTTCTAGGGAGGAGATATAGCGGCTCATGGCCGTCTGAGCAATATGGCACTCATTGGCGGCCTTGGTAAAATTTAAATGCTTGACCGCCGCGATAAAATAGATAAGTTTTTGTGTGTCCACAGCCAAAACGCTCCTTCCTGTTCGTTGGGTCGCATAGATCAGAAATGTTTTAGAATATTTGAATATTATACTGTAAAACCGGGGAGATTGCAATATTCTCTTGATCTTGGCTCAGTAGCTTGGTGGTGCTATGATAGACAAGGAAGGGGAGAAAGGGATACTTTCTATGCAATTAGCGGCTGATGCCATACATTTTCGATATTTTACAAGAAATCAGGATTATGGTACTTTTGAATAAAAATAGACTGCCTAAAGAAGTATCAGTGGGGTGAATTGCCATGCAGCGGTACCTAAAGCGCGCAAAGGAGTTAGAGTCGGAGATCGTAGAGAACCGCCGGAAGATCCATCAGTTTGGTGGAATTGGGTTCGATATTCAGGAGACTTCGGATTTCGTATTTGAAAAGTTACAGAGCTATGGCCTGCATCCTCAGCGGATGTGCGGCACTGGTATCGTGTGTACCATCGGCTCAGGAGGGAAGACCATCCTGCTGCGGGCGGACATGGATGCCCTGCCAATCCAGGAGGACACTGGCTTACCCTTCGCCTGTCAAAACGGCACGGCCCACGCCTGCGGACATGACATGCATACGGCTATGCTCCTGGCCGCGGCTAAAATGCTGTCTGAGACCCAGGACGAGCTGAAGGGCACCGTCAAGCTAATGTTTCAGCCAGCGGAGGAGGCCTTAAAAGGAGCCACCGCCATGATGAAGGCTGGTGTGCTGGAGAACCCTAAGGTGGACGCTGCCTTTGCCATTCATGTGACTACGGGGCACGAGAATTTCCCCACTGGCAGTATCCAATATGTCCGTGGGGTTGCCTTTGGGGCTTGCGATATGTTCCGTATCACAGTGAAAGGGAAGGAGTGTCACGGGGCCTATCCCTGCCGGGGCATTGATCCTATTAACATCGGAAGCCGTATTGTCACTGCAACTCAGGAGCTGGTATCTATGGAACTGCCCGCTACGGAGGAGGCTGTCATCACCTTCGGAAAATTCCACTCCGGCGAGGCATCCAATATTATCCCCTCAGAGGCGGTGCTGGACGGCACCATCCGCACCTTGTCCAAGGAGGCGAGGACCCTGCTCAAGACCCGCTTCAAAGAGATCGTAGAGCAGACTGCTGCCACCTTCCGGGGACAGGCCATCGTGGAATATCCTCTGGAAACCGGTTTTTGTATCACTGACCCCGACCTCTTCGACCAGTTGAAGCCCACGCTCTGTGCTCTGGCGGGGGAGGAGATGGTCCAGCAGATTGCTCCGGTCAACGGCAGTGAGGATTTTGGTCCTATCAGTGAGATCATTCCCACAGTGTATGTCTGGATGGGGGCCGGAACCCCCAGTGAAGGCTATCCAGAGAAGGTGCACAGCCCACGTACCAAGTTCTCTGAATCAGTCCTGCCCCTGGGCGCGGCTATCCATGCGACAGTGGCGGTAAATTGGCTGGCCCAAAACGCCTAAAACAGCGCATTACTTTATATCAAAGAAGTGAATTGAAAGGGAGGAACTCAATATGAAGAAAAGAAGACTGTTCAGCCTTCTGCTGGCGGCCGCCATGTCTCTGGCCCTGGTGAGCTGTGGAAACGGCGGTGACACCAGCGGGAACGGAACTGCCGACGGCGGGAACGCCAGCCAGGTGGACGCGGATGGCGACGGGTACAAGGACGCCGTGAAGCTAGCCATTTCTACGGATCCCAACCTGGACCCGTGGCTGACCGGTATGGCCTATGACTTGAATGTAGGCCGCCAAATCTATGATCCCCTCTTCCGGGAAGGAGAGAACGGTGAAGTAGAGCCCTGGCTGGCCGAAGGCTATGAGATGGTGGATGATACCCATATCAAACTGACCCTGCGCAAGGGCGTCAAGTTCCACGACGGCAACGAGCTGACCACAAAGGACGTCAAGTTCTTCCTGGACAACATTGAAAGCAATGCGTCCGCGGCTTCTCGCTTTGTGTGTTATGACACAGCGAATACTGAGATTATCGACGACTACAACATGGTTGTGGCTCTGAAGTACCCTTATGCTGAGGGCGTCTACCTGATGACCCGTATGTATATCCCCTCCTCTGCCGCCTTCGAGAGTATGGGCGCGGACAAGTTTGCCACTGCTCCTGTGGGTACGGGCCCCTATAAGATGACCCGCTGGGACACCGCAAGTGAGATTGAACTGGACCGTTTTGACGAATACTGGAACGGCCCCGCCGCTACCCCGAAGCTGCTGTTCCGTGTCATCCCTGAGGCGTCCAGCCGCATGATCGAGCTGGAGACCGGTGGCGTGGACTTTGCTTACTCCATCTCTACCTCTGATTATGACCGCGTGAAGGAGACTGAGGGCCTGACTCTGGTAGAGGGTGACTCCTCTCTGTTTACCTCCTTGACCTTCAGTATGCAGGAGCCTCTGTTTGAGAACAAGGACGTGCGCTACGCCTTGTGCTATGCCATTGATAAGCAGTTCCTAATCGACACCTGCTATGGCGGCTATTATACCATCATGGACACTATTTATCCCAAGATGCTCTTTGGTGCCGAGGAAGTGGGCACTGTCCCCTTTGATCCTGACAAGGCGAAGGAGCTGATGGTGCAGGCCGGCTATCCCGACGGCTTTGATATCACCCTCCATGTGGTGGGCGAGGCTGAGAAGCGGGTCTGTGAGGCGATTCAGAGCATGTGGCTGCAGTATCTGAACGTCCGGGCTGAGATCATCCAGATGGACTACGTCAACTTCGAGGCTGCCGGCAATAAGTACCAGGCTGCGGTCCGCACTGGCGCCGCCACCAACCTGACCAGCGCTCTGGTCATCTACAAGACCTCCTTCGGCCGCACCCTGCAGGTGAATGACCAGTATCTGAACGATCTGGTCGAGGCGTCTGACCAGCAGACCGACCCCGCCAAGCGGCTGGAGATGGTCCAGGAGATCCAGGAGTATGTTTATGACCAGCGATATCAGATGGCCATTGCCAACGCGCCCATGGTGTATGCTATGAACGACAAGGCAGAGGGCTTTGAATTCGATATCTTTGGCGCTCCCTTCCTGGCCACCTTCCGCGTGGGCGTCTGATAAGCTCGTTGCGGACAGAGCGAAATGTGAGAAATGCCGCTCTGGGACGGCGGTCTACCTGAAAGGGAGACCGCTGACCGGAGCGGCTTTTCTGATTCGCAGCCAAGCGGAATGAACGTATGTAGGGGGGTATAGACCTTTGATCAAATATATTGGAAAGCGTCTGCTGATGATGATTCCAGTGCTGCTGGGCGTGGTGCTGGTGGTATTCAGCATGATGTACTTTTCTCCCGGCCGGGCCGCCGACTATATGTTGGGCGACATGGCCACAGAGGAGGACAAGCTGGCCTTTGAGGAGCAGAATGGCCTGAACCGGCCTTTCCTGGTCCAGTATGTGGACTATGTATGGGATGTGCTCCATGGAGACCTGGGAACTTCATACAGCAACAAGCGCCCGGTGCTGGACGAGATCCTGGCCCGCTTCCCCAACACTCTGATGCTCTGCTTTGTCAGTATGGTCATCGCTACGGTGGTGGGGGTCACTTTGGGCATTATATCAGCGACAAAACAGTATACCCTGTGGGATAACCTAGCCCGAGTCGGGTCTATCGTGGGCATATCCATGCCGAGCTTCTGGGAGGGCATGATGCTCATCTTGCTGTTCTCGGTGGGGCTGGGGTGGCTGCCTCCTTCCGGCTTTACTTCCTGGAAATGCTGGATTTTACCCGCTGTTACCATTTCTACGGTGCCCTGCGCGACTATCATGCGGATGACACGCTCCAGTATGCTGGAGGCGATTCGCCAGGACTATGTCCGGACGGCAAGGGCTAAGGGGCAGAGCGAGCGGGTGGTCATCTGGAAGCACGCCCTGAGAAACGCCCTCATTCCCGTGATGACGGTCATTGGACTGAACTTTGGCCGTCTGCTGGGCGGTATTGCTATCTGCGAGGCCGTCTTCGCCGTCCCTGGCGTGGGCAAGCTGATCGTGGATGCCATTCCCATCAAGAACACGCCGCTGGTCCAGGGTGGTATTCTGTTTATCGCCTTTGCCATGTCTATCATTAATCTGATTACCGATGTGCTCTACGCATATGTGGATCCCCGGATCCGCTCGCAGTATGTCCGGCGCAAGGCACCCAAGAAAATGGCCGCCGTGGAAGGAGGGGAGAGTAAATGAGCAATGCCGCTACCGCTGTGCCTGAGACACGGCTGAGAGGCAGGGCAAAGAACAGCCAGACGCGGGAGATTATCAGCCGCTTCATGAAAAATAAAGTGGCTGTAGCTGGATTTTTCATTATTCTGCTCCTCGTTTTTTGCGCCCTTTTCCCCTCACTTATTGCACCCTATTCCTATGAAACCATGAGTACGGGTCCGAGCTTTGCCAACCCCAGTGCGGAGCACCTGTTTGGCACCGACGAGTTCGGCCGTGATATCTTTAGCCGCGTCATCTACGGGACCCGTACCTCCCTGGCCATCGGGCTGCTGTCCGTTCTTATTGCCTGTGTCCTGGGTACCATTTTGGGCTGTATCTCAGGCTATTATGGAAACCTGACCGATAATCTGATTATGCGGGCCGTGGATATTCTGCTGGCTATCCCCAACTTGATGTTGGCCATCTCCATCGTGGCCGCCCTGGGCCGCAGCCAGACCAACCTGATCCTGGCTCTTGGAATTGGCGCCACCGGCGGTTTTGCCCGCGTGGTCCGTGGACAGATCCTTACCGTCAAGGAACAGGAGTACATCGAGGTGGCACGCGCCATCGGAGCTAGTGACTTTCGCATTATTTTTTGCCATATCCTGCCCAACTGTCTGGCGCCTATCATTGTGCAGATTAGCATCAGTGTGGGTTCCTCTATTTTAGGTGCTGCCGGTATGAGCTTTATCGGACTGGGTATCGCGCCTCCCAACCCCGAGTGGGGCGCAATGCTGTCCGCAGGCCGCAGCTTCTTCCGAGACCACTGGTTTGTGGAAACATTCCCAGGCCTGGCCATTATGCTGGCTGTCTTTGCCTTTAACCTGTTCGGAGATGGCCTACGGGACGCTTTAGACCCCAGACTGAAGACTTGAGGTGAGCATGATGAGTGAAAAACTGTTAGATATTAAAGATCTGGCCGTTCATTATGCCTCCGGTAAGGATACGGTCAAGGCCGTCAACGGTATTAGCTTCAGTCTGGAAAAGGGAGAGTCTTTGGGACTGGTGGGTGAAACCGGGGCCGGTAAGACCACCACCGCCCTGGCCATCATGGGTCTGGTGCCCAATCCTCCAGGAAAGGTGGTCAACGGTGAGATCCTTTTTGAAGGGGAAGACCTGCTCCAAACCAGCCAGGCTGATATGCGTAAGATCCGGGGCGCCAAGATATCCATGATTTTTCAGGACCCCATGACCGCTTTGAACCCGGTCCTTACTGTGGGTGAGCAGATCTGCGAGGTCATCCACCTTCATCAGAATATCCCCCGGACAGAGGCAACTCAGAGGGCGGTCCAGATGATGGAGTTGGTTGGTATCGAAGGGAGCCGCTACAACGACTATCCTCACCAATTTTCCGGCGGTATGAAACAACGTATTGTGATTGCTATCGCCCTTGCCTGTAACCCGGAGCTGCTGGTGGCCGACGAGCCCACCACTGCCTTGGATGTAACCATCCAGGCCCAGGTGCTGGACCTGATTGAGAAGCTGAAGGCCGACTTTAACACCTCGCTGCTTCTGATTACCCACGATCTTGGCATTGTGGCCGAGGTATGCGACAAGGCTGCGATCATGTACGCCGGACGCATCGTGGAGTATGGCAATCTGGAGCATATTTACAACAATACTAAACATCCCTACACCGTAGGTCTCTTCGGATCTATCCCAAACTTTGATGAGAATGTCCGTCGGCTCAAGCCTATTCCGGGACTGATGCCGGACCCCACCCGGTTGCCTGAAGGCTGTGCCTTCGCACCCCGCTGCCCCCATGCCACTGATCGGTGCCGCCAGGCTCCTATTCCAGTGGTGGAGGTGGAGCCTGGGCACCTGGTGGAGTGCGTCCTATTTGAACAGCAGGGGGTGGCTGGAGCATGAGTGCGCTGCTGGAAGTCAAAAATCTGAAAAAATATTTCCGTACCGCCAGGGGCACCCTTCATGCGGTGGACGATGTTTCTTTTTCCGTCGAGGAGGGCAAGACCCTAGGTGTGGTAGGCGAATCGGGGTGTGGTAAGTCTACCCTGGGCCGCACCATTCTCCGTCTACATGACGCCACAGAGGGTCAGGTGCTCTATCAGGGGCGGGATATTACCCAGGTGAACCGCCGAGAACTGAAGCAGCTCAGGCAGGATATGCAGATGATATTCCAGGACCCCTTCTCCTCTCTGGACCCCCGTATGTCCGTCAGCCAGCTGATTGCGGAGCCGCTGATTATCTATAAAAAGTGCTCCTCCAGAGCTGCGCTGATTCAAAAGGTGGAGGAGCTGATGGACACCGTGGGACTGGCCCGCCGCCTGGTCAACACATATCCCCATGAATTGGACGGAGGCCGCCGCCAGCGTATCGGTGTCGCCAGAGCCCTGTCCCTGGACCCTAAGTTCATCGTCTGTGATGAGCCGGTTTCCGCCCTGGACGTGTCCATTCAAGCCCAGATCCTGAATCTGATGCAGGACCTGCAGGAGGAACGGAACCTGACCTATCTCTTTATCACTCACAATATGTCAGTGGTGAAGCATATCTCCGACCGCATCCTGGTCATGTATCTGGGTACTGTAGTAGAGCTTGCTGACGCACAGGAGATGTTCCGGAACCGTCTCCATCCCTATACCAAGGCCCTGCTGGCAGCGGTACCCATTCCGGCCCTGCGGGAGAAGCAGCCTCGCAAGCTGCTGAAGGGGGAAATTTCTTCTCCCATCGACCCTAAACCTGGCTGCCGCTTTGCCAGCCGATGCCCCTATGCCACAGAGCTGTGCCGGACCCAGTCCCCTGGGCTGGAAGAGGTCCTGCCCGGACACTATGTGTCCTGCCACCGAGTTAGGGAGATCAATCAGCTTTGAATGGGAATAGGACCGGCACGACTTGGTTTTCCATGAAAGCAAAGGCCCCGCACAAAGAAGTGCGGGGCCTTTGCTGTAGAATTTTTGATACAGGTAGCTTGGCAAGAAGAATAGACGCCCCTTCCAAAAAAATACAGCCCTAAATGTCTGCTGCGCATCTGGGGCTGTATTTATATTTGCTGGCTTACTCCAATCTCCAGCTCCTGCGGTCGGGGAAGGAAATCATATTCCCTATTCGGAATCCCGCAGACGCTCCACGATGGTATGCTTGGCTACTGAGCGGTATACCGCCAGAGGGACAAGAGAGCCCAACAGGGCGAATACAGGGGCCGTGGCCAGGATGGGGGCTAAGGTGAAGCGGTAGGTGAAGAACCAGAACATGCTCTGCAAGGCGGAGAAGGCAATCGGGCCCAATACCAGGGTCAGCACCAAGGCCAGGAGCACCGAACCAAGGGCGTACAGCAGCCCCTCCCATACCAGCATCCGCTTGAGCTGTCCACCTGTCATGCCGATGGACTGGAGGACGGCCAACTCCCGCTTTCGGGTGATGATGCCGGTGAGGATCGCATTGAAAAAGTTCAGCACCCCCACCAGTCCAACGATGCCGCTGAGGGCCCCGCCTAGCAGTAGGAACATGGAGCGCATCCCCTCGAACTCCGCGGCATAGGTAGACTTGCTCTCATAGTCGAACTGAGGATTCACATTCTCCGTGTAGTCCGCCAGGAAGGACTCCATAGCGGGGTTGGCCTCATCCGTAGTGTCGAAGGCATAGTACATGACGCTGTCTGTGCCCGTGTCCTGGATAAAGGTCTGGTCGTTCATAATAAACTCGTCCGCCCCGTAATAGCGGTAGCTCAGGGCCATGGGCACCGTCACCAAGGCGGCCACCTCGTACTCGATATCTCGGTACTTTACGGCCCGATCCACCCAGTTGGCGCCCTCGGGCACATTCTCCCAGGGGCCATATATCTCGCCAGTGTCAGGGTTATAATACTCGTACTCTTCCACATAGCGCAGGGTGACTGTGTCCCCCAGCCGGGCCCAGTGGGAGTCCATCTCGGGCTGACCATAGTCGTCGTCACTATACACAGCGGCCACATACCGCCCGCCAGGCTCGTTGAGCTTGGACAGGTCCCCCGCCAGCACTGTCAGGTGGTCCAGAGGGAACTGCTCCATGCCGTAGAGCTGCACCCGGTCGGCCAGCAGGCCCTCCTCGTTCCGGTCCATGAAGTGGACCTTGCTGTCCAGTTGTTCCGGGGTGTTCCATTTGCTCCAGACGGAGCGGTAATACTCCTCGGTGATGAATTCCAGAGCGGAAGAGGTCTTGCCGTAGACCAGGCCGCCGTCAGTGATGCCGCCCTGGGCGTCGATGGCGGAAATGACGTCCTCGGTAACATCCATCTCGCTGTTGTAAGCGTCACCGCCAGTCTGGAACTGGCCCGCGTCGGCCACGATAAAGTCGCTGGCGGTGAAGTTGGATACATATTTGTCCATGTCAAAGCCGTTGGTAAAGGTGACCGTCACAGTGAGCAGCACCACGGCCAGGGATAGGGAGAGGACGGTGACCGCGGTCTTGACCCGGTTCCGGCCCAGGTTGGCCTGGGCCATAGAGAGCAAGGAGACGCCTTTGGCGTTCCTCTTTCCTCCATGCCGCACCGCTCCGCCCTCGGCGTATCGTACCGCCTCGATGGGGGACACCCGTGCGGCCATCCGCCCAGGCTTGCGGCAGGAGATCAGAACCGTGACCAGAGCGAACAGGGCGGAGGCCACAAAGATAGCCGGGTTTACTGATACCACGTTGGACACTGCGTTTAGTTGGCGGATGATCACCGGGGTGAGCTGTCCCCCCACCAGCCAGCCCAGCAGCAATCCCAGAGGGATGCCCACCAGAGACAGGGCCAGGGCCTGGTGCCGGATGATCCGGCGGAGCTGCCGAGGGGTGGTGCCGATGGTCTTGAGCAGGCCGTAGAAGCGGATATCGTTGGCCACTGAGATCTGGAACACATTGTAAATAATGAGATAGCCGGTGAAGATAATGAGGAGCAGGATCGCGCCGATGGCCAGCAGGAGGGTGGGGTCCATGCTGCCGGAAAGCTGGGCGCCGGTGTAGCCCCAGTTGACACCGGTGTGGATATAGCCCGGCTGGGTGGAGCTCTGACCCTGATAGCCGTGGTTGGTCAGGATCTCCTCTAGGTCGCCGGCGATGTTCCGGGCCCCATTTTTCAGCATCACGTCCAGATTCCAGGAGCCGGTCATGCCGTCTGTGGTCTGGCCCGGCACCACGCCGGTCTCTGCCAGGACGGCGTCCACCCGGCTCTCCGGGATGAGAATGTGGTTGGCCACGATGGCCTCGTCGTGCTCCCACCAGCCGCACAGGGTAAAGGTCTGGGTGGTCGTGCGGCCGTCCACATCAAAGGTGACAGTAAATTGTTCCCCCAGTTTAGGTTCTACTCCCAGCAGCTCCAACACATGGGTATCAGTGGCAGCCTCATTCGTGCCCTCCTGGGGCAGACGGCCCTCCACTGGGTCGCAGAACTGCCAGTGGGCCTCGTTTGCATCGGACCAGCCAATCTCCACATGTGACTTGTTGAAGGGCATCTCGCTGGGCATACCCAGAAAGCGCCGCAGGCCCCACTGACCGATGAGAGGGTCGTCCTTCAACTGGTCAAACTGTTCCTCCGTCAGGTACTTGAAGCCGCCATGGGAGAAGCCGCCCACCTGGCGAAAGTTGTTCTGCTGGATGCCGTCGTTAATGGACATGGCAATGGTGAACAGGGAGGTGAATAGCACCGTGGTCAAAGCGATGGCCAGCACCGCCACAATGTTGCGGGTGCGGTTGGCCCGAAGACTCCTGTGAGAGAGGGTCCGGATACATTTGCCATTGGATACCTTCATAGAGCCCACCTCCTCACCGTGCCACGATCCTGCCGTCCTCAATGCGAACGATGCGGTCGGCTAGTTGGGCGATCTCCTCGTTGTGAGTGATCATAACGATGGTCTGGGCAAATTTTTGACCGGTGACCTTCATCAGGGAAAGCACATCCTGACTGGTCCTGGTGTCCAGATTACCCGTAGGCTCGTCTGCCAGGACAATGGCCGGTTTGGTCGCCAGGGCCCGGGCGATGGCCACCCGCTGCTGCTGGCCTCCGGAGAGCTGGCCAGGGAGATTTTGGAGCTTGCTCTCCAGGCCCAGAGCGGAGATGACCTGCCCCACGTACGACTCGTCAACCCGGCCCCCGTCCAACTGGATGGGCAGGACGATATTTTCGTACACGCTGAGTACCGGCACCAAATTGAAGGACTGAAAGACGAAGCCGATTTTCCGCCGCCGGAAGATGGTCAGGGCTTCGTCCTTCAGGTCAAAAATCTTCTGCCCGTCTACGGTGACAGAACCGGAGGTGGGCCGGTCCAGACCGCCCAGCATATGGAGCAGGGTGGATTTCCCGCTTCCTGAGGTGCCCACGATAGCTACAAATTCCCCGTCCTCCACGTTCAGGTCCACTCCGTCCAAGGCTTTTACCAGAGTGTCGCCAGAGCCGTAGTATTTTCTTAAATCCTTGGTCTGTAAAATTGTCATTGTGATATCTCCTTTATGGAAAAGTGGGGGCGTATGCCTACGCTCCCCACTATACCAAGACAATCTTTCCACAATCTTTCTCAAATCTTTCACTGTTGTAAGATTTGAAGATTTTATTCCTTGGGCAGATACAGGGAAAACCGACTCCCCTGGCCGGGGCTGGAATTGAGGCGGATATATCCGCCCTCACGAGTTACCACCTCTCTAGCCAGATAGAGGCCGATCCCGAGGCCCTCCTGGTCCCGGACGGCCTCGCCCCGGTAGAAGCGGCCAAAGATGGCCCCCTGTTCTCCCTCCGGGATGCCGGGGCCATCGTCCTCTACCTGAATGGCGCAGAACAGCTCGAACTCCCGGACGGAGAGGGCGACCTTGCCCCCCTGCGGGGTGTATTTCAGGGCGTTGTCTACGAGGTTGTAAAGGGCTTCCGCAGTCCACTTCTCATCAAACCTGGCCTGGGCAAAGGTGGGCTCCGCCGTGAGGGAGAGCCCCCTTTCCCTGGCCTTATGCTGCCCCTGGATCAGAACCGCGTCCAGCAGCCGCTGGACGCCATGGACCTGTGGGTCCATGGCAAAGATGCCCGTTTCCAGACGGGACGCCTTCACTAAGGTCTGAATGAGGAAGGACAGCTTTTCCCCCTGCTGGGCCAGTACGGCGGCCTGCTCCGCCTGCTCCGGAGGCAGGTCCCCCTCGGCCAGCAGGGAGGCGTAGAGCAGGATATTGGCAATGGGATTCCTGGTCTGGTGGGAGATGTCGGAGATCAGCGTCTGGACGACCTCCCGCTCCCGCTCCAAATTTCGGGTGGAGGAGGCGGAGCCATTGAGAAACCGGGCCAGCTTGGCCTCCAGAGAGGAGGGAACGGATTCGTCAAAGGCGTTTTCCCGAAAGCTTCCGTCCACAGCGGCGGACAGCATTTCATCCAGCCGCCGGAGGGTCCGGCGGCCGCTGTACCACTGGTACAGGCCGAAGCCCAGGCCCAGAAGGGCCAGTGCTAAACAGACATAGCCGCCCGCTCCCATCACTGGATCTCCCAGGTGTAGCCAAGGCCATATACCGTCTTAATGGGGGCGTCCCCCAGTTTGGCCCGCAGGCGGCGCACCGCCACCGACAGAGCGTTTTCGTCCACAAACTCGCCCCCATCCCATACTCGATCCAGGAGCTGCTCCCGGGTCAAGGTCTGGCCCCGGTGTTCCACCAGCAGACGGAGCAGCCGCTGTTCCGTCTTGGACAGCTCGATCGCCTCTCCGTTCCGGGAAAAGGCCATGCCCGCAAAGTCAAAGGAGAAGGGGGGCAGCTCCACCACTTCGCCTCTGGGGACGGCCCCCCGGCGGAGCAGATTGTTTACCCTGGCCCGGAGGACAGCGAGGGAAAAGGGCTTTGTCACATAGTCGTCCGCCCCCAGCTCCAACCCGGTCACCTGGTCGCTCTCCAGGTCGTTGGCAGTGAGGATGAGAACGGGTACCTGACTCACAGAGCGTATCTCAGTCAGCAGTTCCAGGCCGTTCCCGTCGGGCAGATTGAGATCCAGAATAACCAGGGAGATGGGTAGCTGGGCGAACAGCCGGCGGCCCTCGGCCAGAGTCCGGGCCAGATGGGGCTCCCGGTCCCCAGCAGCCAGGGCCAGGGTGATCCCCCGGCCAAGTGCCTGGTCGTCCTCAATGAGCAAAAGATGTTCCATAGGTCCTCCGTGTTCCAGAAAGCTCAGTCCTCTTTGACCCTGGCCTTCTTGATAAATACATAGTGAGTGGGGGTGGACCGCTCCTGGGAGAAGGAGTACCCCAGACGGTCAAAGGCTTGCATGGCCTCTGGGCTCTCTGACAGGTGTTCGGTGAGATAGCGGACCATTTCACCACGAGCCATTTTGCACTGGGTGCCCTTTTCCAGTACCCGGCCCTCCCTCAGTTCCCCGAAGGTACAGGAGATGACGGTCATTCCCTGTGGCAGATGGTCGGTCACCGCTCGGCTGTATTCCCGTGAGGCCAGATCGACCAGAAGGTCGTCCTCCTCCGCCAGCGCCTGGGCTAAAGAGGGACCCCAAAACTGGTACAGAGACTGACAGCCCGACCCGGCCAGTCTGGCCTGCATCTCCAGCCGGTAGGGGGTGACTCCGTCGAAGGGGCGCAGCACCCCATAAAAGCCGGACAGGATGCGCAGATGCCGGTCTAAATAGTCGAACTGCTCCCAGGAGAACAGGTGGGGGGCCATATAGCGGTACTGGATGCCCTCATAGGCCAGGACTGCTGGAGTGAGTCCTTCCTCCAGCTCCATATGCTGGAGCCGCTCATAATTGAGTGAGGCGATGGCGTCATTACAGCGCCACAGGGCCTTTAGCTGGTCGTAGGACATGGTTTTCAGCCAGTCACAGAGCAGCCGGGTCCGATCCAAGAACCGGGGGAGGCCCCGGATCTCCATGGTATCCGTGTCCACGTTCATTTTCTTTGCCGGGGAGATGATCAGCTTCATAATATCCCTCCTTGGGACAGTATAAAACAGTTTCAGTAAAAAGGAAATGGGAATTGTAATTTTAGGGGGAAGAGGTTAAAATAGGACCGGACAAATAAAACTGAGGAGGGATTGGTCATGCGTCTGCAAGGCGCTATTTTTGATGTTCCAGACACTCTGCTGGACCGAGAGGGGAGACCGCTGACCGGGCTAATGCCCTTTTTGTCCCTGCTTCGGATGGAGGGGGTGCTGCTCTATCTGGTTTCTGAGGAGGAGCGGCGCGCGCTCCAGCCTAAGCTGGAAGCCGCGGGACTGGCCGCCTACTTCCGGGGTGTATTGTATACTGGGGAACAGGGGAGACGAATAGAGGACCCGGAGCTCTATGAGAAATGTGT